>DASVVS010000059.1:0-40098 GCA_036386455.1 Thermoleophilaceae bacterium
GCCGCCTCGATCGCGTCGTCCTCGGACTCGAACGACGCCACCGGCGCCACCGGGCCGAAGATCTCCTCCTTGAGCAGCTCAGCCTCGGGCGGCACGTCGGACAGGACGGTCGGATCGAAGAAGTAGCCGGCTCCGTCGCGCTTGCTCCCGCCGACCAGCACGTTCGCGCCCTTGCCCGTCGCGTCCTCGACCAGCTCGGCGACCTTGTCGCGCTGGTCCCCGTCGATGAGCGGACCGACCTCCACGCCCTCCTCGGTCCCGCGCCCGACCTTCATCCCATCGAGCTTCTTCGCCAGCTTCTCGGCGAACTCGGCGGCGATGGAGTCGGCCACGTGGAAGCGGTTCGCCGCGGTGCACGCCTCGCCGATGTTGCGCATCTTCGCGATGACGGCACCGGCCACGGCGTCGTCCACGTCGGCGTCGTCGAAGACGAGGAACGGAGCGTTGCCACCGAGCTCCATCGACACCTTCAGGATCTGGTCGGCGCTCTGCTCGATCAGCTTGCGCCCGACCTCGGTGGACCCGGTGAAGGACAGCTTCCGCGCGCGCCAGTCCTTGATCAGCGGCTCCATCACGGACCCCGACGAAGAAGACGTGATCACGTTCAGCACACCACCGGGCAGCCCGGCCTCCTCGAGGATCTCGGCCAGAGCGAGCATGGACAGAGGCGTCTGCTTCGCCGGCTTCATCACCATCGTGCACCCGGCGGCCACGGCGGGCCCGATCTTCCGCGTGCCCATGGCGAGCGGGAAGTTCCAGGGCGTGATGAGGATGCACGGCCCCACCGGCTGCTTCATCGTCAAGAGCCGCCCGGCCCCGTTGGGCGCAGTCGCGTAACGCCCCTCGATCCGCACGGCCTCCTCCGCGAACCAGCGGAAGAACTCGCCGCCGTAGGTGATCTCGGCCTCGGACTCCTTCAGGGACTTGCCCATCTCGAGCGTCATGAGCAGCGCGAGGTCGCTCTTGCGCTCCTCGATCAGCTCCCACGCACGCCGCAGGATCTCCCCGCGCTCGCGCGGCGCCATCGCGGCGAACTCGTCGCGCGTCTCGTGCGCCGCGGCGAGGGCGGCGACGGCGTCGTCGCCCGTCCCGTCGGCCACCTCCGCGATCGGCTCGGCGGTGGCCGGATCCTCGACCTCCAGCACGGCCCCCTCGGACCCGTCCCGCCACTCCCCGCCGATGTAGAGCTGCTTGCGCACGCCCTCCACGACCTTCTGCTCGTTCCCTGCCAAAGCTGATGTGCTCATGTCGCCACAGTCTCCTGCCCGAGCTCCTCGGTGATAGCCACGTCAAGCGAGTAGTCGATGGGCAGCACGATCAACGACGGCACGTCCAGCGTAAGGGCATGACGCAGCCGCTCGCCGAACTCGTCCACCGCTCCTATCCGCCACGCCGGCAGCCCGAACGCCTCCGCCAGCGCCACGAAGTCGGGGTTCGTGAAGTCCACCCCGAAGTGCCGCCCGAACTTCTTGTCCTGCTTCCACACGATCGAACCGAACTGCCGGTTCTCCCACACGATGTTCACGACCGGCGTCTTGAGACGCTTGGCCGTCTCGAGCTCCTGCATGTTCATCAGGAACCCGCCGTCGCCGTTCACCGTGACAACGGCACGATCCGGGTGCACCAGCTTCGCCGCGATCCCCGCCGGCACCGCGAAGCCCATGCCCGCGAGCCCGTTGGCGATCAGCACGGTGTTCGGCTCGTACGCCGGGAACATCCGTCCGATCCACAGCTTGTGCAGCCCGACGTCCGAGATGAGGATGTCCTCGCGCCGCAGGGCCCGCCGGATCTCGTACAGCGCCCGCGGCGGCTGCATCGGGAAGTGGTCGTCGTCCTTGGCCGCCTCGAAGCGCCCCATCACCACGTCGCGCAGCCGCTCGGACCCGCCCGAGTGCGGCACGTGCCGGCACTCCTCGCCGAGCCGCGAGAGAACGTGGTAGATGTCGCCCACCAGCTCGACCTCGGGGATGAAGTACTCGTCGATCTCGGCGGGCAGCGAGTCGATGCACACGATCTTCTTGTCCCGCCCCGGGTTCCAGTGCTTCGGCGCGTGCTCGACCAGGTCGAAGCCGATCGCGATCACCACGTCGGCCTCGTCGAACCCGGCCATGCTGTAGTCGCCGGACTGGAGCCCGACGGAGCCGAGGAACTTGTCGTCGGCGGCGTCCATCACGCCCTTGCCCATGAACGTCTCGGCGACCGGGATCCCCGTGGCCCGCACGAACTCGCGCAGCGCCGGCGAGGCGCCCGCTCGGATCACGCCGTTGCCCGCCAGCGCGACGGGGTGCAGCGCACCACGGATCAGATCGGCCGCCTTCAGCAGCTCGCGCGCGGCGGGCTCCGGCTGCACCGGCTTGCGCCGCGCGAGCGGCGAGGCATCCAGCTCGGACTCCATCACGTCCTCGGGCAGCTCGATGTGCGTCGCGCCCGGCTTCTCGGACTCCGCCACCTTGAACGCCTTGCGCACGACCTCGGGGATGATGTTCGCGTCGGAGAGCCGCGCGTTCCACTTCGTGATCGGCTGCATCACGCCCACGATGTCGATGTACTGGTGCGACTCCTTGTGCATGCGCTCGAGGTCGCTCTGGCCGGTGAGCGCGACCAGCGGTGCGCGGTCGAGGAACGCGTCGGCCACCGCGGTGGTCAGGTTCATCGCGCCCGGGCCCAGCGTCCCGAGGCAGACGCCGGCCCGCCCGGTCAGCCGCCCGTACACGTCGGCCATGTACGCGCCGCCCTGCTCATGGCGCACCGGCACGAAGTCGATGGACGAGGAGGCGAGCGATTCGTTGAGGTCGAGCGTCTCCTCGCCGGGAATGCCGAACACGTGGCGGACGCCCTCCGCCTCGAGGCACTCCACGAACACGTCCGAAGCCTTACGTGCAGCCATGCCAGGACCCTACCCAAGCCGCTACTTCCGTACTTCCGCCGCGTTGAGATTCCAGCGCTACCGTGGAACCAGCGCTCCCATGCGACGCAAGCTGATCCCCCTCACAGCACTGCTCGCGGCCCTCGCGGTCGCACCCGCACAGGCCGACGCCCAGACCCGCTGGGTCGCCGACGGCGCCGGCTGGGGCCACGGCATCGGCATGAGCCAGTACGGCGCCAAGGGGGCGGCCGAGAACGGCTGGGACTACAAGCGGATCCTCGGGCACTTCTACACGGACACCGAGATCGGCAACGCGGGCGGGCGCACGATCCGCGTGCTGCTGGGCGACGGCCGTGGCAGCGTCCGCTTCGACGGCGCCACGCGCGTGAACAGCAGCACGCTCGACCCGAGGAAGACCTACACCGCCACGCGCGTGGGATCCAAGGTGAAGATCAAGGGCGTCGGGCGCTTCAGCGGCCTCGCGCGCGTGCGCGGGAACGCGATCCGCTGGCAGGGCACGAGCATGAACGGCGTGGCGAACGGGCGCTGGCGCAGCTACCTCGAGCTGCGGCCGAGCGGCTCCGGCGGCCTGACCGTGGTGAACGCGCTGGGCCTCGACAACTACGTGCGCGGCGTGATCGCCGGCGAGATGCCGTCGAGCTGGCACCCCGAGGCGCTGAAGGCGCAGGCGATCGCCGCCCGCAGCTACGCGCTCACCACCGACCGCGGCGGCCCGATCTTCGACCAGTACCCCGACACCCGCTCGCAGGTCTACCGCGGCGTGACCGGCGAGGCCGCCTCCACGAACGCGGCGGTCAGCTCCACGGCCGGTGAGGTCGTGACCCACGCCGGCGAGGTGGCCGTGACCTACTTCTTCTCCACCTCCGGCGGTCACACCGAGAACGTGGAGAACAGCTTCGTGGGCGCGGCGCCCAAGCCGTGGCTGAAGGGCGTGGAGGATCCGTTCGACGACGCCTCGCCGCGCCACCGCTGGCGCTTCGTCTACACGCAGTCGCAGATGCAGTCGCGGCTGTCCGGCTTCGTGAAGGGCACGTTCCGCGGCCTGGACATCGTGAAGACGGGCGTCTCGCCCCGGATCGTCTACGCGGACGTGCTCGGTTCGGGCGGCCGCACGCGCATCACCGGTCCGACGCTGCGCGCGCGGCTCGGCCTCTACGACACCTGGGTCACGATCAAGAAGGTCACCGGCACCGAGGCCAAACGGCTGAGGGCGACGGCCAGGCCGAAGAAGGCGAGCGGCGGCAGCTCATTACAGTCATCCGGATGGGTGCAATCGTCGCCAGCGGACTCGCCAGGGAGTTCTCTGGCGGAGTCCTCGCCGTTCGCGGAATAGACCTCGAGGTAGACGAGGGCGAGATCTACGCGTTCCTGGGGCCGAACGGCGCCGGGAAGACGACGAGCGTGCGCATGCTCACCACGCTGCTGCGCCCGACCGGCGGCAGCGCGACGGTGGCCGGCCACGACGTGGTGCGCGAGGCCTCCGAGGTGCGCCGCTCGATCGGCGTCGCGCTCCAGGAGGCCGCGCTCGACCCGCTGATGAGCGGGCGCGAGCTGATGCAGCTCCAGTCGGCGCTCCACGCGGTCCCGCGGGGTGAGGTCAAGCGGCGCGCCGACTCGCTGATCGAGCGCGTGGGGCTCTCCTACGCCGCCGAGCGGCGCGTGGGCACCTACTCCGGCGGGATGCGCCGCCGGCTCGACCTGGCGATGGCCCTGATCCACGAGCCGCGCGTGCTGTTCCTCGACGAGCCCACCACCGGCCTCGACCCAGCCAGCCGCGCCGCGATCTGGAACGAGGTCCGCGCGCTCAACGACGAGGGCACGACCGTCTTCCTCACCACTCAGTACCTCGAGGAGGCCGACCAGCTGGCCGACCGCGTGGGGATCATCGACAGCGGCGGCATGGTGGCCGAGGGCACGCCGGAGTCGCTGAAGGCGGAGATCGGGCGGCCGAGCCTGGAGGTCACGATCACCGGCGACTGGACCCTGGCCTGCGACACGCTCAACCGCTTCGGCACCTCGTACAAGGCGTCGAGCGGGGCGCTCGCCGTGCCGCTCGAGAACGGCACCGCGGGCGTGGCCGAGATCGTGCGCGCGCTCGATGACGCCGGCCTGCAGGTCGACTCGCTCGAGGTCCGCCGCCCCACGCTCGACGACGTGTTCCTCGCCAAGACCGGTCACGCGCTCGATCCGGTCGAGGAGGCGGCGGACGGCGCCGGCGACGCACCCGACGCACCGGACCCTGGGAGCAGGACCGAGGCCGAGGCGACGACCGGTGCCGGCGGCGGCGGCGCGACGCCGCGTTGATCGCCGACCTCCGCGCCACCGGCGCGCTCGCCCGCCGCTCGCTCGCCCAGACCTTCCGCTACCCGCGCTACCTCGCGCCGCTCGTCGTCTTCCCGTCGCTGTTCCTGGCGGTGAACGTGGGCGGGGCCGGCCGGGCGACCGACCTGCCCGGCTTCCCGGACGTGCACGGCTTCCTCGACTTCGAGCTCGCGGCGGCGATGCTCCAGGCCACGATGCTCACCGGCGTGAGCACCGGCATGGCGCTCGGGATCGACATCGAGCGCGGCTTCATCGACCGCCTGATCGCGGCGCCGATCGCCCGGGCGGTGGTCGTGACCGGACGGCTGGCGGCCAACGCGGCGCTCGGCGTGTTCATCGGCACGTGGTTCCTGACCATCGGCCTGGTCTTCGGCGCCCGCATCGAGGGCGGCGTGCTCGGCGTCGCGCAGCTGATGGTGCTGCTCGCGCTCAGTGCGATGGCCTTCGGCGCGCTCGGGGCGTCGCTCGCGCTGCGCGCCGGCAACGCGGGCCTCGTGCAGGGGACGTTCCCGCTCGTGTTCGTGGTCCTGTTCCTGTCCACGGCGTTCTTCCCCCGCACGCTCATGCAGGAGCCGGCGGCGACGATCGCGGCGTGGAACCCGCTGAGCCTGATCGCGAACGGGCTGCGCGAGCCGATCATCGACGGCGCCTCGCTCGCGTCCTTCGGGGAGGGCCTCGCCGGCGTGGCGATCGTGGGCGCGATCAGCACCGCGCTGGCCACGCTGGCCCTGCGCCATCGCCTGAGGGGGGACGCGCCGTGAGCCACTGGCGCGCCGACGCGGCCGTGGCCGGCCAGCTCATCCGCCGCAACTTCAACGAGATCCTGCGCGTGCCGGGCGGCGCGCTGCCGGGCATCCTCGCGCCGACGATCTTCCTCATCGGCCTGACCTCGGTCTTCGGCGACCTCCAGCGCCTGCCGGGCTTCACCGCGGACGAGTTCATCTCGTTCCTGATCCCGGTCACGATGCTGCAGGCGGCGGCGTTCAGCGGCGCGGCCACCGGCGTGAACCTCGCGCGCGACGTCGAGCTCGGCTGGTTCGACCGGATACTCGTCTCGCGCGCGCCGCGGCCGGTGATCCTCGGCGGCCTGCTGGCGGCCGCGAGCCTCCGGTCGCTCCTGCCGATCACCTTCGCGCTGGCCGTGGCGCTCTCGCTCGGCGCCGAGTTCCCCGGGCTCGACGGGCTGCTCCTGGCGGTGGCGATCGCCTGCACCTTCGCGGGCATCACGGCCGCCTGGGCGACGATCCTGGCGCTGCGCTTCCGCACGCAGGCCGCCGCTCCGCTGATGCAGTCGACCGTCTTCATGGCCGTGCTCTTCACCACCTCGTACGCACCCGAGCCGCTCCTGTCGGGCTGGTTCGCGGACATCGCGCACTACAACCCGGTCACGCAGGTCCTGGAGGCCGTGCGGCAGGGGTTCGTGGGCGGCGTGACGTGGGCCGACACCTGGCCCGGCCTGATCGTCGTGGCCGCCCTGGGGGCTTCGCTGGTCGCCCTGGCGCTGCGCGGGCTCGTGCGGATGGGGCACTGAGCGGGTTTGCGGTTCGGCGCCTGTTACCGCGAACCGGTGGCGTAAAAACGCCGGATCGGGGATACTGGAGGGGAAGCTAGGTGCCCGGCAGGGGTGCTCGGGTGCCAGCGAGGGGATCTTTTGGATCAGATGAGGTGCAGTCAGTGCGCCGCCGAGTCGTTCTCGGCCGCGGCGAAGACGCTCGTAGAGCGCGGTGACCGCTGCCCGCAATGCGGCGGCGTGCTTGCCCTTGCGCCGGTCGAGCGCCGCCAGCCCGTGGGCGTCGCGGCACAGGGCGGCGGCGACCCCGAGCCGGACGACTCCGGCCGGCGGTTCGAGCGCGGTCGACGCGGGTTCGTGCCGCCTACGGCGTGAACTTCACGTGGAAGACGTCGCCGTCGCGCATCACGTAGTCGCGGCCCTCCGAGCGCAGCTGGCCACGGTCGCGCGCGCCGGCGTAGCCGCCCGCGGCGATCAGCTCGTCACAGCCCACGACCTCGGCGCGCACGAACCCCTTCTGGATGTCGGTGTGGATCTCGCCGGCGGCCTGCCAGGCGGTCGTGCCGGAGCGGATCGCGTAGGCGCGGGCCTCCTTGTCCTGCCCCGCCGTGAAGAACGAGATCAGCTCGAGCAGCGCGAAGGCCGCGTGCACCACGCGCTGCAGGCCTGACTCCGGCACGCCCAGGTCCTCGCGCATCGCGGCGGCCTCCTCGGCGTCCAGCTCGGTCAGCTCGGACTCGAGCCGCGCGCTCACGGCCACCGCTCCGGCGCCCGCGGCCGCGGCGCGCTCCGCCACGGCCGGCGGCACCTCGGCCGCGCCGTCCTCGTCCACGTTCGCGAGGTAGAGCACGGGCTTGGCCGTCAGCGGCTGGAGCGAGCGCAGCGCGTCCGGCGCGCCCTCGGGCGGCGCCACGCTGCGGACCGGCCGCCCGGCCTGCAGCGCCTCGACCACCTCGCGCAGCCAGGCCTCCTCCGCCACCGCGTGCTTGTCCAGCGAGCGCGCCTGCTTGGCCACGCGCTCGAGCCGCCGCTCGGCCTGCTCGAGGTCGGCGAACAGCAGCTCGGTCTCGATCGCCTCGATGTCGCCGCCCGGATCGATCCGCCCCTCGGGGTGGGGGACCCCCTGGTCCTCGTGCGCGCGCACCACGTGCACGATCGCGTCGGTCTCGCGGATGTTCGCGAGGAACTTGTTGCCCAGCCCCTCGCCGGTGTGCGCCCCGCGGACGAGCCCCGCGATGTCGTGGAAGGCGATCGTCTCGTGCACCACCGGCTTGGCGCCGACCGTCTCGGCCACGCGGTCGAGCCGCTCGTCCGGGACCGGCACGATGGCGACGTTCGGCTCCACGGTCGTGAACGGGTACGGCGCGGCCTCGATCCCCGCTCGCGTGAGCGCGTTGAACAGGGACGACTTGCCCGCGTTCGGCAGTCCGACGATCCCGATCCTCATCGCGCCAGCCTCGCCACGGCATCGCCGAGCACGGCGCCGCCGAGGGTGTCGGTCGGGTAGTGCACACCCAGGTAGAGGCGCGAGAGCGCGAGCGGAACCGCCAGCGCGTAGAGCGGCGCGGCCGGCAGGAGCCGTGCCAGCGCGCCCGCGCCCGCGAAGCACGTGCAGGCGTGGGTGGACGGGTACGAGAGCTGCGTGGGCGTGCCGACGAGCTGGCCCGCGTCCTGCCGCGGACGCCGCCTGCGGATCGTCTGCTTGAGGACCTGGTTCACGCCGAACGCCGCCGCCACGGTCTTGATCGCGTGCACGAACTGGGGGCGGCGGGGCGGGTCGAGCAGCGCGCCCGCGCCGGCGATCGCCAGCCAGACAGCGCCGTGCTCGCCGAGCTTGGAGAACGCCGCGACGGCGCGCGTGGCCGCACCGTCTGGATCGCGGCTGTGCAGGCGGCGGAGGAGCGCGGTATCGGCGGAGGCGAGCACGGCGGCGTGAGGATAGGGTCGCGTCGCGCGGGCCTGACCCCGCCGCCCCGTACGATGCTCGCGTGAAGCGCAGCCAGGCAGTCATCGCGGTGATCGCCGTCATAGCCGTCGCCGTGCTCGCGTTCGGCCGCGGCGGGGGCGACGGCGGAGGCGGTGGCGGAGGCGGCGGCGACATCCCGAGCAAGGCTCCCGCGGGCGCCCTCTCGATCCCGTTCGCCTACTCGCCGGAGAAGGAGAAGCTGCTCGAGCCCCTGATCGATCGCTTCAACGGCGAGAAGAAGAAGGTGGGCGGCAGGCAGGTGTTCGTCGAGGGCTCGGCCGTGTCCTCGGGCGAGGCGCAGCAGAAGATCGCGCGCGGCACGCTCAAGACGGTCGCCTGGTCGCCGGCCTCGTCGCTCTGGGGCCGGCTGCTCAACTTCGAGGCCGACCAGCCGTTCGCGCCGGAGGAGAACCCGTCGATCGTCCGCACCCCGCTCGTTATCGCGATGTGGGAGCCGATGGCGCAGGCGCTCGGCTACCCGCGCAAGAAGCTCGGGTTCGACGACATCCTCAAGCTCGCGCGCTCGAGGACCGGCTGGGCGCAGTTCGGCCGCCCGCAGTTCGGCGAGTTCAAGCTCGTGCACACCAACCCGGACTTCTCCACGTCCGGGCTCTCGGCGGTGGTGGCCGAGTACTACGCCGCGACCGGCAAGAAGGAGGGGCTCGTCGAGAAGGACGTCGCGGGCTCGCGCGCGCGGCAGATCGTCAAGGACATCGAGCGCTCGATCGTGCACTACGGCGATACGACGCTGTTCATCGCCGAGCAGATGCGCAAGGCGGGGCCGGGCTACGCGTCCGCCGTCGCGATGGAGGAGGTCACGCTCCTCGACTTCAACAAGAACCGCGGCGGCCAGCCCAAGCTCGTCGCGATCTATCCGGACGAGGGCACGTTCTACTCGGACAACCCGTACATCGTGCTCGACGCGCCGTGGGTGAACGAGCAGCAGCGCGAGGGCGCGCGCGAGTTCGCGAAGTTCCTGGAGGAGCAGATCGACGCCGAGCGAGCCGGCGAGTTCGGGTTCCGCCCGCCGGACCTGAAGGAGAAGCCGGCGGGGTCGATCTCCGCCGCGGCGGGCGCCGATCCCGCCCAGCCGGAGCGCGTGCTCGGGCTGCCGGAGCCGCGCGTGCTCTCGCGCGTGAGGGAGACGTGGCGCGAGGACCGCAAGCCGGCCAACGTGTTGCTCGTGGTGGACACGTCCGGGTCGATGGTCGAGGAGAACCGGCTCGAGCGGGCCAAGGAGGGGCTCGAGGCGTTCCTGCGCGAGGTCTCCCCCAACGACCGGGTGGGCCTGACCACCTTCTCGGACGAGATCCGGCCGCTCGTGCCGATCGCGCCGGTGCGCGCGAACGAGCCGCGGCTGCGGCAGAACATCGATTCGCTGATCGCCGACGGCGGCACGGCCTTCCGGGACGCGGCGATCGCGGGGCTCGAGACGGTGCAGGGGCTGCACGACCGCGAGCGGATCAACGCCGTCGTGCTGCTCACCGATGGCGAGGACACGGACTCGCAGCGGAGCCTCGAGCAGGCGGTGCAGCGGATGGAGGCGCAGGGCGACAGCGAGAACCGCGTGCGCGTGTTCACGATCGCGTACTCGGCGGGGGCCGAGGGGGCCGAGGAGGCGCTCGAGCGGATCGCGTCGGCCTCGGGCGGGCAGGCGTACTCCGGCGACACCGAGGACATCGAGCTCGTGTACCGGAGCATCTCGAGCTTCTTCTAGTGGCGCAGGAACTTCAGCGGCCGCGGACGCGGGCGGAGCTGAACCGCCTCCTGATCGGCAACGCGCTCACCAAGACGTGGCCGAACGTGCTGCTGCCGGCCGGACTCGCGGTCGCGGGCCTGCTGATCGGGGTGAACTTCGCGGTGCTGCTCGTGGTGGCGGTGCTCGCGTGGATCGCGCTGTCGCTCGTCACCTACTTCGACGCCGACGAGGCGGAGCGGGTGGCGGAGCGCGACCGGGCGCGGCGGCGCGGGGCGCTCGACGCCGGGCGGCGAACCGACCTTCGCGCGCTCGCGCCGCCGGTCGCCGGCCACCTGCAGCAGGTGCTCGCGCAGGAGGTGCGGATCCGCGAGGCGATCGAGCGGGCCGACCTCCCGTTCGCGGAGGTCACGGACGAGGTCGACACGTTCGTGCGCGCGGCGGAGAAGACCGCGCAGCGGGCGCAGCTCCTCTACGAGTACCTCGTCGAGCAGGACGTGCGCCAGGTCGAGTACCGCTACCAGCAGGTGCGGGCCGAGAACGACCCGTCGAAGCGTGCCCTGGCCGAGGCGCTGTGGACGCAGCTCCAGGCGATCCACCGGGCCCAGAACGAGCTGAACGGCTTCTACACCGAGATGGAGCGAATCGCCGTGGAGCTGGGGAACATCCGCGGCCAGCTGCTGTCCGTGTCGGCGGCCTCCGAGGGCGCCACGCAGCGCCAGCTCGCCTCGGACGTGCGCGACCTGCGCGAGCAGATGGGCGCGGTGGCCGAGGGCATGAACGAGGCACTGGCGGAGACGAGCGAGGCGCCGCCTCCTCCGGCGACGACGGCATGAGCGACGACCTGCGAAAGCGGCTGCGCGGGCTGCGGGTCTTCGACGAGGACCTGCCCGCGTTCGACGCGGCCGCCGCGCCCGAGGAGCCGGCAACGCTGTTCCTGGCGTGGCTCGGCGAGGCGATCGAGGCGGGCGTGCGCGGTCCGCACGTGATGACCCTGTCCACGATCGACGTGTACGGGCGCCCCGACTCGCGGGTGCTGCTGCTGAAGGACGTGGTCGACGGCCGCTGGGCGTTCGCCACCGCTCGCACGAGCCGCAAGGGCCGGCAGCTGCACGAGACGCCCAGCGTGGCGGTCAACTTCTTCTGGGCCGAGCAGGGGCGGCAGGTGCGCGTGCGCGGCCGGGTCACCGACGCCGGCCGCGAGGCGGCGGAGCGCGACTTCCTGGAGCGGCCGGAGCCGTCGCGCGCGGAGTCGCTGCCGGGGCGACAGAGCCGGCCGCTGCGCGATCCCGCGGAGCTCGAGGCGGTGTCGGCGGAAGCCGCGGAGAAGGTGGCGGCGGAGCCGGAGCTCGTGCCCGACCACTGGGCCGTCTACCACCTGATCCCGGACGAGGTCGAGTTCTGGCAGGGCCGCGCCGACCGCCGCCACGTACGGCTGCGCTACAGCCTCGACGCCGGGCGCTGGAACCGCACGCTGCTCTGGCCCTAGGTGCACTGACTGGCCAAAGGTTTGGCGCAAGACTGCAAAACCAGGACTATTCCGCAGGCTCCAACCAGTCCATCGCCCACCACCAAGCCTCTCCATCTACGTCGAGCTTGACAGTTCGATCGTCGTCCACAACGGTGACGGTCGCAACGTTGCCTATGAACGCGTCCATCTCGTCCAACCACTCGATCGGAATATCCTCGTCGGTTACAAACGGCGACCGCGGACGGTCTGGGATTCGAACCAGATCGCCTTCGGCGTAATCGCGCCGTGGTCGTGCGATAGTGGGTCCGCGCGAGCGCCTACGAACTCGTGGTCGAGGCGGTTCGACGAGATCACCCTCTTCTCGCCGCTTCACCTCTTCGTAGTACTTCTCGATCTCATTGAGATTGCGAGCGAGTCCTTTTGAAAGCGGCGCTGGCAGGTCATTCGCTCCGACATGGAGCAGGATGGGAACTAGCCGCATACCTAGGACTCGCGCCCCACCGATTTCTAGCAAAACCCAATGACTGTCAAGCGCGGACGGAGACAGCAACATCACGATCTCGTCGCACTCCTTAAGGTGCTCTTGAATTGAATCGTCAATCGAGTCGCCCGTTTCTATGTCCTTCTCATCTAGAAACGTTGTAACACCGAGTGCCTCCAGATCTTGGGAGATCCGGCGTGCAATCCACTTGTCATGCGATGAATGTGAAATGAAGATCTTCACGATCTATGGAGGCCCTCGTGGTTGCGGCGAGCGCAGGCATGCCTTGCTGATTCCATCGTAGTCTGACGTGCCATGCGCGGAGGCGCGTTCTTGGGCAGCGGCCGGCCTTAGACCGGCCGCGTGTGCACGCGGTACAGCGCGGACCAGCCGAAGGTGCCCGCGAAGTCGGCGTGCTCCGGCACCCAGCTGCTCTCCACGGCCTCCGCCACCTCGATCGGGTGCGGCGACACCGGGAAGCCGTCCGTGTTCGGGAGCTCGTCGGGCATGTAGTCGTGGAAGAACACGAGGGTGCCGGGCCGGACGTGCGGCGCGATCGTGTCGAGGTCGGCGAGCACGCCGGGCGCGCTGTGGTCGCCGTCCACGAAGACGAGCGCCGGCTCGAATTCCGGCACGGTCGCGAGGAAGCGGGCGGCGGTGCTGCACACGAAGACGATCCGCTCCTCGACCTCGTGGGCGCGCGCGTTGCGGTGCCCGAGGGCGGCGGCCGCCGGGTCGATGTCGACCGAGACGATCGGGTGGTCCCTCCCGGCGTCCCTCAGCGCCATCGCCATCACCACGGCGGAGCGGCCGCAGTAGGTGCCGATCTCGAGGATCGGTCCCTCGGCGAAGTAGGCGAGCTCGTAGAGCTTCCGGCAGTCCTCGGGGGCGGACCAGCCCGGGATGCTCCACACCCCGTCCACGATCCGGTCGTGCCGGTGGCCGAGGCTGTCGCTCCCCCAGTCGTAGCTCGGTGCGTACGCGCGATCGCGCTTGTCCGAGCGAAGTAGAAACGGCGGAGGCGCCGCCCTTGTGTGCTGTTCCGCGACGGTCATCCGGTCAGCGTACTTCTAATAATGCAAACGCGCCAACCCCGGCTCCCCGGCTCGGAGTAGCCCGAAAATCGAGGGTCAGACCCTCATCCGCCGGCGGTGAAACGCGGGGTCCCAGGCGAGCAGTGCCGCGCCACGCCACAGGCCTTGGGTCGCGTCGGTGCGCTGCAGGTCCGGCTGCGCCTTTCGGTCGAGCAGGTGGTGCGGGAGATGGCGCTGGAGGTACGACCTGAAGCAGCGGTTTCGCGCGAGCGTCTCGATCAGGGGCCCGGACATGAAGAGCCTGCCCGTGTCGACGATGTTCGTGAGCGTCCCGATGCCGCCCGCCAGGACCGCCACGTATGCGTCGAGCACCTCGTCGCAGAACTTGACCACCTGGGGGTGGCGGTCGAACAGGGGCCGCATCTCCACGCTGATGTGGTCGAGCTCCTTGTCCGCCTCGGCGATCACCTTCGCCAATCCGTCGCGGCAGAAGTCGTCGCGGCGGACGCCCTGCTGGTCGAAGTGCTGCCTGATCACGCCGAGCGTGGTCGCGCTGTCCTCTCCGGCCACGGTCGTCGCGATCCGGAGCAGCCCCGCGTAGTTCGCGAAGGGCTCGAAGTGGAACCCGTCGTAGCCGCAGTCGCAGTGGGCCGGCCCGAGCACGTGCCCGGTGGTCAGGCGAAGACCGTTGCCGGTCCCCTCGAGCTCGACGTGCCCGATGTGGCCGGCGCTCCCGTGCGCACCGTAGTGCACCTCGCCCGCCACCACGATCCCTGCGCCGACGCCGCTCGCGACGTATATCGAGGTGAATTCCCGCCAGGAGCTCTGGCTGAGATCGTTGCGGGCGATGCAGCGGACGTCGTTGTCCACGTAGATCCGTGACCGCAGGGCGTCCTCGTGCTCCACGCCCGGGAACGCGCGGCGGATCAAGTCCGGCTCTCTCGCGAAGAGCCGCCGGGCCAGCTCGTGGGTGATGTTCGTCCCGACCGGGAACGTGACCGAGAGGCTCAGGCTGCCGCTGGCGAGGTCCACGATCCCGGGAGTGCCCACGCCGATGGCGGCGAAGCCCTCGAACCCCTCCTTCGCAAGCGCGCTGCGGATGGTGGCGGCGATCTTCGACACGACGGCGTCGAACATCGAGTCGGATCCCTGTTGTTCCGGGCCCAGCCGCTCGGGCTCGGGTTCCACGAACACCGAGACCGCCTGGCTGCTCGGCAGTCCCGCGGGCGCGCCCTCGATGCGGATCGCCCCGCTCGCGACGGTCCGCCGTCCGAGCCAGCACCCGATCACGAACCGACCTCCCGGCACCTCAGTGCCCGGCCCCGCGTCCGGACCGGCGGGCTCGCCGCGGATCGCGACGACCGCGGCGACGCCGATCAGCACGATCCCGAGTACCGCCAGGGCGCCCGCGGGCAGGAGCCACTCGCGCGGCTGATCCGCGACCGAGGCGATGAGCCCCCAGACGATCGCGAGGACGATCGAGACGAACGCGAGATTCACCAGCGCGCGCGCCCGGCCCGGGAGGTCGCTGGCGGCCACGCCCACGCGCGCGAGCAGAGAGTCGACCAAACCGCCGCTATCCCGCTCGGGCATCGGGGGTGAGGTTACGTCGAGTGGGGCTTTTGCGCCAACCCGCGCACCGCTGCCGCCACCAGCCCAAGCCAGAACGCCTGCACCAGCACCCAGTAGACCCACCCGTCGTCGCCCAGGTCGGGGTGGAGATAGAGCAGCAGCGCCGGCGGGGTGGCCGCCGCGGTCAGCAGCGCCGCCGCGCGCAGGCGGCCGGCGAGGACGAAGAACGGCAGGCCCCAGACCAGGTACTGGAACGCGAAGTTCGGATTGGTCGCGTAGACGACCATCCAGATCAGCGAGGCCGCGGCGAACGGCTCCGCCCGGCGGCGGACCAGGAGGGCCCCGGTCGCCAGCACCGCGACGGCGACGATCCAGTTCTGCGCGTCGGTGAGGAACTCGACCGCGCCGTTCGGGCCCACCCCCTGCTCGAGCGTGGCCCAGTAGCGCGTCAGCTCCGGCTGGAGGAAGGCGCTCAGGCCGCCGAAGCCGGGCACGCCGCGGTTGGCGGTGATGCCCTCGACGGTGGTCCCCGGATCGGCGACGAGGAACGGCAGCACCGAGAGCACGGGGACCGCAACCGCCGCGGCAGCCAGGCGCGCGCCCTCGCGCACGCCGACGGCGGTCGGGAGCAGCGCCAGCACCAGGAAGATCGGCGGCTGCTTCACGGCCGCGCCGAGCCCGATCAGGAGCCCCGCCCACAGCGCCCGGTTCGGGACACCGCGCACCCACACGAGCACGCCGGCGAGCGCGGGCAGCACCGCCACGGAGTCGATCTGGCCGTGGTAGCCGGACACCAGCACGAAGACCGGCGAGAGCGCCACGAGCGCCGCCCCGGACAGCGCCACGCGTTCCCCGCGCGGGAGCAGCGCCCGCCACACCACCCACGCGATCGCCGCGTCGGCCGCGATGGCCGGGAGCTGCACCACCCCGTGGAACGGCAGCCCGAGCGCGTCGGCCACCACGTCGGCCAGGGCGGCGAGCGGCAGGAACGCCGCGGGGTACGGCCAGCGCTCCGACGCGTAGACCTCGAGCGGATCCCCCTGCATCGCGTTCGCCACCGTCTGCAGCGACTCGATGTCGTACGCCACGCCCTCGGCGGCGAACGCCCAGACGATCCGGCCGATCGTGCCGGCCGCAATGAGCGCGATGACGGCCCGCCGCACGGACGCGGGCGCTAGCCGAACTGGATCACGCTGCGGATGCCGTCCTGGGCCTCCATCAGCTCGAAGCCCCGGTTGACCTCGTCGAGCGCGATGCGGTGCGAGATGAAGCTGTCCACGTCGATGTCGCCCGCGAGGTAGCGGTCCACGAGCTCGGGCACCTGGTCGCGGCCCTTCACGCCGCCGAACGACGCGCCGATGATCCGCCGGCCGGTGATCAGGTAGCGCGGGATCACCTCGAGCACCTCGCCCTTCCCGGCGACCCCGGTGACGGTCGCCAGGCCCCAGCCCACGCGCGCGGACTCCACCGCCTGCCGCATGACGCCGACGAGGCCGGTCGCCTCGAACGTGTAGTCGGCGCCGAGCCCGCGCGTCTCCTCGAGCACGCGGTCGACCGCCTCCGGCCCGCCCCTCCACGCGTCCGTGGCGCCGTGGTCGCGAGCCATGCCCAGCCGCTCGTCGCTCAGATCGACGCAGATGATCCGCTCGGCGCCCTGCAGCCGGCAGCCCACCACCGCGCCCAGCCCGACCATCCCCGCGCCGAACACCACGCAGGTGGACCCCGCCTCGACCTGCGCCCTGTACATCGCCGCGCCGAGCCCGGTGGAGAGCCCGCACGCGAAGAGCGACGCCGCCTCCAGCGACGCCTCGGGCGAGACCTTCGCCAGCGCGATCTCCGGCATCACGGTGTACTCCGCGAACGTCGAGGTGCCCATGAAGTGGCGGATCGGCTCCCCGTCGCGCGCAAGCCGGGCGGTCCCGTCCGGCAGGTAGCCGCGGTTCTGCTCCTCGCGGATCGCCGTGCAGATGTTGGTCTTGCCGCTGCGGCAGTTCTCGCACTCGCGGCACTGGGGCGAGAACAGCGTGACCACGTGATCGCCCTCCGCGACCGACGACACGCCCTCGCCCACGCGCTCCACCACGCCCGCGCCCTCGTGCCCGAGCACGCACGGCGCGTACCCGGACGGGTCGGCGCCCGAGGCCGTGTACATGTCCGTGTGACAGACGCCGCAGGCGACGAGCCGCACGAGCACCTCGCCCGCGCGCGGCTCGGCGAGCTCCAGCTCCTGCACCACGAGCGGCTGCCCGAACTCCTCCAGCACGGCGGCGCGCATCCGCATGGCGGGCAAGCTACAGGCTGGCGCGCGCATGCCGTCAACTCACTGGGTGCCGACCTCGTACTAGGGTGGCCCAATGGGACGGGATCCCGCGCTTCAGATCACCGTTCTGAGCGACCACGGCGATCAACGCGGACCGAGCTTTTCGGTCACTGCGGACCATCTCGCGTTCCTTGGGGCCCCACGGGATGTGCACGTGGCCTGCATCCTGCCTGGCCACATCCGGGGCAACCATTTTCACGTGGAGCGCAAGGAGCTGATCCTTGTGGTCCATGACGACCAGTGGTCGCTTCATTGGGACGAGGGCGAAGGCACCTCGATCCTGACGCGCACCTTCTCGGGCGCGGGAGCCGAGGCGCTCTCCATCTCTCCAGGAGCGGCGCACGCGCTCAGAAACGATGGCGGTTCGCCGATGTGGATCTTCGCGGCTACCGACGGGCCCTATGACCCTGAGC
The DNA here is from genome assembly GCA_036386455.1 of Thermoleophilaceae bacterium. Lineage (GTDB taxonomy): Bacteria > Actinomycetota > Thermoleophilia > Solirubrobacterales > Thermoleophilaceae > AC-37. Next base: position 17,673 of record DASVVS010000059.1, read on the forward strand.
GACCCGATGCGTACAAGAGGGTGGTGACCGGAGGATGAGCGTGACCACGGACGGGTGGCGCACGTTCTGCCACGTCAGCGAATACGACGAGTGGGGCTATCGCAACCTCCATCGGATGATCGCCGGGAGCGACCCGCTTGTCCTGTGGGCTCCTTCGAGCCAGCTCCTCCTTCACTCACCGGCATGTCGCGTGGGGCCGGACGAGTTCCTCGAGTACGTGGAGCGCGGCTGTGTACAAGTCGTAGCGCGGGAGGACTGGATCGAAAAGCCGCGCCGGCGAAACGCCCATCCGTGGGACGGGGCAGCCTGGGACCAGGGGATCGACGGGACGCTGCGCGCCATGTGCCGTGAGGATGCGAACGAGAAGGATCTCCTGAAGCGCCGCGTGGCCATTGCGCCGGAGGCGACAGGTCCTGAGGCGGCCAAGCGACACCTTGCGGACCACCCGGAGACGGTCGAGGAGCTTCGAGCCGACTTGGAGAGCGCGGCGCGCGATGACAGGATCCCCCCGGGCACGCTGCAGGCCGCACGACCCGGCGAGCGGTCGCTCGAGGAGGCGGTCGAGGCGATCCTCAAGGATGCGTTCAACCACGCCGAGGCGATCGCGTACACCCGGTCGGAGTCGGCGATCCTTCTCGCCGCTCAGGAGAGCGCCTTCCTGCGTTATCTCATCGGTGCATACGCCCGCGATCGGGATCCTGGGGCGCCCGGTGGGCCGCCCACCGCGCAACTACGCGCTTACACCAACAAGGAGATAAACGAGGTGCTGTTCGAGTTGCTCGAGCGCCTCGAGAGGGAGGGCCCCGTCGACCTGCCGAGGTTCATGCGGAGCACGGGGCGGGAAGCGCTCATCGAGTGGACGCGCGGAGTCGCTCACCGGCTTCACTACGAGCAGCCTGAGGATCTGCGCGCCGAGCTGTCCGACGAACTGCGGAAGACCCTGGAGGCGGGCGAGTTTCCGCCGGTCCTCAACAACCCGACGAAGCTGACCCTCACGGGCGGGCTCGCCACGGGCATCGCCGAGGCCTTCACAAGCCCGAGCCTGATCGGCTTGACCGGCCTGGCGTTCGGCGTCGTCGAGGCGGCCGAATGGACGCTCAAGCAGATGGGCCTGAAGAAGCGGGAGTACACGGGCGACCAGTGGCCCTTCCAGTACGCCTATGCCTCAGGCGCATCCATACGCAAGCAGAAGGCTCTGCTCGAGCTCTTCGACGTGTAGCAACCGCCGCCCGGCGGGCCTACGGCTTGAGCACGACCTTCATGCAGTCGTCGCGCTTGTGCTTGAAGGTCTGGTAGCCCTTCTGCGCGTCGTCGAGGTCCATCTGGTGGGTGACGATGAAGCTCGGGTCGATCTCCCCGCGCTCGATCCGCTCGAGCAGCGGCCGCAGGTAGCGGTGCACGTGGGTCTGCGCCCCGCGCATCGTGATCGACCTGTTCATCAGCGAACCCATGGGGAACTTGTCCACGAACCCGCCGTAGACGCCCACGACCGAGACCACGCCGCCGTTCTTGCACGCCATCACGCACTCGCGCAGCGCGTGCGGGCGCTCGGTGGTCATCCGCGCCGCCTGCCGCACGCGGTCGTACGCGTGCACCGGCAGGTTCGCGTGGTGCGCCTCGAGGCCGACCGCGTCGATGCACGCGTCCGCGCCGCGGCCGCCGGTCAGCTCCTTGACCTGCTCCACGACGTCGGGCTGCTCCTCGTAGTTGACGATGTCGGTGGCGCCGGCCTTGTCGCGCGCCATGTCGAGCCGGTACTTGAGCCGGTCGATGGCGATCACGCGCTCGGCGCCGAGCATCTTGGCCGACGCGATCGCGAACTGGCCGACCGGCCCGGCGCCCCACACGGCGATCGTGTCGCCCGGCTGGATCTCGCACATCTCCGCGCCGATCCACCCGGTCGGGAACACGTCGGAGAGGAACAGCACCTGCTCGTCGGCGAGGTCGGTCTCGAGCTTCAGCGGGCCGACGTCCGCGAACGGCACGCGCGCCGCCTCCGCCTGGCCGCCGGCGAACCCGCCCAGCATGTGCGAGTAGCCGAAGATGCCCGCGATCGACTGGCCCCACAGCTTCTCGGCCATCCCCGCGTTCGGGTTCGAGTTCTCGCAGCACGAGTACAGCTCGGCCCTGCACGCGCCGCAGCGCCCGCAGGCGATCGGGAACGGCACCACCACGCGGTCGCCGGGCTTGAGGTTCTCCACCTCGCTGCCCACGTCGGTGACCTCGCCCATGAACTCGTGGCCGAAGATGTCGCCGCGCTTGACCGTCGGCACGTAGCCGTCGTAGAGGTGCAGGTCGGACCCGCAGATGGCGGTCGACGAGATCTTCACGATCGCGTCGCGCGAGTTCAGGATCTTGGGATCCGGGACCTCCTCGACCTGGACGCTGTTGCGCCCGCTGAACACGGTCGCCTTCACGAGCTCACCTCCTCCTGGGGCTGGGCCGGCCGCTGCTTGAGCATGCGCCGGGCGGTCTGCCCCTCGGGCGTGCCGTCGGAGCGCACGACCTCGCCCGCCTCCATCACCTGCTTGAACCGGCGCAGGTCGTCCTTCGCCTGCTGCCGCGGCTCCTCGCCGAACAGCTTGGCCACCCCGGCGCCGAGCGCGCCGCCGGGCGGCGAGTAGTCGATGTCGAGGTGGATCTCGGTGCCGCGGCCGCCGGGCGCGTCGGCGAAGCGCACCGACCCGCTGTTGTCCACGTCGGCGCCCTCGAGCGAGCGCCACGCGATCCGCTCGCCGGGCAGGTCCTCGGTCAGCTCGGCGTCCCATTCGACCGTGCGCCCCGCGGGGGCCTTCACGACCCAGTGCACGCGGCCGGTGTCGTCGACCGAGACGGACTCGACGTGGTCCATGAAGCTCGGCAGCCCCTCGAAGCGGCGCCAGAAGCCGTAGACCTCGTCACGCGGGCGGTTCACGGTGATCGCGGCCACCACGCGCGTCTCGCCGGTCTCGTTGCTCGCGTCGGAGTCCGACTGCGCCTCCTCCTCGTCGTCGTCGCCGGTCCGCTGGATCGCGGTGTAGAGGTCGAGCGCGAAGGTCGTGGCGACCTGGCCCACCGCGAAGCCCCAGCGTGCGTCGCTCGTGCGCTTGCGGTAGGCGATGCCGAGCAGCGTCAGGTGCGAGATGTCGCCCGCCACGCGCGACCAGAGCCAGACGGTCGGCTTGCGCTTGCTCATGATCCCGGCGAACGCGGTCACCTCCTGGGCGCCGACGATCCGCTGCCACAGGCGCGCCTCGTCGTCGTCCTCGATGCCGGAGATCCGGTTGACCAGGCCCGGTGCCGCGAGCTGCTGCGCTCCCAGCGCGAGGCTGAACCAGCCGAGGAAGCGCGTGAGCTTCCGGTCGATCGGCGCGTCCGAGGAGGTGGGCGCTACGTCGCGCGCGGGAGGAGACTGTCCGTTGGTGTCGCTCATGCTGGGCGGCTACCCGGCTGAGATGGGCGCAAACGGCACCGCAACTGTCGGGCGCCAAGCGTTGTTCTGGGGTATGAGCCCGCGCCGAAACAGTCAGGGGGCAGCTATGGGGTACGGACGTTGCGCCGCCACGCTCGCGGCGCTGGCAGTGGCCGCAGTTCCATCGACCGCGTCGGCCGCGCGGGTCTCGCTCGACCCGGGCGGCAACGAGAGTCCGCCGATCGTGGAGTACGAGGCCGACGCCGGCGAGGCGAACAAGCTCGTGGTGAACGCCGTGGGACCCCGCATCGACGTCAGCGACCCCGGGGCCGGCAGCATCGCGCCCGGGCCCAACTGCACCGCGGTGAATCCGAAGAAGGTCACCTGCCAGAACCCCCAGAGCGACCCGATCCTCACCTTCTACGCGAACCTGCTCGACGGCGACGACACCTTCGACGGCGTCAGCGGCACGGCGGACAACAGCGTCGACGGGGGTCCCGGCGACGACTCGCTGCACGGCGGCGGCAACCGCGACGTCTTCAGGGGCGGCGGCGGCCTCGACAAGATGTACGGCGGCGGCGACAGCGACGTCCTGCGCGACGGGGACGTCTCCGGCGCGGCCGATGCCGACGTCTACGACGGTGGCGCCGACGAGGACTTCGCCGAGTACACCGGCAGGACGGCGCCCGTCGCGATCGACCTGGCCACCCTGCGCGACCTGGGCGAGGCTGGCGAGAACGACAGCTTCACCTCGATCGAGAACGCCATCGGAGGCGACGCGAACGACCAGCTCCGCGGCACCGGCGGCAAGAACAGGCTGGAGGGCGGCAGGGGGAACGACCTCGTCGAGGGCCGCGACGGTGACGACTGGCTGTTCGGCGGAGAGGGCGACGACGTCGTCTCGGGCGGGGCGGGCCACGACGACCTCGAGGGCGAGGACGGCAACGACACGATGCGCCTCGACAACCCCGAGCGCAGCTACGACAAGACCCTCTCGTGCGGCATGGGCAAGGACCTCGTGGTCGGGGCCGGCCCCTCGCCGAGCACCAACTTCGACTGCGAGCTCGGCGACTTCGGGTTCGGGTTCGTGAGCAACCTGTGGCCCAAGGCGGCCACCTCGCGGACCGTTACGATGAAGGTGGTGTGCCCGGCGGCCTATCGCTCCGGCGGTGTCTGCAAGGGCACGATCGTGGTGGAGCCGAAGGCCGCGTACCTCAGGACCCCCGAAGAGCGGCGCGCGCGCCAGTTCGGCTCGAAGAAGTTCACGATCGGCGGCTCGAGCGGGAGGATCACGATCCCGCTCGACTCGCGGGGGCGCCGCGAGCTCCGCAAGGAGGCCTTCAAGCTCCAGTTCACGGTCCGCCTGAAGGAGACCGGGATCAAGCGCGAATTCACATGGACAAGCTACGTAAGAAGGGACGACCTATGAGAACGATGCCGCGTGCGGCACTGACAGTCGCGGCGGCCATCGCCGCCCTCGCCATCCCGTCGGCGGCCTCGGCCTCGACCGTGTCGCTGAACGTCGGCGACGACGAGGACGGCACGACGATCACCTACTCGGCCGCGGCCGGGGAGGCGAACAAGCTCGACGTGAAGGTGATGGGCCAGACGGCGGAGATCAGCGATCCCGGGGCGGGAAGCATCACCCCTGGCGCGAACTGCCAGCCGGTCAACCCGAAGAGGGTCACCTGCACCACCACGCGGCAGGAGATCGAGGCCTTCGTCGCGACCCTGCTCGACGGCAACGACACCTTCAGCGCGTCCGGCGTCTTCACGCGCGTCGAGGCCGGTCCCGGCAACGACGAGCTGAACGGCGGCGAGGACTCCGACGTGTTCGACGGCGGCGGCGGCACCGACACGCTGCGCGGCAACGGCGGCATCGACTCGCTCACCGACGGCGACACCAGCGGCGCGGCCAACAAGGACACGCTCGACGGCGGCAGCGGCGACGACTCGGCGGTCTACGAGAAGCGCACGGCGCAGGTCGTCGTGGACCTGGCCGACAACTCCGGCGACGGCGAGGCCGGGGAGAACGACACGCTCATCGCGATCGACAGCGCGAGCGGCGGCTCGGGCAACGACGTGATCCGCGGCACCGACGGGATCAACGGCCTGGCCGGCGGCGCCGGCAACGACGAGCTCGACGGCCGCGGGCACGACGACCTGCTGGTCGGCGAGGAGGGCAACGACACCCTGATCGGCGGCCCCGGGCGCGACGACCTCGAGGCCCAGGAGGGCGACGACGTCCTGCGCCTGGACAACCCGACGTCTCCGTACGACAAGATCGTCTCGTGCGGTGAGGGCAAGGACACCGTGGTCGGCGTCGTGGTCTCGCCGTCGCTGCCGATCACCTGCGAGATCGGCGACTGGGGCTTCGGCTACGTGGCCTCCCCGACGCCGTCGAAGGTCTCGAGCAAGACGGTCACGCTGAGGATCCCCTGCCCGGAGGCCTTCAAGCGCGACGGCGTCTGCACGGGGTCGGTCGTGGTGGAGCCGAAGAGCGCGTTCCTGCGCTCGGACGCCGAGCGGAAGAAGAACCGCTACGGGGTCAAGAAGTTCTCCATCAAGAAGAAGACCTCGGTCACGATCACGCTCAACTCGGCCGGTCAGAAGCAGCTCAAGAAGTCGACCTTCAAGCTGCAGTTCCAGGTCAACCTGAAGGAGACCGCAACCAAGACGAAGCGCCGCTTCGAGTGGACGAGCCACGTGGTGAAGGCGTTCCTCTGAGCCGGTTCCGGAAGCCCGCCTGGCTGGTCCGTGCGCAGCACGGCTGGCCGGCGGGCTATCCCGTCGCGCAGTTCCCGAACGCGCCGCTGGCGATAGCGCTGGCGGCAGCCGTGGCGGGGCGGCTCGTGGACGGCCGCGCCGAGGGGTACGCCTCGGCGGCCTTCCACGTGGCCCTGTCGATCTGGGCCTACGAGGAGCTCGCGCACGGGGCCAACGCGGTCCGCCGCGCGACCGGCGCGGCCGGGCTGGCGTACGTGCTGGCGAGCCTCGCGGCGGAGTTGGACTAGGCCGCCGCGGCGGCCCGCGCCTGGCGCTTCTCGAACCGCTCGCGGCCCTTGGCGGCCTCGACCTCGCGGTCCTTGGGCGGCGCGTTCGTCTCGAGGTTCGCGAGCAGCTCCGCGGTCACGGCGGCCACGCGGTCGACGGCGAGGTCGAACGCCTCGGTGTTCGCCTTGGACGGCTTGGTGAACCCGCTGACCTTGCGAACGTACTGGAGAGCCGCGTCGCGGATCTCCTCGTCGGTGGTCCCGGGCTCGAAGTTGAAGAGTGGGCGGATGTTTCGGCACATGTGGGCAGCGTAGCCGCCGCGTGCCGGCCGCGTCCGGACGCCGCTCAGGGAGGGCCGCTGAAGCCCATGCCGCGCTGCTCGGTGTCGAGCCGCACGTAGACCACCTGCGCGAGGTCGATCAGGACCTCGGACTCGTCGGTCGAGATCGAGTGCCAGCGGTCGTTGCCGCCGGAGTCGAGTGCCGAGCGCAGAGCGTTGAACTCGTCCTCGCTCAGGCGGACCGAGAAGGCCTGGCCGCCGGAGAACCCGATGTCCACGCGGCGCGGCTTGCCGGCGGCGGCCATCAGTGCGCGGGCTCCACGAGCTCGGTCAGCACGCCGCCGGTCGCCTTCGGGTGCAGGAACGCCACGCGGCTGCCGCGGATCCCTCGCCGCGGCTTCTTGTCGATCAGCCGCAGGCCGGCCTCGGAGACGGCGGTCAGGGCGGAGTCGATGTCGTCGCAGGCATAGGCCACGTGGTGCAGCCCCGGGCCGTTCTTGGCGATGAACTTGCCCACGCCGGAATCGGGCGAGAGCGGGGAGATCAGCTCCACGTGGCCCTCGCCGACCTCGAACAGGATCGCCTCCACGCCCTGCTCCTCGACGGTCTCGCGGTGCTGCTCGGCCATCTGGAAGCGCTCGCGGTAGAGCTCCGCGGCCTCGTCGAGGTCGGAGACCGCGACGCCGATGTGGTCGATTCGCCCGAACAGCACGGGCGGGGAGTCTACGAGGCGCGGGAAGCGCGCAGCGGCTAGGCGGCGCTGGGCGGCGTGTCGCCGTCGAAGCGCTCGGCGGCGGCCAGGCGCGGCGCGCCCGGCTCGAGCTCGCGAACCACGGCGCCCTCGACGACCTCCGGCTGGGAGACGTCGTGCGCGCCCTCGAGGCGACCCTCGCGGTGCGCCTTGACGAACTTCTCGATGTCGTCGCGCTCGATGACCTCCTGCGCGAGCAGGCACTCGGCGAACGCGTTCAGCAGCGGGCGGTTGGCGATGATCAGGTCGCGGGCGCGGCGGAAGGCCTGGTCGGTCAGCTCCTGCTGCTCTTCGTCGACCGTGCGGCGGCTGGCCTCGGAGACCGAGTAGTCGTCCACCGGCAGGCGGCGCGAGGTGATCGTGGTGCCCATGCCGTACTGGGTGACCATCGAGCGGCTGACGTCGTAGACCTTCTCGAGGTCGTTCGCGGCACCGGTCGTGATCGACCCGAAGACGATCGACTCGGCCACGCGGCCGGCGAGGCCGACGACCATCCAGTCGGTCATCTCCTCCTTGGTCTTCAGGTAGCGGTCCTCGGCGGGCAGGTGCAGCGTGTAGCCGAGCGCACGGCCGCGGGGGATGATCGAGATGCGGTGCGTCTTCTCCTGCGAGTCGAGCAGCTCCGCGGCGAGGGCGTGCCCGGCCTCGTGGTAGGCGATCACGCGCTTCTCGTGGTCGTTGATCAGCTTGCGCGACTCCATGCCGGCCACGACGCGCTCGAGCGCGGCGTCGAAGTCCTGGGTCAGGATGTGGTCGCGGTTCTTGCGGCCGGCGAAGATCGCGGCCTCGTTGCAGATGTTGGCCAGCTCGGCGCCGGTCAGGCCGCTGGTCTGGCGGGCGACGATCTCGAAGTCCACGCCGCGCACGGGCTTGTTGGCCGTGTGCACCTTGAGGATCTCCATGCGGCCCTTGAGGTCGGGCGCCGAGACGAGCACCTGGCGGTCGAAGCGGCCGGGGCGCAGCAGCGCCGGGTCGAGCTTCTCGAGCAGGTTCGAGGCGGCGATCACGACGATGTCGTCGCTGTTGCCGAAGCCGTCCATCTCCACGAGGAGCTGGTTGAGCGTCTGGTCCTTCTCGCCCGAGATGTCCTTGCCGCGGGTGGCGCCGACGGCGTCGAGCTCGTCGATGAAGATGATCGCCGGGGCCTGCTTGCGGGCCTGGCGGAACAGGCGCCGGATGCGCGCGGCGCCGAGGCCGGCGAACATCTCGACGAACGAGGCGGCCGACTGGGCGAAGAACTTGGCGTTGGCCTCGTTGGCGGCGGCCTTGGCGAGCAGCGTCTTGCCGGTGCCGGGCGGGCCGTGCAGCAGGATGCCCTTCGGCACCTTGGCGCCCAGCTTCTTGAAGCGCTTGGGGTCACGCAGGAAGTCCACGACCTCGCGCAGCTCGGCCTTGGCCTCGTCCGCGCCGGCCACGTCCTCCCACTTGATCGAGGACGAGCTGTCGGGCTTGATCTCCTGCGGCTTCGTGCGCGGCATGAAGCGCAGCGTCATCGCCATCACCACGACGATCAGGCCCATGAAGAGCAGCGGCGCCCAGGTGAGCGTCCAGTCCTTGATCTTGGTCCAGATGCCGACCTCGGGGACCGCCGGAGGGGCGGGCTGAGCCGGGGTGACGGGGGTGGCGGCCGCGGCGCGCGGCAGGTCGCCGACCGTGCGGTCCTCGACCTTGCCGTCCTTCGACTCGCGGATCGTGTCGATGCCCTCGTGCTTGTCGGCGGCGGCCAGTGCCTCGTCGAAGCTGCCGAAGCTGGCCTTGCAGCCGGCTGCGGGCTCGACGCAGTAGACCTCGCCCGCGGCGGCGGCGGAGGCCGGCAGCGCCAGCGCGAGGACGGCCGCTATCGCGGCGACCAGCAGACGGATGGATTGCATGGGCGGACGCCGCATCTGCGGTCCCTATCGGCGGGAGGGGCCGAGAGGCTTAGCCCTGTGGCGCGCCGGCATGCCCGGAGGTTCCGCCAACCTCCGGATTCCCCTCCACGCGCAGGATCTCGTCCAGCGCGGCGCGGCCCACCTCGAGCTGCTCGGGCGTGGGCTCGCGGGTGCCGATCGCGCGCTGCAGCTCGTGCCCGGGGCGGCGCAGCCAGCGGGTCACGCGCGAGTCCGGGTGGCGCTCGGCCCAGCCGAACAGCTCGACCGCGACGGCCATGCTGCCGAGCGCCACCGCTCCGTCGGCCGCCGGCCCCCGCAGCCCGGCGCGGCGCACGGCCACGCTCCCCGCCACCGACGAGGCGAGCATCGGCGCCACGAGGTTGGACCCGCAGCGGTCGTGCTCCTTCTCGGCAGCGGAGGCGTCCCCGTCCTGCTCGTAGGCAGCGATCGACTTGTGCTCCACCCCGTGGTAGGAGGCGAGGTCGCCGCCGCGCAGCGCGAGCAGGGCCGGCAGCAGGCTGATCCCCGCGATGGCGGTCTCGCGGGCGACCGTGCGCGGGCCGGCCAGCCGCAGGCCGTGCCCGACCGCCGCCGCGGCGGCCATCGTGCCGAGCGTCTTCGCATCCTGCATCGGCAGCCGCGCCTCGGGCAGCGCGCGCTTGACGAGCGGGATCACCGCGAACGCCTCGGCCAGCTTCGCGATCCCGCGCGCGCCGGGCAGCGTGACCGGCTCGGAGATCGCGGGCTTGCGGCCGGAGGCCACCTCGATGCGCCCGTCGCGGGTGCGGACCGCCGCCGCCCAGTGGGTCGGGCCGTGCACGAGCAACCCGTTGCGCAGCGCCATGCCGCCGAGCCGGAGCTTGTCCTCGGGGACGGGCTGGGTCACCCCAGCATCTCCGGCGCCAGCTCGGCGAAGAAGCCCGCCGCGAGCCCGAGGTCCTCCACGGGCACGCGCTCGTCGGCGCTGTGCATCAGGGCGGCGGCCATGAACAGGTCGATCGAGCGGTGCGGGCAGAAGCCGTACGCGATGCAGTCCGGGAACGCCTTGCGGAACCAGTGCGAGTCGGTGAAGCCGGGCAATATCACCGGCGCCACCACCGCGCCCGGCTCCTCGCGCTCCACGAACGCGCGAATGCGGTCCATCAGCGGCGACTCGATCGGCGAGCGGTTGCCCACGACCTCCTCGTTGAAGCTCACGTCGTAGCCGTTCCCCCCGACCACCTCCTCGATGCGCCTGCGGGCGTGGTCGGCGCCCAGGCCCGGCGGCACGCGGCAGTCCACCCGCAGCTCGGCGCGACCCGGGATCACGTTGATCTTCTCGGAGCCCTTGATCATCGTGGGCGCGAACGTCACGGTCAGCGTCGGCTCGAGCAGCAGCGCCATCCGCGCGTCGCGCCTGCAGGCCTCCGCGAGTCCCGCCTCCAGGTCCTCGTGCTCGATCCCGAGGGCCCTCATCAGCTCGACCGGCTCCGGCGACGGCTCGAGCGCCGCGCGGCGGTCGGTGAACGCCTGGATGATCGGGGCCATCTTCGACAGCGCGTTGTCCGCGATCTTCGGGATCGAGCCGTGGCCCGCCCGGCCGTTCGTCGTCAGCGTGAAGCGGAAGGTGCCCTTCTCGGCCACCTCGACCACGTACACCGGGCGGCCCTCGAACTCGAACGCGTGGCCGCCGCCCTCGTTCACCACGTAGTCGCAGCGAACCCTGTCGGGGTGGTTCTCGGTGAGCCACCTGGCGCCGTGCGTGGCGCCCGCCTCCTCGTCGGCCGTGACGATCACGAGCAGCTCGCCGGACTCCGGCCGCCAGCCCTCCTCCGCCAGGGTCGTGACGGCGGCGATCTCGGCCGCCACCTGGCCCTTCATGTCGAGCGCGCCGCGGCCCCAGACCTGCCCGTCGCGCAGCTCGCCCGACCACGGGTCCACGCTCCAGTCGCGCGCGTCGGCCAGCACCGTGTCGGCGTGGCCGAGGTAGGCGAGGGCGGGTCCGTCGGAGCGGCCGCGCAGCCGCGCGACCAGGTTCGGCCGGCCCTCGACGGCCGTCAGGAGCTCGCACTCGAAGCCGGCCGACTCGAGCAGCTCCTTGAGGTGGAGCTGCACGATCTCCTCGTTGCCCGGCGGGTTGACCGTGTTCATCGAGATCAGCCGCCGCAGCAGGTCGACGGCCCGGTTCTGGAGCTGCTCGCGCTCGGGCATCGCGCATATGGTCGCACCGCTGCGAAAATCGCGGGATGGAGCAGTCGCTCTTCGACGCCGGCGACGGCCCCGACCGCGAGGGTCAGACCAGCGTTCCCCTCTCCGGCCGGCCGCTGCCCGTGCGTATGCGCCCGACGAGCGTGGACGAGCTCGTGGGCCAGCAGCACATCCTGGGCCCCGACTCGCCGCTACGGCGCGCGATCGAGGACGGCGAGCCGCACTCGATGATCCTCTACGGGCCGCCGGGCACCGGCAAGACCACGATCGCGCGCCTGCTCGCGGTGAACGCGAACGCGGCGTTCGAGGAGCTGTCGGCGGTCAACGCCGGCCGCGCGGAGGTGCGCGAGGTGCTCGCGCGCGCGGAGGAGCGCGTGCGCGCGGGCGGGCGACACACGATCTTCTTCCTCGACGAGATCCACCGCTTCAACAAGGCGCAGCAGGACGCGCTGCTGCCGGCGGTGGAGGAGGGCCTCGTGTCGCTCGTGGGCGCCACGACCGAGAACCCGTACTTCGAGGTGAACTCGGCGCTGATCTCGCGCACGCGGATCTACGAGCTGCGCGGCCTCTCGGACGACGACGTGCGCACGCTGCTGCGCCGGGCGCTCGACGAGTTCATCGACGACGCCCCGAAGGCCGAGGACGAGGCGCTCGACTTCCTGGCGGCGCGCTCGGGCGGCGACGGACGCAGCGCTCTGGTGGGGCTCGAGCTGGCGGCGGAGAACCCGGACGGCGGCGTGATCACGCTCGCCGTGGCCGAGCAGGCGATGCAGCGCAAGGCCGTCCTCTACGACAAGGGCGGTGACCACCACTACGACACGATCTCGGCCTGGATCAAGGCCACCCGCGGCTCGGACCCCGACGCCTCGCTGCTCTACCTGGCGGCGATGCTGGAGGGCGGCGAGGACCCGCGCTTCATCGCGCGGCGGATGGTGATCCTGGCGAGCGAGGACATAGGCAACGCCGACCCGCGGGCGCTCGGGGTGGCCGTGGACACCGCGTACGCGGTTGAGCACGTGGGGATGCCGGAGTGCGCGCACAACCTCGCGCAGGCGGCCGTTTACCTCGCGCTCGCCCCGAAGTCGAACGCCTCCTACAAGGCGCTGAAGGCCGCGCGCCAGTGGGTGCGCGAGAACGGCCCGGTGATCCCGCCGGACTCGATGCGCAGCGCCGCCTACCCGGGGGCGAAGGCGCTGGGGCGCGGCAAGGGCTACGACTATCCGCACGACCGGCCCGAGGGCGTCTCGCCCCAGGAGCTCATGCCGCCGGAGGCCGAGGGCGAGCGCTTCCTGGAACTCTCCGAGCACGGCGAGGAGCGCGATCTGCGCGAGCGCCAGGCCAAGATCGAGAAGGCGCGCAAACGTTCGCGGTAACCGTTTAGGGTCGTCCTCGTACCCCTACGACGCAAGCTGCGCGGGAGACTCACCTACGCGAACGTGATGTCGAGCATCGCGGTGTTCATGGCGATGAGCGGGGTGGCCTGGGCGGCCACGCTCCCGAAGAACAGCGTCGGCACGGCCCAGCTCAAGAGCAACTCCGTCACGAGCGCGAAGATCAAGACCGGCCAGGTGGCCTCCAGCGACGTGAAGGACAAGGCCCCTCGTCGGCGCCGACGTGCGCGACAACACGCTCGACGGCGACGACGTGAACGAGGCCGGGCTCGGCCAGGTCCCGTCCGCCGCGACGGCCGACAGCGCCCAGCCGGTGGCGTTCGCCCTGGTGGATTCCGGCAACGGCACGGTCAGCCGCAACAAGAACATCACCAACGCCAACGTGAAGAAGATCGACAACGGCACCTACTGCGTCAGCGGCCTGCCGTTCACGGTCCAGGGCGCGCAGGTGACCACCGGCTTCGGTGGCACGCCGTCCATGGGGATGTTCACGGCGGGGCCGACCGGGAACTGCCCGAACGGCGGCCAGGTCGTGACATACGGCCACGACGGCACGAAGAACGCGTTCGACTTCTACATCCACGTCTACGGCTAGCCGTTTCCTACGCCACGCAGGCGCGAGAGGGGCGGGCTTCGGCCCGCCCCTCTGCCGTTGCGCCACAATTGGTCGCGCGAACTTCTCTAGGAGGGGCAGTGGCGACGACGACGCAGACGCAGGCAAGCAGCAACGGCGCGGGTGCACCCGCGGGCAACCCGCCGCTCGAGTCCTTCAACCCCGCGACGGGCGAGCGGCTCGGCGCGGTGCCGACCCTGCGTCCCGAGGAGGTCCAGGCCGTCGTCGACGACGTGGCCGAGGTGCAGCCGTTCTGGGCGCAGCTGCCGCTCGCCGACCGCGCGCGCTACATGCGCCGCACGGCGCAGGTGATCATCGACAACCTCGACGAGATCACCCTGCTGCTCTCGCGCGAGCAGGGCAAGGCGCGGGCGGAGTCGTACGCGATGGAGCTGATCCCGACGATCGACGCGCTGCACTGGATCGCGGACAACGGCCCCGAGATCCTCGCGTCCGAGCCGGTTCGCGGCGTGCCGATCTTCGCCAAGCAGAAGAAGCACTTCCTCTCATACGAGCCGCTCGGGGTCGTGGGCGTGATCGCGCCGTGGAACTACCCCTGGTCGATCCCGTTCGGCGAGGTGGCGATGGCGCTGATGGCGGGCAACGGCGTGGTGCTCAAGCCGGCGTCGCTCACGCCGCTGATCGGCGACCGGATCCGCTGGGTGTTCGAGCGCGCAGGGCTGCCCGAGGGCATCGTCCGCACCGTGCACGGCGGCGGGAAGGTCGGCAACGCCCTGGTCGAGTCGAGCGCGGCCAAGATCTTCTTCACCGGATCCGTCGAGGTCGGGCGGCGCGTGGGGGTGGCGTGCGCCGAGCGGCTCAAGGGCTGCGTGCTGGAGCTGGGCGGCAAGGACTCGGTGATCGTGCTGCCGGACGCGAACCTGCAGAACGCGATCGACGGCACGCTCTGGGGCGGCTTCGCCAACATCGGGCAGACCTGCTCGGGCATCGAGCGCGTGTACGTGATGCGCGAGTGCGCCGACCGCTTCATCGACGGGGTGGTCGAGGGGGCCAGGAAGCTGCGCGTGGGCGACCCCACCCGGCCCGACGTGGAGATCGGGCCGATGGTCTCCGAGGAGCAGTACGAGATCGTCAAGGAGCTGGTCGACGACGCGGTGGCAGCGGGGGCGAAGATGCACTGCGGCGGGCCGGTCGAGCCCGACGGCCTGAGCGGCAAGTTCTACGCGCCGGCCGTGCTCACGGACGTGACGCCGGACATGCGGATCATGCGCGAGGAGATCTTCGGGCCGGTCGTGCCGATCACGGTCGTGGACTCCGAGGACGAGGCGATCGCGCTGGCGAACGACTCGGAGTTCGGCCTGGGCAACAGCGTCTGGACGCTCGACCGCGAGAAGGGCGAGCGGATCGCCGAGCGGCTCGAGAGCGGGATGGTCTGGCTCAACGAGCACATGTACACGCACGGGCTGATGGGCTGCGCGTGGGGCGGGGCGAAGGAGTCCGGCATCGGCCGCGCGCACTCCCAGCACGGCTTCTACGAGGTCGTGAACATCAAGCAGGTGGCCTGGGAGCCGTCGCTCTGGCGCTCGTTCTGGTGGCACCCGTACGACGAGTCGAACACGCGCGGCCTGCACGCCGCGGCGCAGCTCCTCTACGGGCGCGACGAGGACAAGGCGAAGGCGCTGCGCCAGGGGATCCGCCCGCTGGCGCGGCTGGGGCGCAAGACGCTGAAGGGCGCGTTCAAGCGGTAGCGGTGGCGAGCTGGGCGGAGGTCGAGGCCGAGGCGCCGGAGCTGGCGGCGCTGGCGCGCGAGCGCTTCGACGCGTTCACGCACAAGACGCTCGCGACCCTGCGCCGCGACGGCTCGCCGCGGATCAGCGGCAGCGAGGTCGAGTTCTCCGACGGCGAGGTGTGGATCGGCTCGATGTGGAGGGCGGTGAAGGCGCTCGACCTGCGGCGCGACCCGCGCTACGCGCTGCACAGCGGGTCGGAGGACCCGCCCGAGTGGCGCGGCGACGCGAAGATCGCCGGCCGCGCCGAGGAGGTCGCCGGCGCGGAGGGCAAGTCGCACCGCTTTCGCTGCGACGTCGACGAGCTGGTCGTGGTGCACCTCAACGACGCGCGGGACCTCCTGCTCGTCGACTCGTGGCACCCCGGCCGCGGCGTGGAGCGGATCGAGCGGCGCTAGCTACGCGGCGCGCGCGGCCGGCACCAGCCGCAGCCGGTCCGGAAGGAACGGGATCACCGCGCGCTTCACGTACTCGGCGCCGCCCGCCACCAGCGCGCGGCGCAGCGGCGCGGGCGGGATCGGCCTGAAGCCGTACTGCCGGCGGATCTCGCCGGGCAGCAGCGAGATCGTTATGAAGTTGACGAGCTCGACGAGCGGCTGCGCCACGGTCGGCACCGGCGGCTCCAGCACGATCTCGCGGGCGCGGGTGCGCGCCCAATCGCTCACCTCCAGCGTGCCGCCCTCGAGCATCTCGCGGCGGTACTCGCGGAAGTCGTCGAGCGTGTCCGGCATCTGGGCACGCGTCAGGCCGAACAGCTCGCCGACCACCTTGTAGTCCTCCCAGTACGCGGCCTGCTCGGCGTCGTTCATCCCGCGCACGTACATGCGGTAGACGACGATGCCGCTGTCCACGAGCGTGAACAGGACCCAGAGCAGCAGATCGGGCTTGTCGACGTTCGCGCGCCGGTGCATCGCGCGGACGCGCGCCGTGACGCGGTCGGCGTCCTCGCGCGAGCCGAACCCGATCGTGCTCATCACCTCGGCGGTGCGCGCCAGCCGGTCGTACGGCTCCTCCAGCGCGCTCGAATGGGCGAGCAGCCCCTTGACCGCCACCGGGTGGGCGGCCTGCATCAGGAGCGCGCGCGGCCCGGACAGCACGAGGGCCCGCTCGCGGTGCACCCGGCGGAGCATCGAGTCGTCTGTGAAGTAGCCGGGTGAGGGCATCCACCGAGGGTACGCGGGACGTACACTCGTCGGACCATGCCAGCACAGGCCTACGCGGGCAAGGAATGCGTCTGCCAGTTCAGGCGCGGCATCTGCGATCAGACGTGCGTGCGCGACATGCTCGATACGCCGTTCTACATCGCGTGCCTGAAGCTGAGCGGGCGCCGCTGCGTGGTGGTCGGCGGTGGCGAGGTGGGGCTCGAGAAGGTCGAGGGCCTGCTCGCCTGCGACGGCGCCGTCACGCTCATCGCCCCCGAGGCGGGGCCCGAGCTCGAGCGGCTCGCCGCCGAGGGCTCGATCGAGTGGGTCCGGCGCGAGTACAGGACGGGCGACCTCGAGGCCACGTTCATCGCCATCGCCGCGACCGACGACACCGACGTGAACATCCACGTGTACGAGGACGCCGAGCGGCGGGCCATGCTCGTGAACGTGGTCGACGTGCCGCCGCTGTGCAACTTTATCCTGCCGGCGATCGTCCGCACGGGGCCGCTCGCGATCGCGATCTCGACGGCGGGCGCGTCGCCCGCGCTGGCCAAGCGCATCAAGGCCGAGATCGCCGAGCAGTTCGGCGAGCCCTATGCGCGCCTCGCGGTGCTGCTCAACGAGGCCCGCGGCTGGGCCAAGAGCACGCTGCCGACCTACCAGGACCGCAAGGTCTTCTTCGAGTCGATCGTCAACGGCGAGCCCGACCCGGTCGAGCTGCTGCGAGCGGGCGACGAGGGGGCCGTCCGCGACCTGATCGCGGCGGCGCAGCGAACGGCCGTTCCGGCATAGCGGGCCTCTCGCACATGGACGACGAGGGCCGCGCGCGGATGGTCGACGTGGGCGCGAAGGCCGTCAGCGAGCGCCGTGCCGTGGCTCGCGCGGTCGTGCGGATGAGCGCGGCCACGGCCGAGCTGGCCGCGTCCGGCCGCGGGCCGAAGGGCGAGGTCTTCACGGTCGCCCGCATCGCCGGGATCCAGGCGGCCAAGCGCACGGCCGAGCTGATCCCGCTCTGCCACCCGCTGCCGCTCACGCACGTGGACGTGGCGGTGTCGGTCGAGGAGGGCCGCGTGACGATCGACGCCGAGGCGCGCACCGTCGCCCAGACCGGTGTCGAGATGGAGGCGATGACCGCCGCCTCGGTCGCGGCCCTGACCGTCTACGACATGGTCAAGGGCGTGGAGCGCGGCGTGACCGTGGAGGAGGTCGCCCTGGTCGAGAAGACCGGCGGCAAGGAGGACTGGCGGCGCGCATGACCCGCGCCGCCGTGCTCACCGTCTCCACCACGCTCTCGGCCGGCGAGGGCGAGGACGCCTCCGGCCCGGAGCTGGTGCGGCTGTGCGAGGAGGCCGGCCTGGAGGTGGTGCACGAGGTCGTGCCCGACGATCGCGAGGTGATCGCCGCCGCGCT
The DNA here is from genome assembly GCA_036386455.1 of Thermoleophilaceae bacterium. Classification (GTDB taxonomy): domain Bacteria; phylum Actinomycetota; class Thermoleophilia; order Solirubrobacterales; family Thermoleophilaceae; genus AC-37. Next base: position 35,454 of record DASVVS010000059.1, read on the forward strand.
CACGCGCCTGGCCGACCGCGAGGGCTGCCGGTTCGTCTTCACCACCGGCGGGACCGGGCTCACGCCCGACGACGTGACGCCCGAGGCCACGCGCGACGTGATCGACCGCGAGGCACCCGGCTTCGCCGAGTCGATCCGCGTGGAATCGCGCAACCACACGCCGCTCGGGATCCTCACGCGCGGGGTGAGCGGCATCCGCGGCCGCACGCTGATCGTGAACTTCCCCGGCTCGCCGAAGTCGATCGGCCAGTCGTGGCCCGTCGTGGGCCCGACGCTGAAGCACGCCGCGCAGACGCTCGAGCGTGGCTGAGGCGATCGCGCTCGACGGGCTCGAGCGACGCTACGGCGAGCGGACCGTCCTCGACGGCGTGACGCTGCGCCTGCCGGAGGGCGCCACGCTGGCGCTGTTCGGCGCCAACGGCGCTGGCAAGACGACGCTGCTGCGCGTGCTGGCCACGCTGCTGCGCCCCCACGGCGGGTCCGTCGAGGTGCTGGGCGCGCGGCTGCCCGGCGACGCGTGGCGGGTGCGTGGCCGCGTGGGCCTGCTCGGGCACGAGCCGCTGCTCTACCCGCAGCTCTCCGGCCGCGAGAACCTGCGCCTGCACGCCCGGCTGCACGGGCTCGCGCGCACGCGCGTGGAGGAGGTGCTCGAGGCGGTGGGTCTCGCGGGGCGCGGCGACGACCCCGTCGAGGAGCTCTCGCGCGGGATGGTGCAGCGGGTGGCCGCGGCCCGCGCGGTGCTGCACGACCCGCCGCTGCTGCTGCTCGACGAACCGCGCGCCGGCCTCGACCCGGCCGCCGCGGAGCAGCTCGAGCCGCTGATCGGCCGCTCTTCGGGCCGCACCCGCGTGCTCGTGACGCACGACGTCGAGCGCGGGCTGGCGGAGGCGGACCTGGCGCTGGGACTCCGCGACGGGCGGGCCACCGTGTGTACCGACGCGGCCTCGGTGAGGGAGCTCTACTCGTGATCGCCGCGGCAGGCGCGATCCTGCGCAAGGACCTCCGGATCGAGCTGCGCACGCGCGAGTCGGTCCCGGCGATGGCGCTGTTCAGCGTCGGCGCGTTCGTGCTCTTCCACTTCGGACTGCACCGCGACGCCATCGAGGGCGATCTCGCGAGCGGGGTCCTCTGGGTCACGCTGCTGTTCGCGAGCGTGCTCGGCGTGAACCGCCTGTTCGCGGGCGAGCGCGAGGGCGCCGCGCTCGACGGCCTGCTGCTCGCCCCGATCGACCGCACCGCGATCTACGTCGCGAAGGCGGCCGCGCTGTTCCTCTACCTGACCCTGCTGGAGCTGGTGGCGGTGCCGGCGTTCGCGGTCCTCATGCTCGAGCCGGGCCTCGGCGGCGCGTTCCCGGAGCTGCTCCCGATCCTGGCGCTGGCCAACCTCGGCCTGGCGGCGACCGGCGCGCTCGTGGCCGGCCTCGCCGCCGAGGCGCGCTCGCGCGACCTGATCGTGCCGCTGCTCCTGCTGCCGCTCCTGGTGCCGCTGCTGATCGCCGCGGCGCGCGCCACGGAGCCACTCCTCGCCAGTCCGGCGGGCCCCGAGGACCTCGCCAAATGGCTGGGATTCATGGCTCTCTACGATACGGTCTTCCTGCTCGTGGCAGTAGCCGTCTTCGACTTCCTCCTAGAGGACTGAGGGGCAAACTGATGCGGTCCAGACCGCTCTTCGGCAAGGGTCTCCGGACCCTCTCCATCGCCTCCGCCGTGACCCTCTCGGCGGGCTTCGCCCTGGCCTTCTTCTACGCGCCGCTCGACGCCGACCAGGGGATCATCCAGAAGATCTTCTACGTGCACGTGCCGATGGCGATCGTGGCCCTGATCGGCTTCATCGCGGGCGGGATCATGGCCATCCAGCACCTGCGCACGGACGACCGCAGCTGGGACGTGCGCTCCTACGTGGCGATCCACATGTCGATCGTGCTGGGCGTCGGCGTGCTCGTGACCGGCGCGATCTGGGGCAAGGCGTCCTGGGGCCACTGGTGGCAGTGGGACGAGCCGGTCCTCGTCTCGTTCCTGATCGTCTTCCTCCTGTACTGCTGCTACCAGCCGCTGCGCTTCTCGATCTCCGACCCCGAGCGCCAGGCGCGCTACGCCTCGGTGTTCGCCGTCACCGCGGCCGCGTTCGTGCCGATCAACTTCCTCGCGGTGCGGATGGCCGCGCAGGAGCTCCACCCGCGCGTGCTGAGCGAGACCGGCGGGAGCATGCCGGGCGAGATGCGGCTGGCGTTCCTCGTGTGCCTCGTGGGGATGACGCTGCTGTTCGCCACGCTGTGGAAGCTCGAGCTGTCGTCGAAGAACGCGTCGGAGCAGCTGCGCAAGCTGCGCGCGCGGCTCGAGGCCACGCCGCTCGAGGCGCCCGGCGGGGCCACCGCGCGCCCGCCCGCGGTCCCGGCGCGACCGGCCGGGGTGGACTGAGCACGTGGACCTCGCCCTCCCGCTCGCGCTGACCGGCCGCCAGTACGTCGCGGCCGCCTACCTGGTCTTCCTTGCGCTCGTGCTGCTCTACGTGGTGATAATCGCGTCGAAGATCTCACGCATCGAGCGCGAGGTGAACACCCTGGGCGAGCTGGCCGACAAGAGGCAGCGATGAGCGCCGCGATCCTGGCGATCGGCGCCTCGCACAAGACCGCGCCGCTGGCGCTGCGCGAGCGGCTCGCGCTGCCCGAGGGCCGCGCGGCGGGAGTGCTGCGCGAGATCGTCTCGCACCCCGAGATCCGCGAGGCAGTCGCCATCTCCACCTGCAACCGCACCGAGATCTACATGGTGGTGGGCGACCCGGTGGAGGCCGAGAGCGCCGCGCTCGGGTGCGTTTCCCGGCAGGTCGGGATGCGTCCCACCGAGCTGGTCGGCAGCCTCTACTCGCACCGCGACGGCGACGCTGTGCGGCACCTGTTCGAGGTGGCCGCCGGGCTCGACTCGATGGTCGTGGGCGAGGCCGAGGTGCTCGGCCAGGTCAGGCGCGCGTACGAGCTGGCGCTGGTCGAGGGCGCGACGGGGCCGATCTCCAACCGGCTGTTCCGCGACGCGATCGCCGCGGGCAAGCGAGTCCGCACCGAGACCGCGCTCGGGCGCGCGCACGACTCCGTGTCCAGCGTGGCGGTGGACCTCGCCCGCTCCACGCTCGGCGACCTGGCCGCGCGCACCGTGCTGGTGATCGGCGCCGGCGAGACGGCCGAGCTGACCGCCCGGGCGCTGCACCAGCGCGGAGCCGACACCGTCTTCGTGGCCAACCGCCGCCACGACCGTGCGATCGGCCTGGCCCAGAAGTTCGGCGGCCAGGCGGTGCGCTTCGAGGACCTGCCGAGCCGGCTGGCCGAGAGCGACATCGTGGTCAGCTCCACGGCGTCACCGCACCAGATCGTCGGGCCCGAGGATCTTGCCGAGGTCATGGACCAGCGCAGCGAGCGGCCGCTGCTGATCGTGGACATCGCGGTGCCGCGCGACATCGACCCCGCCGTTCGCGAGATCGCGGGCGTGACGCTCTACGACATGGACGACCTCCAGCGCGAGGCCGCGCGGAGCCTCTCGGTGCAGGCCGCCGAGGCCACGCGCGCGCGGGCGCTGGTCGAGGACGAGACGGCGCGGTTCGAGCGCTGGGCCGCGAGCCTCGACGTGGTCCCGACCGTGTCGGCGCTGCGCGAGCGCGGCGAGGAGATCGTGCGCCAGGTCCTGAGCGAGAACGACTCGCGCTGGGTGTCGCTAGCCGACGAGGATCGCGCGCGGGTGGAGCTGCTGGCACGAGCGATCGTCAGTCGGCTGCTGCACGAGCCGACGCTGCGGCTCAAGGCGGCCGAGGGCGACGACTCCTACGCGTACGTGCAGGCTCTGCGCGAGCTGTTCGCGATCGACTCGACCGAGCTGGACGCGCCGGCCGAGGGCTCCGCCGCCGAGGTCACCTCGCTGGAAGACCGCCGCCGGCGGCAGTCGCGCTGACCGTCCGGCTCGGCACCCGCGGCAGCGCGCTCGCGCTCGCGCAGTCGCGGATGGTCGCGGACATGCTCGGCGCCGATGTGGAGCTGGTCCCGATCCGCACGTCGGGGGACGAGGCGTCGAAGCGGACCGACCACCCAGTGGCGCAGGCGGGCGACAAGTCCCGCTTCGTCAAGGAGATCGAGGAGGCGCTGCTGCGCCGCGACATCGACCTGGCCGTGCACTCGGCGAAGGACGTGCCCGGCGAGCTGCCCGACGGGCTCGCGATCGTCGGGGTCCCCGAGCGGGCCGACGCGCGCGACTCGCTGTGCGGCGCCGCCTCGCTCGACGAGCTGCCCGAGGGCGCGCGCGTGGGCACGAGCAGCCTGCGCCGCCGGGCCCAGCTCCTGGCGCGGCGGCCGGACCTGCGCGTGGAGGAGCTGCGCGGGAACGTGGACACCCGGCTGCGGCGGCTCGCGGACGGGGACTACGACGCGCTCGTGCTGGCCGCCGCCGGCCTCGCGCGGCTGGGGCGCACCGACGGCGAGCCGATCGACGTTGGAGCGATGCTCCCGGCCGCCGGGCAGGGCTGCCTCGCGCTGGAGGCACGGGCCGGTGACGAGCGGATCGGCGAGCTGGCCGCCGCCGTGACCGACCGCGCCGCCCTCACGGCGCTGACCGCGGAGCGCTCGCTCGTGACCGAGCTGGACGCCACCTGCCGCACGCCGCTCGC
>DASVVS010000060.1:0-34806 GCA_036386455.1 Thermoleophilaceae bacterium
CCACGCACGAGACGACCGCGATCGCAGATCGGGGTTCATATACTCGCCATCCTTGTCCGCACATGATGTCCTCATCATCGGCGCCGGCCTCGCCGGCCAGCGCGCCGCCCTCGCGGCCGCACGATCGGGCGCGAGCGTCGCGATCGTCAGCAAGGTCCACCCCGTCCGGTCGCATTCCGTTGCCGCGGCCGGCGGAATCAACGCCGCGATCGCGATCGACGACGACTGGACCGAGCACGCCTACGACACCGTCAAGGGCGCGGACTTCCTCGGCGACCAGGACGCCATCGAGATCATGTGCAGCGAGGCGCCGCGCGAGGCGATGCACCTCGAGCACATCGGTGTCACGTTTCATCGCAACGAGAAGGGCGAGCTGGACCTGCGGGCCTTCGGCGGCGCCTCGAAGAAGCGCACCGCCTACGTCGCCGACATCACCGGCCAGGCGATCCTGCACGTCCTCTACGAGCAACTCATGCGCCATCACCTCACCGTCGAGCGCTTCGAGGAGTGGTTCTGCACCTCGCTGATCCTCGACGACGACGGGGCCTGCGCGGGCGCGGTCGCGCGCGACATCCGCTCGGGGACGATGGAGATCTTCAACGCGAAGTCGGTCATCCTCGCCAACGGCGGTAACGGCCAGTGCTACAAGCCCACGACGAACGCGCTGATCTGCACCGGCGACGGGATCGCGCAGGCCTACCGGATCGGCTGTCCGATCATGGACATGGAGATGGTCCAGTACCACCCGACGACGCTCGCCGAGAACGGCTTTCTCATCACCGAGGGCGCTCGCGGCGAAGGCGCGCACCTGCTGAACTCCGACGGCGACCGCTTCATGGAGAAGTACGCGCCCAACAAGATGGAGCTCGCCTCGCGCGACGTCGTCTCGCGCGCCGAGCAGACCGAGATCAACGAGGGGCGCGGCGTCGGGCCCGACGGCCAGGGCATCTACCTCGACATCACCGTCGTGCCGCGCAAGCGCGTGCTCGAGGCGCTGCGCGAGATCGTCAACATCGGGCGCGACTTCGCCGGCACGGACATCACGCGCGAGCCGATCATGATCCGCCCCGGCCAGCACTACATCATGGGCGGCGTCCGCACCGACGTCGACGGTCAGACGCCCGTCACCGGGCTCTACGCGGCCGGCGAGGTGGCCTGCGTCTCGGTCCACGGTGGCAACCGGCTCGGCGCCAACTCGCTGCTCGACACGCTGATCTTCGGCAAGCGCGCCGGCCGCCACGCGGCCAAGGTGGCGCAGACCAGGTCGATCCCGAACCCGCCGCACGCGCTGCTCGCCGACGAGGAGCGCGGGATCCAGGGGATCGTGGACCGCAGCGGCGAGGGCCGGCGCGTCTCCGAGATCCGCGCGGAGCTGGGCGCGACGATGGACAAGTACGCCGCGGTCTTCCGCGACGAGGAGGGCCTGCGCCAGGCGGAGGAGATCGTCGCGCGGCTCAAGGAGGAGTCGAAGGGCGTCACGATCGACGACAAGGGCACGGTCTTCAACCAGGACCTGCTCGGCGCGATCGAGCTGGGCTTCATGCTCGACAACGCCGAGTGCGTGGTCGCGGGAGCGCTCGAGCGCAAGGAGAGCCGCGGCGCCCAGTACCGCACCGACTTCCCCGAGCGCAACGACGAGGAGTGGCTCAAGCACATCGTCCTGAGCGCCAACGGAGACCGCCCGGAGGTCTCGTACTCTGACGTCACGATGACCCAGTGGGAGCCGCAGGAGCGGAAGTACTGAGAGTGGCCGACTTCACCCTCAAGATCCGCCGCTACGACCCCGAGTCCGGCCGGCCCGCCTACTGGCAGGAGTTCGGCGTGGACCTCGAGCCGGAGCGCTCCGTGCTCGACGGGATCCTGCAGGCGAAGGACCGCGAGGACGGCTCGATCGGCATCCGCTGCTCGTGCCAGGCGGCGATCTGCGGCTCGTGCGGCGTGCGCATCAACGGCAAGTCGCGGCTGGCCTGCAACACCAAGCTCTCGACCGCGATGGAGACGGCGCCCAACGGCGCGATCGTCGTGGAGCCCATGGGCAACATGCCCGTGATCAAGGACCTGATCGTGGACATGGACGCGGTCCACTGGCGGAAGATCCAGCGCGTGGTGCCGTGGCTCTTGCCCGAGGGCGACCCGCCGGAGCGCGAGTACATCGTCGAGCCGGAGTCGATGATCGACATCACGCAGGCGATGGCGTGCATCCAGTGCGGCGCCTGCGTCTCGGCCTGCCTGTCGATGGAGGTCGACCCGGAGTTCATCGGACCGGCCGCGCTCGCCAAGGCCTACCGCTTCGTCGGCGACCCGCGCGACGCCTACACCGAGGACCGCCTGCTCGACCTGGCCGAGGACCCGCACGGCATCTACGACTGCACCCACTGCTTCGCGTGCATCGAGGTCTGCCCCAAGGACGTGGCCCCGATGAACCAGATCATGCGCCTGCGCCGCCGCGCCACGAACGACTACGGGATCAAGGACGGCAACAACGGCTACGGCCACGAGAAGGCGTTCGTCGACCTGATCGGGAAGTACGGCACGCTGCCCGAGGCCCAGCTCATCCCGAAGTCTTACGGGCAGGGCTCGATCATCCGCTCGCAGGTGGACCCGCGTGCGCTGAAGGGCCTCGCGGCCAAGCTGCCCACGGTGATCCGCGGCCTCACCTCCGGCAAGGTCTCGCCGAAGGTCGCACTCTGGCACCACAAGCTGGCCGACCAGGACCAGATCAAGCGGATCTACGAGACGGTGGAGGGCAAGGACGACCGCCTCGAGCTCAACCTCTACATCGTCGGCGACGAGGAGACCGAGGAGGGCCAGGCGACCCACTCCGGCGGCGGCGACAAGGTCGGCGCGTCCGGAGAGACAGGAGAAGAAGGATGAAGCTCGCGTACTGGCCCGGCTGCGTGTCGCGCGGCTTCACCCCCGAGCTGCACGGCGCGATGGCGGCCGTGGCGCCCAAGCTCGACCTCGAGCTGGTGGAGCTCGACCGCGCGAACTGCTGCGGCGCCGGCGTGATCGCCGAGCACAACCAGGAGCTCGTGGACACGCTCAACGCGCGCACGTTCGGCTTCGCCCAGAAGGTCGAGGGCGCGGTGGGGATGATGAACATCTGCTCGACCTGCCAGGGCGCGCAGAACGAGTGCCAGGAGCGGCTCGACGCCGACGCGGCCTACCGCGCGCACATCAACGAGACGCTCGAGCCCGAGGACGTGGCCTACGAGCGCGACGGGGCGTGGTGGAACAAGAACTTCATGTGGCTCCTCGTGGAGGAGATCGGGCTCGACACGCTGCGCGAGCGCGTGGTGCGCCCGCTCACCGGCCTGCGGGTGGGGCCGTTCTACGGCTGCTACATCGTGCGGCCCACCAAGCGGCTCAACTTCGACCAGTTCCCGGACCGCGACAAGTACCTCGACTGGATCATCGAGGCGATCGGCGGCGAGACCGTCCAGTACTCGGGCAGCCACAAGTGCTGCGGCTTCCCGATCGTCACGATGAACCGGACGACGTCGCTGCGCCAGGCCGGCCGCCACATGGCCGACGCGATCGACGCGGGCGCCGACTGCGTCGTCACGCCCTGCCCGCTGTGCCACCTCAACCTGGATCTCCAGCAGCCCGAGGCCGCGCCGTTCGTGGAGCGCGACCTGGGCATGCCGGTCCTCCACCTCCCCCAGCTCGTGGGCCTGGCCCTCGGCCTGGAGCCCAAGGAGCTGGGCATGCACCGCCACGTCGTCAAGACGAACGCGGTGCAGGAGAAGGTGGCGGAGCTGGCGGCGGTCTAGGAGCCCGGCAGCCCGAGGTGCCGGCGCATCACGCCGGCCCGGCGCTCGGCCTCGGCCCGGAAGCCGTCCGGGTCGTCGAGCAGATCGTGGAGTGACTCGGCGTCGCGCACGGCCCGTGCGGCCCAGCCGTCCGGGCGGTCGGGGTCCGGGCGGCGCCCCAGCATCCGGCCGAACCACTTCCGCGCCCCGTCTGCGTCCCCGGTGAGCGCGGCGGCGAACGCGGCGTGGTACTGGTCCCACAGTCCGCCGCCGCGGGCGGCGCCGGCCAGGTGGGGAGCCCACGCCGTGAGCGACGGGTACGCCTCACGCCACGCGGTCACCTCCGCCGCGGCGCGTTCCGCGAGCCCGGAGACGCAGCTCGCGAAGGCGTCCTCGTCGCCGTCGAGGTAGCACCTCAGCTCGCGGCCCGACTGGTTGAGCAGCCGTCCGCGCTCCCGGAGGCGGCCACCCACGGTGTGGGCGAGATAGTCGCGGCCGCTCCACATGAAGTCGGCGAAGACGAGGAGGCGCGTGCCCTCCTCGTACGCCGGCGACTCGAAGTCGACCGCGACGATCCACCAGCCGTGGTCGTCGAGCCACAGCCGCGAGCGGCCCTTCTGGTGGAGCCCGAGCGGCCGCAGGTGCTCGCGGGCGGCGCGGTTCACGAGCTTGGTGGCGACCGACTGGGCCACGCCGGCCGCCGCTACGCGGCGCTGTAGGCCAGCTCGCCGCCCACGTAGGTGCGGCGCACGCTCACGCTCGTGGGCATCGTGCGGCGGGGGTCGCCCGACAGGACGACGAGGTCCGCGCGCTTGCCCGGCGTGAGGCTCCCGGCCTCGTGCTCCACGCCGAGCGCCTTCGCGGAGCCGAGCGTGTAGGCGCGCAGCGCCTCCTCGGCCGTGATCGCCTCCTCGGGCTCGCTCAGGCGCCCGCCCTTCGTGTGGCGGCGCACCGCGGCCTCGACCGCGGCGAGCACGTCGTAGCCGGAGACCGGGTGGTCGGAGCTGCCGGCCAGCTCCACGCCCGCGTCGAGCAGCATCCGCAAGGGGACGACGACGACCGGCTTGGGCGGCGGGGTCAGCGCGGCGAAGTCGCCGACCATGTCGTAGACGAAGTGCGGCTGCACCACCGCCATCGCTCCGGTGTCGGCGATCCGGCGCGCGAGCGGCGGGTCCACGAAGGTCACGTGCTCGAGGCGCGGGCGGCCGGGCAGGCCGCCGAGCTCGCCGCCGGCGGCCTCGAGCGCGCCGCAGGCCAGCTCGATCGCCGCGTTGCCGATCGCGTGCTGGGCCACCTGAAGGCCGGACGCCGCCGCCGCGCGCACCGCCGCGTTCAGGGCGTCCTGCTCCCAGAACAGGACCCCGGCGTGGAAGTGGCCGTCCTCGCCGCGGCTCCAGTTCAGGTCGGCGGAGGCGCGCAGCGCCGCCAGCCCCTCGCCGCCGACCGTCGCGCGCAGCACGTTGCCCGCCGCGCGTGCCATCTGGCTCATCGAGAAGCAGATCCCGCAGCGCTCGGCGCCGTCCATGAAGAGCTTGGCCGGGCCGACCGGCGTGGCGGCCGGGCCGCTGCCGGTCGGGCTCGCGTCGGTGCGCGGCTCGATCATGCTCGCGGCCGAGACCGGCATGCGGTGCACGATCACGGGCAGCGAGCCGGCCTCGGCGGCGCGCTCGTAGAGGCGCTCGAAGTGCGGCGGGACCGCGGCGTCGCCGACGCGGACGATCCCGGCTGCCAGGAGGTCGCGCCCGTGCGCCTCGCACTCCGCGATCCAGACGTCCTCCGCCTGGCCCACGAGCGACTCGCGCGAACGCGCCTCGGCCAGGAACATCGCGCCCTCGGAAACCTCGCCGGTCAGCCTGCCGTTCCTTCGCAGCAGGAGGCCGTGCGGCGGGTCGGGCGAGCTCGCGTCCCAGCCCATCTCGGCCAGGCCGCGGCTGTTGAGGCAGGCGTCGTGGAAGCTGTAGGCGATCAGCAGGACCGGGCGGTCGCGGCACACCTCGTCGAGCTCCTCGGCGGTCGGCGGTCGGCGCTCGCGGATCTTGGCCGGGTCATAGCCCTGCAGCCGCACCCAGCCGTCGCCGCCGGCGCTCGCGACCCGGTCCACACGCGCGAGGATCTCGTCGAGCGAGGCCACGTCGTGCAGGTCGGGCTTGCCGCGGTCGAAGGCGGCCATGCAGAAGTGGTGGTGGGCGTCGATGAAGGCCGGCAGGATCAGCTCGTCGCCCAGGTCGACGACCTCGGCGCCCTCGCCGGCGGCGGCGCGGACCTCGTCGGCGCGCCCGACGAGCTCGATGCGCCCGTCGCGCACCGCCACGCCCTCCGCCTCGGGACGGGCGGGGTCCATAGTGAGGGCGCGGCCGAGCAGGGCGAGCATCGGCCGGACTCTAAAGCGCGGGGCTCCGCGGGGCCTCCCGCCGGGCTTTCGCCCCAGAACGCGAAAAACCCGCCACTCTCGTGACGGGTCTTCGCGGTGCGGCGTACCCCTACGCGCCCTGGGAAGCTATGAAAGTCTCCGTCGGGGCCTCCCTCCCGACTGATTGAATGGTTCCCGACATCGCCGTTCCTTACGTCCCCCGGAGGGTGTGAAACCGGGGGGATCTTTGCGGGAGGCGGAATGCGCCTCAGGGGGGATGTGAGGGTGAGGGGATGGGTAGGCGTTGGTCACCCTTCCATCCCCCGAAACCGGTAGACTGCCCCCATGGCCGCACGCATCACGATCGTCTCGGCTCGCTTCGAGGATCTGGTGGCAATCGGGCTCGAGTCGCTGATCTCCGAGGATTCGAACCTGGAGCTCGTGGCCAGCGGAGTCGACCTGGAGCGGATCGAGACCGCGCTCACCGAGCACGGTCCCTCCGTCGTGCTGCTCAACTTCGGCTCGCTGCCGAACCCGGCGATGATCTACCAGCTGCACCAGAGCCACCCGGAGACGCGCATCGTGGTGCTCGCCAACCGGCCCACGGCCGCCGAGTGCAACCAGATGCTCTCGTTCGGCGCCACCGCCTGCATCTCGAAGGAGACGCAGGGCCGCGACATCATCAACGCGATCCACCTCGCCTCGCGCGGCATGCACGTGCTGCCGCGCTCGGCCAGCGCCACCGCCGACAACCCCGACGACCGCTTCGACCTCCCCGCTCCCGACCTGCTCACGCCGCGCGAGGCCGACGTGCTCGAGCTGCTCCAGCGCGGGCTCACCAACGCGCAGATCGCGCACGAGCTCTCGATCGGCGTGGAGACCGTGCGCACGCACGCGCGCAACATCTACTCGAAGCTGGGGATCTCCACCCGGCGCGACCTGGCGCGACTGGGCCGGCCCGACGGCGCCCGGCGGCTCGAGCCGGCCGGCCCGCGGGCCGTCTGAGGCCGCCCGGCCCCGGCCCGCCGGCCGTCTGAGGCCGCCCGGCCTCGGCCCGCCGGTCGACCGGGGTCAGAAACGTCCTCTATAGGGACGGAAGTGACCCCGGTCGCGCGGAGCGGGATCGCGGAGAGCCTTCGTGCGCGTCGCGGAGCGGTCGCGCGGGGGCGGCGTCAGCGGACCGAGACCGACTCGCAGCCGGAGACGCTGTCGCCGCGATCCACGATCGCCACGTCGCGGCCCGGGCCGCAGCGCACCACGTCGCGGGTCTTGTCGCGCGCGAGGATCCGGTCGTTGCCGGAGCCTCCGATGAGCCGGTCCTTCCCCCGCCCGCCGCTCAGGCGGTCGGTGCCGGAGCCGCCGTCGAGGTCGTCGGCGCCGTCCTCCCCCCAGAGCCGGTCGCTTCCCCCCGCGCCGCGCAGCACGTCGGTGCCGGGACCTCCGTAGACGCGGTCCGGGCCCTCCCCCGACTGGAGCAGGTCGTTGCCGCCCTGACCCCATAGCCGGTTCACACCCGGGCCGGAGGCGAGCCCGTCGGCTCCCTCGCCGCCGCGCAGAAGGTCGTTCCCCGCGCCGCCGGAGAGACGGTCGTCGCCCAGGAGCCCGCGCAGCTTGTCATTCCCGTCGCCGCCCTCGAGCCGGTCGTTGCCGTCGGCCGACGTGAGGCGGTCGTTCCCCGGACCGCCGTCCAGCACGCTGTCGAGCCCGATGAAGGGGTCCTCGGTGCAGTCCACCAGCAGGCACTGGTTGCCGCGGATCTCGTCGTCGCCCGGCCCGCCGCGCAGGACGTCGTTGCCGGAGTTGTCGCAGATCCGCCCGAGCTGGCCGCGGCGGCAGTTGGCCCCGTAGACGGTGTCGTTGCCCTCACCGCCGTCGATCGTGTCGGAGTCGCCGCTGCCGTCGAGGACGTCGTTCGAGCCGAGCCCGTTGATCACGTCGTCGCCGGAGCCGCCGGTGATCCGATCCTCGCCGGCGGTGCCGTCGAGCCGGTCGTTGCTCGAGGTTCCGGTGAAGGTGTCGGCGACCGCGAGGGCGGCGAGGACGAGCAGTGCTCCGAGCGCGAGCCCGGCGAGGAGCCGCCGCCTCACCGGACGATCAGGCTGCCCCGCATCCCCGGATGGAGGCTGCAGAAGAACCCGTACGTCTGGCCTGACTTGACCCGGTCGAGTCCCTCGATCGGGGCGATCTCGCCGATGCCCGCGAGCTTGCTCTGGAACAGCGGCCGCCCGTCGGGGCCCTTGTCGTCGGCGATCACGTCGTGCTGTGGCAGATCGAAGTTCATGAAGTTGAGCGGGCCGCCCTGCTGGGTGACCATGACCGGCGTGGCGTAGGTCGAGTAGGTCGAGCCGGGCACCGCCACGACCGCACCGCCCGCCGCGGCCTCGCCGCCGCCGCCTTCGCCGCCGCCGCCCTCGCCGCCGCCGCCACCGCTGCCGCCGCCCACGCTGTCGAGCACGTCCTCGGGCACGTCCTGCGGCGCGCCCGGCCGGTAGGCGACGATGTAGCCGGTCCCCAGCGAGCTGAGACCGGTGTTGGCGTAGACCGTGTTACGGGCGATCGCGACGCCGCCCCACGACATCGAGCCGCTCGGGTTGCGCGTGCCGCCGGAGCTGAGGTGCTTCTTGGCGAGCAGCGCGCCGGTGCGGGCCTCGAACGCGTTCAGGAAGCCGGTCGTGTCGAGGCTGTAGACGACGCCGTTCGCCACCGACACCGGCGGGCCCCAGTGGAGTCCGTCCGCGATCGGCGCGACCCAGCGGTGCGCGCCGGAGGCCGCGTCGATCGACCAGGCGTAGCCCGGGATCGTGACCGGCCCGTAGACGGAGTTGCCGTCGTGCGCGGTGGAGCCGACGATGCCGCCGAACGCGCCGGGCGGTCCGACGATCTGCGACCAGGCCGGCTTCATGCTGCCGGCCTCGAACACGTGGTACACGCCGGACTTCTGCCCCGCGCCGACGAGCTTCTTCCCGTCCGGGCCGCGGAACAGGTTGGGCGAGGCCCCGAAGTCGAGGTCGATGTCGCCGCACGCCCCGATCCCCTGCGGGTAGTACGGCGGGTTGTTGTTCGGGAAGTCGAAGCAGGGGAGCTGGGAGAAGCCGGGCGCGTACTCGTCGATGGTGCCCTTGTAGCTGCCGACGATCTCGCCGAAACGCTTGCTCTTGCGGTTGACGTCGAACTTGAGCACCGCGTTCGTGTGCGGGTGCTCCGCGTGCGGCCGGAAGGGGTTTCCGGCGCCCACGTACGCGACCTTGTCCTCGGTGTCGATGGCCGGGGTCGACCAGATCGCTCCGCCGGCGAAGTCGTCGTTCGGCTGGTTCGGCGGGTGGATCGTCCAGGTCTTCTTGACGATGCGTCCCGTCGCGGTGTCGATGAAGCTCATGCTGCCCTGGAAGGCGATCCGGTCGGCCTCGTCGCCGAGCTCGGCCGCGCCGCCGGAGACCCCCAGCATCAGCATCCCGTCGTAGATCGCGGGGCTGCCGAAGAGGTCCGCTCCCGACTGATCGTCGAGCGGCGCGGTGAGCCAGGCCAGCTTGCCCGTGGCCTGGTCGAGCGCGAACGCGTACGGGCCGGTGCACGTCTTGTGCGGGCAGTTGGCCACCTGGTCGACGTCGGCGTCGCCGGACAGCGACCCGCGCGTGCGCGTGGCGCCGACGAAGATCGTCGGGCAGTACTTGGTCTTCGCGACCCGCACGCGCTTGATACTCCGCACGAGCTTGCCCTTCACCCGCCGCTTGACGACCTTCTTCTTGTACTTGACCGACTTGCCGCAGGCGCGGTCGGTCACGGCGACGCTGTTGTTGGCGGTGCCGCCCTGGGGGAACTTGGCCTTCCACACGAGCTTGCCGTCGTCGGCGTTGATCGCCATGGCCCAGCCGCGGTTGGTGGCGGCGTAGATGCAGCCGTCGGCGACGATCGGCGTGCCGGTGAAGTCGCCCTCCATGCCGGCGTCGGCCGTGGAGAAGGTGAACGCGGGCGTGAGCAGCGGGGCGTCGGCCGGCGCGATCGTCTTCTCGCGCGGCTGGGTGCGCGTGTTGGACATGTCGCCGCCGAAGCTGCGCCACTCGCCGCCGGGCACGTCCGGGTCGCCGCAGCCGGGCATCGTGCGCGCGCTCGCGGGCGCGGCCGCCAGGAGCAGCGCGCCGAGCAGCGCGAGCAGCAAGAGGATGCCGCGCCTCATGGTGACCACTCCCCCTCGTAGACGTTCTTGATGACCTGCTCCTTCGTGCGTGCGCCCGGCGCGACGTGCGAGGCGAGCGGGGCCGACTCGCGCTCGGTCCCGCCGCCACGGAGGTAGCCCTCCTCCTTCAGGCGCTGGACCTCGTCGCACGCGATCTCGTTCTTGATCTGGACCGGGTCGAAGGAATACGCGCGCGCGGCGTTGTAGCCGAGGATCGCGTTGCGGATCGTGCGCGAGGGCCGCGGCGCCTTGCGGCGCGGGTCCTCCACGTCGCCGTTCAGCCCGTAGGGCAGCCCGTAGAGCTCCTTGCCCTTCTCGGTGAACTCGAAGCGGCGGAGCGCGACGATCTCGGGCTGCGGCGAGCCGTACCAGAGGCTGTCGGTGCCCCAGACGATCCGCTTGGGCCCGACGTGGTTGATCAGCTTGCCGAGCAGGTGCGCCGCCTGGTCCGGGTCGTTCATCACGCCGCGCCAGACCGAGCCGAGCTCCGCGTACACGTTGGGCACGTTGCCGAACTTCTTGCCCTTCTTGACGAAGCGCGAGGCGTCCCACTTGTTCTCGCGCAGGCTCTTGATGAACCCGTCGACGGTGTGGGTGTCGGAGCGCGCGGCGTCGTCGCCCCGGTAGGCCTCCTGGCGGTCGCCGGTGTCGTAGCCCGAGTGGTAGACGAGGAAGCGCACGCCCGGGTAGGCCCGCGCGGCGGGCCCGATGTCGCGCGGCGTGGCCGCGCGCTGGTCGAACGCCGGGAGCGGGAAGCCCTTGTGCGTGGCGACCACCGGGGGGATCTGCGGGAACTTCTTGCTCACCGCCAGCACCTGCTCGAGGAAGCGCATGCCGATGTCGGTGTCGAACGTCCAGCCGCTGGCGTTGGGCACGTCGCCCCAGGCGCAGTAGGTCTTCCAGCCGCGCAGCAGGTCGCCGTACTGCTCGGCGCGCTGCATCATCAGGTCCATCTCCTCGTCGAGGAAGAGCGGCTTCTGCGGGATCGAGCTGCCGGTGTTCGTGGTGCCCGACCCGCCGCGGTTGGGCATCACGAACGCGTGCAGGACGCAGCGCCGCGCCTTCGAGAGGTCGTTGACCATGCGCGCGGTCTTGTAGCCCTCCGCCAGCGGGAGCG
The DNA here is from genome assembly GCA_036386455.1 of Thermoleophilaceae bacterium. Taxonomy (GTDB): domain Bacteria; phylum Actinomycetota; class Thermoleophilia; order Solirubrobacterales; family Thermoleophilaceae; genus AC-37. Next base: position 11,394 of record DASVVS010000060.1, read on the forward strand.
GGTTGTCCGTGTCGGGCGACGTGGGGACGATCGAGAGCACCGTCGCGGTGGTCGCGGAGTCGAGGTAGAGCTCCTTGAGGTAGTGGAAGCGCGAGAGGTTCTGGATCGGGTCGGCCTCGCCGCCCTCGCCACCGCCGCGGATCGAGCCGTCCTCGCGCAGGCCGCCCGGCTCGCCCGTGGCCCACGAGGACTGCGGCCAGAGGGCCGCGAAGACGGCATGGAAGCCCGGGTTCGTGACCCGCCACTGGCCCTCGGCGTCGACGTGGTGCGACTGCACGTCGAAGATGAACTCGCCGGGCAGGTTGGTCAGGCGCTCCATGCCCTTCTTGCCGTCCCACTCGAGGTCGCAGGCGTCGGTCGTGGTGTTCTGTGCCCAGCCGTAGTTGCCGTACTCGCCCTTGCGCACGGCGTCGATCGCCCAGAAGCCGATCGCGGTGGCCGCGGCCGTGCGCACGAACGCGCGCCGGCTCATGTTGAACTTGCGCCGGTAGCGCTCGATCTCGCGGCTCTGCAGCTGCATGATCCCGATCTGCTCCCTGGTGGGAGGCGGCGGGAAGTACTCGTCGTTCGAGCAGGGCAGCACGTCGACCGGGGGCGCCTCGGAGAGGTCCTTCCAGCCGCGCCGGTACGTCTTGTTGCGCGCGAGGAAGGGAAGGTCCTCGCCGAAGTTGCTCACTCCTGGACCTCGAACGCTCCGCGCATGCCGGGGTGGACGCGGCAGAAGTAGGTGCTGATCTCCCCGGGCTCGAATCCCGCCTCGCGCGTGACCGGAAGGCTCCAGTTCAGCGTCTGCTTCGTCGGGCCGATGACCGGCGTCCCGAAGCCCAGCTCCGACGAGTCGTAGTCCAGGTTGCGGCCCTTGCTCGTCTGCCCGTCGGAGAGCGGGAACGACGTGCCCGTGGGGCCGAGGCAGGGGAACTTGCAGGAGGTGACCGTGTGGTAGATCACCGGCCCGTCGAAGTTCGTGAACGTGAGCTCGCTGCCCAGCTTGACGGTCGGCACGCCGGTCATCGAGATCATCGACAGGTCCCCCGGCGCGTAGAGGAAGTCCGCGATCCCGACGCGGTCGGTGGCGGGGCCGCTGCGGAAGTCCCACTTGCCCTGGGGCCCGCCGAAGTTGTCGTTCTCCCTCAGGTGGCCGTGCGTGACGACGCCCTTGTCGCACAGCCGCTTGCCGCCCTTCGCCCGCAGGCCCCCGGACGGGCAGCCCGTGACCGTGTCCTTCGGTGCGACGAACGGGTCGACGCCGGGCGCCTGCGGCTTGCCGTCCGGACCGTTCGGCACGAACAGCGAGACCACGATCCCCATGTCCTCGTAGGTCGACTGCTGCGTCGTGTCGTAGGTGGCGTTGCTGCGGACGATGTCGCCGGGCTTGACGTGCACGCCCCACGAGGGGAGGCCGCTCACCTTCATCGAGAAGTCCCACGAGGTCGGCGGACCGCCGCCCCTGCTCGGGTCCTTGCGGTCCCAGTAGACCGCCTCGCCGGTGTAGATCCGGACCTGCTCCCGCTTCTCCAGCACGTACTTCCTCTTGGGCTTCTTCCCCTTGCGCTTGATCTTCTTCTTCACGCGCACGGTGTTGCCGGGTCGCACCAGGTCGATCGTGTTCTGGAGCCCGCCGGGGTGCAGATGGCCGCCGAGCCCGACGATCGTGCCGCCCTGGAAGTTCCCGGTCAGGCCGAGCGGCTCGCCCGCCTTCGGGAAGGTCCAGTCCGCGCCCTTGCCGTTGCCGGGCTGGCCCTGGCCGACGATCTCCTTCCCGTACGGATCGTGCGCGGCGCACTGCTCGGCCGGCCACGTGCAGGTGTTGTCGGCGCCGCCGAAGGACCGCTGCACGTTGAAGACCGGGTAGCCGGACGGCCGCACGTCGAACCAGATCGGGTAGGCGGGCCTGATGCCCAGCCGATCGCCGCTCGCCTTCGGGACGAAGTCGATGTCGTAGGTGATGTAGACCTCCATCGGCTGCTGGATGGCCGAGTGGACCATGTAGAGCAGCAGCCACGTGTCGGTCGGCTTGACCGGCATGCCGTAGCCCTTCGGGAACGGGGCGACGGTCTTCTCCTCGCCCGCGGCGAAGAACGGCCCGTCGCCGTACTCCGGCACGGACAGCCAGGTGGCGTGGTGCAGGTGCACCTGCTCGATCGGCGGGACCGTGCCGTCGGCGCGCACGAGGTCCGGCTTGAAGCGCGTGACGTAGCCCTCGCGCAGCGGCTTCTCGATCTTGATCGGGTCGACGAGGACGTCGTTCTGGCCGGGCTTGACCGCGATCGGGCCGTAGGAGAAGCGCAGGCGCTGGCAGTTGCCCGGGTAGCGCTCGTAGTCGGGAGCGTCCCAGCCCTCCCTCGCGAAGAACTCCCTCTCGTACTTGTCGCGCGTGTCGAGCGAGCACGGGCGCGGGGCGATGTCGACGGCCGTGTTCGGGTCCGGCACCGGCGGGCGGGCGGTGGACTGTGCCGCGGCGGAAGGCGCGAGCGTCGCGAGCGCGAGGACGGCGGCGATCGCCGTCCGAATCAGCACCCCTCACCCCAAGCGCGCCCCCGCACGACTGAACTGTTACCGCTTTGGCGCGAAAGTAGTCACGAAATCGTGTCAGGGTCATCTCTGGACCTCGAACGCCCCGCGCATGCCGGGGTGAACGCGGCAGAAGTAGGTCACGATCTCGCCCGGCTCGAAGCCGGCCTCGGGCGTGACCGGGAGGGTCCAGTCGAGCGTCTGCTTGGCGGGTCCGATCTGCGGGGTGCCGAAGCCGAGCTCGCCCGAGTCGAAGTCGAGCTGCCTGCCCTTGCTCGACTCGCCGTTCGAGATGGGGAAGGCCCCGCCCGTCTGGCCGAGGCACGGGAACTTGCACGAGGTGACGGTGTGCGGGATCTGGAAGCCGTCGAAGTTGGTGAATGCGAGCTCGGAGCCGAGCTTGACGGCCGGCACGCCGGTCATCTCGATCGTCGAGAGGTCGCCGGGCGCGTAGAGGAAGTCGGCGATGCCGACCCGGCTCGCGGGCGCGCCGCTGCGCGCACTCCAGGCGCCGCCGGCAGCGCCGAAGTTGTCGTTCTCGGCGAGGTGGCCGTGCGTCACCTTGCCGCGGTCGCAGAGGCGCTTGCCGCCGCGCTTCGCCTTCAGGCCGCCCGACTTGCAGTTGGGCGAGGTGTCGAGCGGGGTCGTGAACGGGTCGACGCCGGGCGCGCGCGGATTGCCCTCAGGGTCGTCGGGCACCACCGCCGCCACGACGATGCCCATGTTCTCGTAGGTGGACTGGATCCTCGCGTCGTAGACCGCGTTGTTGCGGACGATGTCGCCCGGCTCCACCCGCACCCCCCACTTGGGCAGTCCGCTCACCTTCATCGAGAAGTCCCAGGAGGTGGGCGGGCCGCCGCCCCTGGTCGGGTCCTTGCGGTCCCAGTAGTGCGCCTCGCCCGTGTATATGCGAGCGACCTCCTTGCGCTTGCGGACCCAGCGCCGCCGCTTGCCCTTGCCCTTGCGCACGCGGATCGTGTTGCCGGGGCGCACCAGGTCGATCGTGTTCTGCAGCCCGCCGGGGTGCAGGTGCCCGCCCGCGGCGATGATCGTCCCGCCCGTGAAGCTCGGGATGCGGCCCAGGGGCTGGCCGCGCTCGGGGAAGCGCCAGTCCGCGCCGCGGCCGTTGCCGGGCTGGCCCTGCCCGACGATCTTCTTGCCGAACGGATCCTCAGCGGCGCACTGCTCGCGCGGCCAGGTGCAGGTCCCGTCGGCGCCGGCGAAGTCGCGCTGCACGTTGAAGACGGGGTAGTAGTCGGAGCGCACGTCCCACCACAGCGGATAGGCGTCCCGCAGTCCCAGCCGGTCCCCGTCGGCCTTCGGGACGAAGTCCACGTCGTAGGTGATGTAGACCTCCATCGGCTGCTGGATCGCCGAGTGGACCATGTAGATCAGCAGCCAGGCGTCGGTCGCCTTGGTCGGCAGCCCGAAGCCCTTCGGCATCTGCAGGATCGTCTTCTCCTCGCCCGCGGCCTCGAAGGCTCCGCTGCCGCCGCTGCCGTACTCGGGGACCGCCACCCAGGCGGCGTGGTGCAGGTGGACCTGCTCGATCGGAGGGACGCTGCCGTCGGCCCGCACGAGGTCCGGCCTGAAGCGGGTGATGTAGCCGTCCTGCAGGGGCTTCTCGATCTTGATCGGGTCGGCCAGCACGTCGTTCTGGCCGGGCTTGACGACGATCGGCCCGTACGAGAAGCGCAGCCGGCGGCAGGCGCCGGGGTAGCGCTCGTAGTCGGGCGCCTGCCAGCCCTCGGCGGCGTTGTAGTCGCGCTCGTAGGGGTCGCGCCCCTCGAGCGCGCACGGGCGCGGGGAGAGCTCCACCGCGCCGTTCGGCTCAGGCGTGGGTGGGCGCGCGGCCCCGGCCGGGGCGGCCGCGGCGAGCAGGCCGGCCGCGGCGAGCACGGCGACCGCCAGCACGAGCGAGATCGCCCTCAGCCCCACTCGCCCCCCCTCATGCCCCCGCACGCGAGGAGTATCCGCTCGCGCGGGGGCGCAAAGGGATTACTCGCGCGAGGTACCCCCCTTCGGGGGATCAACAGGGGACGAGGGGGGTTCAGCGACGGCCGAACAGGCGGCGGGCCGAGCCGATCAGCCCGAGGCCCTCGCCGCGCGGGCGCCCGCCGCGGCGGCGCTTGCCGCGGTTGCCGTCGCTCGAGCCGCGGGAGATGAGGTGGAGGATGCGGTTGGCGTTCATGCCTGAGCGGTACCCGGAGGGCGCCGCGGCTACGCGGGCGTGCGAAGCCCGGCGCGCCGGCCGCGGCTACGCGGCCTGCGGGCGCGCGCCCACCAGGCCGCGCTCCACCAGCAGCTCGGCGAGCTGCACGGCGTTCGTGGCCGCGCCCTTGCGCAGGTTGTCGGCCACCACGAAGAGGTTCAGCGCGCGCGGGTGCGAGGGGTCCTGGCGGATCCGGCCGACCAGCACGTCGTCGCGCCCGGCCGCGTCGATCGCGAGCGGGTAGACCGCGTTGGGCGGGTCGTCGAGCACGGTCAGGCCGGGCGAGCGGCCGAGCAGCGCGCGGCAGTCGTCGGCCGACAGCGACTCGCGGGTCTGCACGTTGACCGACTCCGAGTGGCCGGTGTAGACCGGCACGCGCGTGCAGGTGGCCGAGACGGCGATGTCCGGCTTGCCGAGGATCTTGCGCGTCTCGTTCACGAGCTTGAGCTCCTCGTCGGTGTAGTCGGAGCCCTCCGGGAACGTGCCGGCGTGGGGCAGCACGTTGAACGCGATCTGGTGGGCGTAGGCCTGCGCGGCAGGGACCTCGCGCGCGGCCAGCGCCGCCTCGGTCTGATCGCGCAGCTCCTCGACGGCCTTCTGCCCGGTGCCGGAGACCGACTGCATCGTCGTGATCACGAGCCGCTCGATGCCGGCGACCACGTCGATCGGCTTGAGGGCGACGACCATCTGCATGGTCGAGCAGTTGGGGTTGGCGATGATCCCGCGGTGGGAGTCGAGGTCGTCGGGGTTGACCTCCGAGACGACGAGCGGCACGTCGTCCTCCATCCGCCAGCGCGAGGAGTTGTCGACCACCACGGCGCCGGCCGCGGCGAAGCGCGGGGCCCACTCGCCGCTGGTGGAGCCGCCCGCGGAGAAGATCGCGACGTCGAAGCCGCGGATGCCCTCCTCGGTCAGCGCGCGCACCTCGATCTCGCGGCCGGCGAACGGCAGCCGCCGCCCCACCGAGCGCTCGCTCGCGAACGGCACGACCTCGGTCGCCGGGAAGCGGCGCTCCTCGAGCACCTTCAGCATGATCGAGCCGACCGCGCCGGTGGCTCCCACGAGGGCGACCCTCACGAGACCACCGGCCTGTGGTCGCCGCGCGGGTCCTCGCGCCGGATGGCGTCCTCGCCCAGCTCGAAGGCGCTGTGCAGCTCGCGCACCGCCGTCGGCACGTCGTCCTCGCGCACGACGCACGAGATCTTGATCGGCGAGGTGGAGATCATCTCGATGTTCACGCCGCAGCCGCCGAGCACGCTGAAGGTCTTCGCGGCCACGCCGGGGTGGCTCTTCATTCCAGCCCCGACCAGCGACACCTTCCCGATCGCGGGGTCGGTCGCGATCTCCCCGAGGCCCAGCGGCGCGAGCGCGTCGACCGCCAGGTCGAGCTCGTCGCGCGGCACGGTGAACGACATGTCGGCCATGTGCCCCTCGGACTGCGGCTCGTTCTGGATGATCATGTCGATGTTCACGTTCGCCTCCGCGAGCGCGGTGGCCACGCGGCCGGCGATGCCGGGCTCGTCGGGGATCGACATGAGCGTCACGCGGGCCTCCGAGGTGGAGTGGGTGACGGCTGTGACGAGTGGTCGCTCCAAGGTCTCTTCCTCGGTCAGTACGAACGTGCCGGGCCCGTCGTCGAAGCTCGAGCGGCAGTGGATCCGCACGCCGTGGTTGCGCGCGTACTCCACCGAGCGTAGCTGCAACACGCCCGCTCCGGAAGCGGACATCTCGAGCATCTCCTCGAACGAGACGTAGTTGAGCTTGCGAGCGTCGGAGACGATGCGCGGGTCGGCGCTGAAGACGCCGGCGACGTCGGTGTAGATCTCGCAGACGTCGGCGCCGAGCGCGGCCGCGAGGGCCACCGCCGTGGTGTCGGAGCCGCCGCGGCCGAGCGTGGTGACCTCGCCGTGCACCTCGTAGGCGCCGCTCGACTCGTCCTTGAGCGCCGCGGACGTGCCCTGGAAGCCCGCGACCAGCACCACCTTGCCGTCCTCGAGCAGCCGGTCGATGCGGTCGGTGCGCACGTCGAGGATGCGCGCCTTCGTGTGGGAGGCGTCGGTGACGATGCCCGCCTGCGAGCCGGTCAGCGAGACCGCCTCGTGGCCGAGGTCGTTGATGACCATCGAGGCGAGCGCGCACGAGATCCGCTCGCCGGTCGAGAGCAGCATGTCCATCTCGCGCGGGTGCGGCCGCTGGGAGACCTCGTGCGCCATCGCGACCAGCTCGTCGGTGGTCTTGCCGCGCGCGGACAGGACGGCGACCACGCTGTCGCCCTGCTCGCGGGCGCGCACGATCCGGCCGGCGGCACGGCGGATGCGGTCCGCGTCGGCCACCGAGGTGCCGCCGAACTTCATGACGACGGTGCGCGAATCGGGGCCGGCCATGGCGGTCCGAGGATAGCTTTCGGCCCGTGCCCCGCGAGATCCTCCGCCGCCTGAGGGAGCTGCCGCCGATCGCCCTCGCGATCGGGGCGCTCGCGATCGCCACCGTGGTGGCCGCGCTGGCGCTCGGCGGGGGCGAGGAGAAGCGTGCGACGGAGCCCGAGCGGCGCGCGGCCGCGCCCGCTCCGAAGGCGCCGCCGCCGGGGCGCTCGTTCCTCGCGCGGATCGTTCCCTCGCCCGCCGCGGGGCTGCCGGGGGCGCGGGTGCCGGGCGTGATCCGCCGGCTGGTGGCCCGGCTGCCGGCCGAGCGCAAGGCGGCTCAGCTCATGCTCGTGGGCTTCCGGGGCGCGGACCCGTCGGCCACCTTCTTCCGCACGCTCCGGCGCAACGACTTCGGCGGCGTCGTCTTCGAGCAGCGCAACTACCGCGACGACGTGCAGCTCGAGGCGATGACGGCGTCGGTCGCGAACGCCACCGCGCGCAAGGGCCACGAGCCGCCGCTGATGCTCGCGCGCCAGGAGGGCGGCGCGCACTCGGCGTTCCCCGGCTTCCCGCCCGCCGCGGCGCCCGGCGACCTGGCCGGGCTGCGCGACGCCGTGGCCGAGTTCGGGCGGACCACGAAGATGTTCCGCGCCGTCGGCATGAGCGGCGTGATCGGGCCGCCGGTGGACGTGGGCGCCCCCGGCACGACCACGCTGGGCACGCGGGTCTTCTCCGACGAGCCGGACACCGTGGCCGCCTACGCGCGCGCGGGAGTGAGCGCCTTCCGCAGGGCCAAGCTGCTCTCCGCGCCGGAGCACTTCCCCGGCATCGGAGGCGCGACGTCCCATACGGACGAGGGCCCCGCGCAGGTCGGGCTGTCGCTCGAGGAGCTTCAGAAGCGCGACCTCGTCCCGTTCCGGGCGGCGATCGCGGCGGGGGTGCCGGCCGTGGTGGTGGGCCACGCGAGCTACGCGCCCGACGACTTCGTGACCCCCGCCTCGCTGTCGAAGACGTTCGCCACCGACGTGCTGCGCGGCGGGCTCGGCTTCCGCGGCGTGGCGATCTCGGACGACCTCGCCTCGGCGGCGATCACCACGACGCAGCCGTCGATCGCCGACGCGGCGGTGGCCGCGATCGCCGCCGGGGTCGACATGGTCTGGATCTCCGGCCCGCCGGGCGAGCAGTCGAAGGCCTACCGGGCGATCCTGGCGGCGATCAAGAGCGGGAAGATCCCGCGGGGGCGCGTGGACGCTGCGGTCACGCGGATCGTCACCGTCAAGCGGGAGCTGGGCCTGCGGGTCCGGAGGCGGACGCCTCCGCCGCAGTACCCGAACGCGGCGAATCCGGGCTCGGGCCAGGTCGAGCCCGCCGCGCCCGGAGCCGGAGCAGTTCCGCAGCCAGCGCCAGCAGTGCCGTAGCGAGGGCCACGGGGGCGCCGATCGCGCGCTCGGTGGGGACCTCCAGGCCGTCGAAGGCGAAGCCGAAGTCGGGCGGCACGGCGAGCCGGAAGGCGATGGCGGCCACCGCGGCGGCGGCGAGCCCCGCCCGGGCCTGCGGCAGCGCGCCCGCCGACGCCAGGGCGAGGCCGGCCGCCGCGGCGAGCAGCGCGACCTTCCCCCAGGCGGTGGCGTCCCACCCGTTCGGCGTGTAGTCGTCGAGCCGGTACCAGGGGAGCAGCACGACGGCGAGCCCGGTGAGGGCGAAGCCGAGCCGGGCGGCTTCGCGAAGCGCGCGCGGCTCCGCCGGAGCGCGCGGCTCCGCGTTCACAGCGCGCGGCGGCCCTGGAACGCCTTGCCGAGCGTGACCTCGTCGGCGTACTCCAGGTCCGCGCCCACCGGCAGGCCGCTGGCCAGGCGGGTGACCGCCACGTCCGGCGCGCGCTCACGCAGGGCGTCAGCGATGTAGAGCGCGGTGGCCTCGCCGGTCGTGGTCGAGTTCGTGGCGATCACGACCTCGCGGATGCCGCCGCCCTCGACCCGCGTGATGAGCTCGGCCAGCCGCAGGTCCTCGGGGTCCACGCCGTCGATAGGCGACAGCGCGCCGCCCAGCACGTGGTAGCGGCCGCGGAACTCGTGGGTGCGCTCGATCGGTATCACGTCGCTCGGCTCCTCGACCACGCAGATCACGTCGGAGTCGCGCCGCTCGTCCTCGCAGATGCGGCAGCGCGGGCCGACCGCGAGGTTGAAGCAGACCTCGCAGAAGCCCACGGTCTCCTTGACCTCGCGGATGGCGTCGGCGAGCGGGAGCGCGTCGTCGGTGGGCGTGCGCAGGATGTGGAAGGCGAGCCGCTGAGCGGTGCGCTGGCCGATGCCGGGCAGGCGCGCGAGCTCGGTGATGAGGCGGTTGACGGGCGGCGAGAACAAGCCCGCCGAGCTTAGAGGCGGCCCCGGAGCGTCAGTCGCCGGCGATCGCCCTCTCCAGCTTCCGCCGGAACGCCTCGGGTTCGATCGCCGGATACCTGAACAGCTTCGGCTCGATCTCGTCGAAGAGGTCGCTCAGCCGGCCTCGATCGACCAACCCGTCGCGGAGCATGGCGCGCACGTCCTCGAGATCCTGGGCGAAGCCGCGCTCGATCTTCGACAGCGCCTGTGAATAGGGATCGAACTCGTGCACGTCGACCGCCCCCTCGCTGAACAGGTACGGGCTTCGATCGCGCCAGCCCGGCAGCTCCGGGATGAAGTCCGGCGGGGACGTCAGCTCCACGTTCACGTCAAGTTGCTCCTTGAGGCGTGCGACGGCCAGCAGGAGCTCGTCCGCCTCAGGCTCGAACCGGACGTCGATGTCGACAGTGGAGGGGCGCCACCCGTGCAGGACGGCTGTCGCCCCGCCTGTCAGGTAGAGCTTGGTCGCCCCCCGCGCCTCGCGCCCGAGCTCGCGCGCGAACGCGCGAATCCGGTCGCTATCGACCGGTGGACGCATGCTCGGCGGCGCGAGCGAAGCTCGTGATGCGCCCGATCAGTGCGTTGTAGCGCGAGTGCGCACCGGCCCGGTCGGCTGTGGCAAGGAGCTCGTAGAGGCGGTGCAGCGGCGCATCGACGCCGGACGGGACGACGTCCAGACCCAGCGCGCGCAGTCGCGGCGCCGCAGCGGTCACGAGGAGCGCCTCCTCGCTCGACCGCCCCTGGGCCAGGTCGGCCATGCCCTTGGACACGATCTCCGCCCCCGGCAACGCCGGGTCCACGGTGGTCATGTCGAGATCGTACGGCTGGCGTCAGTCGCCGGCGATCGCCGAGGCGCCGCCGGCCAGCGGGTGCCCGAGGCGGGGGGCCTCGCCGACCTCGATCGAGCCCTCGCGGACCAGGCGGACCATGATGCCGACCACGGCCGGGTCGAACTGCGTTCCGGCGTGGCGCTCCAGCTCGGTCAGCGCGTCCTCGATCGCCATCGGCTCGCGGTAGGCGCGCGGACAGGTCATCGTCTCGAGTGCGTCGGCCACGTGCAGCAGGCGGCTCTCGAGCGGGATCGCCGCGCCGCGCAGGCCCTCGGGATAGCCCTCGCCGTCCCAGCGCTCGTGCAGGTGGCAGACCCACTCGGCCAGCTCCGTCAGCCCGGCGCCGGCGATGATCGCCCGGCCCAGCTCGGAGTGGCGGCGCATGACCATGAACTCGTCGCGCGCGAGCTTGCCCGGCTTCAGGAGGATCCCGTCGCGGATGCCGATCTTGCCGACGTCGTGCAGCAGGCCGGCCATCCGGATCGACTCGGCGCGCTCGTCGCCGAGCTTCATCGCGGTCGCGAGGGTGGCGGCGTAGAAGGCCACGCGCTGGGAGTGCTGGTGGGTGTAGCCGTCGCGGGCGTCGACCGCACGGGCGAGCGCGTGGACGGTGTTGAAGAGCGCCCCGCGCTGGGCGTGGGAAGCCTCGTCCTCGGCGGTCAGGACCGTCTCGCCCGAGGTGTGCACGTGCGTGCCGCCCGGGCCCTCGCCGCGGGCGCGCTGCATCGCGGCGTCGGCGTAGCGCATCAGCTCGGCGCGGCCGATCGAGTGCTTGGGGAACTCGGCGATGCCGGCGCTGATCGAGATCACGCCGACCTGCGAGGAGAGCGCGCGCGAGTCGATTCCGCTGCGCAGGCGGGCCAGCACCTCGCGGGCCGAGTCGGCGTCGCAGTTGCTCAGGGCGAGCATGAACTCGTCGCCGCCGACGCGCCCGCAGATGTCGCCGGGACGCAGGTTCGAGGCGAGGCTCTCGGCCACGGTGACGATCAGAGCGTCGCCGTGCGCGTGCCCGCGGGTGTCGTTGATCTCGCGGAAGCCGTCGATGTCGACCGCCACGACCGAGAGCGGGCAGCTCTCGCGGCGCGCGCGGCGCAGCTCGGTCTCGAGCGAGTCCTGGAAGGCGCGGTGGTTGAGGACGCCGGTGAGCGGATCGCGCAGGGCGAGGCTCTCGAGACGGCGGCGCGTCTCCTCGAGCTCGGCGGCCATCTCGTGGTCGTCGTCGGTGCCCTTGCCGCGCGTGGCGAAGGCGCCGATCGCCACGGCCAGCACCACTACTCCGGCCACGGCCAGCCCGAAGGCCAGCAGCGCGCCCACGAGCAGGCCCGCGACCGCGCACAGTCCCATGACCATGCCCGGTGAGTTCTCGCGTGCACGCGCGAGCGATCCGACTATCCCCTTCACCGGGGCTGCATCGGCAGCGGCGCCCCGGGCCTTGAGCCTCCACAACTTCTCCACATACGCTGCACCCGAGCGCAACAGGGCGCGCTTAGCATCCCGGTCATGGCGGGCGAGACGATCGTGATCGTCGAGGACGAGGCCGACATCGCCGCCTCGCTCGCGGCGCGGCTGCGGTCGGAGGGCTTCCGGGCCGAGGCGGCGGCCGACGGGCCGGGCGGGGTCGAGCTGTGCCGGCGGCTGCGGCCGGACCTGGTGGTGCTCGACGTGATGCTCCCCGGCTTCGACGGGATCGAGGCCTGCCGCCGGATCCAGGCCGAGCGCCCGGTGCCGGTGCTGATGCTCACCGCCCGGGGCGACGAGAGCGACGTGCTCGTGGGCCTCGGCGTGGGCGCCGACGACTACATGACGAAGCCGTTCAGCCCGCGCGAGCTGGTGGCGCGGGTGAAGGCGCTGCTGCGTCGCGCCGAGCGGGCCGCCGCGGCGGCGCCGGCCGAGCGGATCACGAGCGGCGACGTGGAGATCGACCTCGCCGCCCGCCGCGTGCGGCGCGACGGGCGGGTGCTCCACCTGACGCCGACGGAGTTCGAGCTGCTCGCCCACCTCGCGCGCTCGCCGGGCGTGGTGTTCTCGCGCGACCGGCTGCTGGCCGAGGTGTGGGGCTACCAGGACGGCGTCGGCGCCCGGACGGTCGACTCGCACGTGGCCGGGCTGCGAAAGAAGCTGGGGCAGGAGTTCGTACGGACCGCGCACGGGATCGGCTACGCGTTCGAGCCGGAGCCGGAGGGGGCGGCGTGATCGCCTGGCTCCAGCGGCGGGTCGGGCCGCTCAAGACGAAGCTCGGGCTGGTGATCCTCGCGGGCGTGCTCGTGAGCGACGCGGCGGCGCTGACCGCGGTGCGGCTGGGCGTGCCGCTGCCGCTGGCGGCCATCGCGGCGGCCGCGCTGGCTCTGGCGCTCGTCCGGCTCGTCGCGCGCGGGCTCACCTGGCCGCTGCGCGAGATGGCGGAGGCGAGCCGGGCGATGGCGTCCGGGCGCACCGGGGCCCAGGTCGGCGGGGTCGACCGGACCGACGAGATCGGCGAGCTGGCGCGCGCGTTCAACGCGATGTCGGCCGAGCTCGCCGAGGTGGACCGCCAGCGGCGCGACCTGGTCGCGAACGTGTCGCACGAGCTGCGCACGCCGCTCAGCGCGCTCCAGGCGCGGCTCGAGAACGTGGCCGACGGGGTCGAGCCGGCCGATCGCGAGACGATCGCCACGATGCTCGGCCAGGTGCGCCGGCTCGGGCGGCTGGTGGAGCAGCTGCTGGACCTGTCGCGGCTCGAGAGCCAGGGGGAGCCTTTTACGACCGCCCCGTTCGCGGTGCGCGGGGTGCTCGAGGACGTCGCGCGCGAGGCGCGGCTGAGCGCTCCGGCGGACGTCGAGCTCGAGGTGGACGCGCCGGAGGGGCTGATCGTGCGCGGGGCGCCCGAGCGGGTGCACCAGGTCGTGATGAACCTCGTGGAGAACGCGGTGCGGCACTCGCCGCGGCCGGGCCGGGTGCGGGTCACCGCCGCCCAGGCCGACCCGTGGGTGCGGATCGAGGTGGTGGACGAGGGGCCGGGGATCCCGCCCGAGGAGTCGGCGAGGGTGTTCGAGCGCTTCTACCGGGCCGACCGCGCGCGGGCTTCGGGCGGCGCGGGCCTCGGGCTCGCCATCGCGCGCTGGATCGTGGACCTGCACGGCGGCGACATCCGAGCCGAGCGCGCCGGGCCGCGCGGGTGCCGGATGGTCGTGGAGCTACCGGGGGCGGCGTGAGCGACCTGGACCGGCATCCCGAGCGCCCGCCGGGTGCTCAGCCGCCGCATGCGCCGCGGGCGGCCGTCCTCGCCGCCCTGGCGGCGGGGCTCGTCGGGGCGGCCACGCTCGGCGGCCGGGTCGGTGCCGGGGTGGTGGCCTGCGCCGCGGTCGCCGGCCTCGCCGGGCGGCTCGGCCGGGCCGATCCCCTCGACCGCTGGTCGCGCGCCTGGGTCGGGCTCGCCGCCCTGCTCGCCGCGGGCGCGATGCTCCGCGACGCGCTCTGGGTCGTGCTTCCGGCTCTGTGTGCGGCCACGCTGCTCATGTCGCTCGCGCTGGCCGGCGGGGCCGGCTGGGCGGCGGTCGGGCGCGGGCTGGGCCGCGTCCTCGCGCGGGCCGGCAGCGGCCCGGTGGCGGTGGCCGCGGGGGCGTGGCGGCTGCTGCCGGTCGGAGCGGGCGCCGCGCCGGCGCTCCGCGGCGCCGCCCTCGCGGCGGCTCTGCTCGCGGTGTTCGGAGCGCTGTTCGCCTCCGGCGACGCAGCCTTCGAGCGGATCGTCGCGGCCGCGATCCCCGACGCGGACCTCGGCGCGCTGCCGGAGCGGGCGCTCTGGGGCCTCCTCGCACTCGCCCTCGCCGGCGCGCTCGCCACGGTCGGGCGCACGCGTGAAGCCTCGGCGCCCGGCGCCGCCCGGCGGCTCGCCCCGGTCGAATGGGGCATCGCGCTCGTCGCGCTGAACCTCCTGTTCGCGGCGTTCGTGGCGGTGCAGGCCGGCGTCCTGTTCGGCAAGCGCGACCACGTGCTCGAGACCGCCGGGCTCACCTATGCCGAGTACGCGCGCGAGGGCTTCGCGCAGCTTGCGGTCGCGGCGGCCCTCACGCTGGCCGTCGCGGCGGGGGCGCTGCGCTGGGCGCGGGCGGAGGGTCGCCGCGAGCGGATCGTCCTGCGGGCCCTGCTGGCCGTGCTGTGCGGCCTGACTCTCGTGGTCGTCGCCTCCGCCGCGCACCGGCTCGACCTCTACCAGGACGCGTTCGGGGCCACGCGGCTGCGCCTCGCCGCCGCCGCGACCATCGTCTGGCTCGGCGCGCTGCTCGCGCTCGTGCTGGCGACCGCCGCCGCCGGCCGCTACGCGGTCCTGCCGCGCGCCTGCGTGCTCGCGACGGCGCTCGTCATGCTCGGCGTCGTTCTGATCGACCCGGACCGCCGGATCGCCGAGCGCAACGTGGACCGCTACGCGCGCGACGCCAGGATCGACCTCGACTACGTCCGCGGCCTGAGCGCCGACGCCGCGCCCGCCCTCGCGGAGCTGCCGCCCCCGGAGCGGCGCTACGCGCTCACCGAGATCCGGCTGCGCCTGAGCGAGGGCGACGGCTGGGCGGAATGGAACCTCGCGCGCGCACGCGCGCGGGACGTGCTGCGCGAAGCCACGCCGGTGGCGGTTCGCGAAGCCACGCCGGTGGCGCGGCGGGAGGCCCGGCCGTGACCGCCCTCATCTGGCTCTCGGCCATGCTCGACGCCGCCGCCGCGCTGGCGCTGCTGGGGCGCCGCCGCGCGGCCTGGGCCCTGGTCCCGGCCGCGTGCGCCGTGAAGCTCGCCACGGTGGCCGCGCTCGGCGCGCAGCGCTTCGGGCTGCTGCACGTCCTCTACCTCGACCTGGTGGTGGCGCTGCCGATCGTGGGGCTCGGGCTGCTGCTCGCGCGCCGCGCACGGCGGCGGCTGCCGGTGCTGGTCGCGGCCCTCGGGCTGGTGGCGCTCGCGCCGGTCGGGGTCTACGCCAGCCTGATCGAGCCGCACCGCCTGCAGACCGAGCGCGTGGTCGTGCCGGTCGACCGCGCCCGCAGCGGCGACGGCGAGCTGCGCGTGGCCGTGCTGGCGGACGTCCAGACCGCCGGCGTCGGCGACTACGAGCGCCGCGCGTTCAGGCGCGCGGGCAGGCTGCGCCCGCACGTCGTGCTCATCCCCGGCGACCTCTTCCAGATGAGCCAGCGGCGCTTCCGGCGCGACCTGCCCGAGCTGCGCCGCCTGGTGGCGAGCCTGCACGCGCCCGGCGGGGTCTTCGTGGTGGACGGCGACGCCGACGACCCCGCGCGCCTGCGCGAGGTCGTGCACGGGACGGGCGCCCGGCTGCTCGTGAACGACGTGGCGCACACGCGGGTCGCAGGCCGCGAGCTGACGATCGGCGGTGTGCAGGTGAACTGGCGCACGCGCGAGGCGCGGCGCGTGTACGGCCGGCTCGAGCGCGAGCCCGAGCGCGGTGACGTGCGGATCGTGCTGGCCCACCGGCCCGACGCCGCGCTGGAGCTGCGCCGCCGCACGCGCGTGGACCTGGTCGTGGCCGGCCATACGCACGGCGGGCAGGTCGTCGTGCCGGGCTTCGGTCCGCCGATCACGAAGTCGAGCGTGCCGCGCGAAGTGGCCGCGGGCGGGCTGCACCGGCTCGGCGGCGACCGGCGGGTCTACGTGAGCCGCGGCGTGGGCGTGGAGCACGGCTCGCACGCGCCGCACCTGCGGCTGTTCTCACCGCCGGAGCTCACGCTCCTGCGGCTGCGCGGCTAGAGACCCGGCAGCCCGAGCCCGCCGAGCGCGCTCTCGAGCCCGCCGGTGACCTGCGACATCTTGCTGTTGACCATCTCCTGGGCGGAGCGCATCGCCTCGTTGACCGCCGCCTGGACCATGTCCTGGAGCATCTCGACGTCGTCGGGGTCCACGGCGTCGGGGTCGATCCGGATCTCCAGCACCTCGAGCGCGCCGTTCACCTTCACGGTCACCATCCCGCCGCCCGCGCTGGCCTCGACCGTCTGCTTCTGCGCCTCCTCCTGCGCCTTGACCATCTCGGCCTGCATCTGCTGGACCTGCTTCATCATCTGGTTCATGTTGGGCTGCGGCACGGCGGTCAGCTCCCCGGCTCGAGTGGATCGTCGAAGACTTCGGTCGCACCATAGTCGGCCTTCAGCCGCTCGATCAGCTCCTCGTCGCTGAGGGCGCTGGGCGCGTCGGCGCCGGACTCGTCGTCGTCGCGCATCTCGTAGTCGAGGCCGAACGACATGCCGGTCAGCGCACGCAGCGCGGTCTGCACCAGCTCGCGGTTCTTCTCCACCGTCTTGCGCGAGAAGCCGCCCATCGCCGGGAAGCAGATCGTGAGGCGGTCGCCGGAGACGCCGAGCGGCCGCGCCGCCTCGAGGCAGGCGCCGACCATCGCGTTCTCGGAGCGGACCTGGTCGACCACCGCCGGCCAGAGCTGCTTGAGGCGGTCGACGTCGGCGGCGGCGGGCGGATCGGCCGCGGTCTCGGCGACCGGGACGGGGTCCGGCTCCGGCTCGGGCTCGACCGCAGCCGCGGCGGCGGCGGCGGCGGGCGAAGCGGCGGCAGCGGCGGGCGAAGCGGCGACGCTCGCGTGCGAGGCGCCCGCGTGCGAGGCGGCCGCGGCGCCGGCGTGCGAGGCGGCCGCGATGCGCGGCTCGGACTCGGCCGCCACGCGCGGCTCCGGCTCGGCCGCGATGCGCGGCTCCGGCTCGGCAGCGACGCGCGGCTCGGGCTCGGAGGCGGCGGCCTGCGCTCGGCCCGCCTCGGGCGCCGCCGCCTCGGCGGCACCGGCGGAGGCCGCGGGGGCGGAGGCCTGCGGCTCCGGCGCCCGGGCCTCGGGCCGCGCGGGCGCGGAGGCCGGGGGAGCCGTGACCGGTGCGGCCGCGCCCGCCTGCTCCAGCCGCCGCTCGAGCTGCTCGATGCGGAACAGCAGCGCCTGGAGCGACAGGTCCGCCTGCGGCTGGACCGCCTTCAGCAGCGCGAGCTCGAGCTGGATGCGCGGGTCCGAGCCGTCCTTGACGGCGCCGAGCGCGGCGGCGAGCAGGTCGATCGCCCGCACCACCTCGCCCTGCGCCACCCGCTGTGCCTGGGCCGCCACGCGGTCGGTCTGCTCCGCCGTGACGGCGAACGACTCCGGCACCTCGCCGAGCGTCTGCACCACGAACAGGTGACGCAGGTGGGCGGCGAGGTCGCGCATGAACTGGGTGATGTCGCGCCCGGAGCCCGACAGCCGCTCGACCGCCAGCAGCGCGGCCTTCGGGTCGTGACCGGCAAGCGCCTCGGCGCAGTCGAAGACCAGCTCGGCGTCGGCCACGCCGAGGATCTCGAGCACCTCGTCGAGCCCGATCTCCTTGCCCCCATAGGTGACGAGCTGCTCGAGCGTGCCGAGCGCGTCGCGGAAGCTGCCGGTGGCGGCGCGAGCGATCATCGGAAGCGCGCCCTCCGGCACCACGATGCCCTCCTCGGTGGCCACGCGGCCGAGCACGTCGGCGATCTGCTGGAGGGTGGGCCGGTGGAAGTCGAAGCGGTGACAGCGGTCCACGATCGTGGCCGGCACCTTGTGCGCCTCCGTCGTGGCGAGCACGAAGACCACGTGCGGGGGCGGCTCCTCCAGCGTCTTGAGAAAGGCGTTCCAGGCCGATGGCGAGAGCATGTGGGCCTCGTCGAGGATGTAGACGCGCCGGGCGCCCCCCATCGGCGCGAGCCCGACGTTCTCGCGCAGCTCGCGGATGTCGTCGACGGAGTTGTTCGACGCGGCGTCCATCTCGACCACGTCGAGCGAGTTGCCGGTCATGATCGCGCGGGCGGCCGGGTCGTACGGCGCGAAGTCCGCGTTCGGGCCGCCCGCGGCGTTCAGCGCGCAGGCGAGGAGCTTGGCCGTGCTGGTCTTTCCGGTGCCGCGCGAGCCCACGAACAGGTAGGCGTGGTGGACCTTGTCGAGCGCGATCGCGTTGCGCAGCGTGCGGACGATGTGCTCCTGGCCGACCACCTCGTCGAAGGTCTTCGGGCGGTGGCGGCGGTACAGCGAGAGCATCGGTCCAGGCACTCTAGCCGTGGGTCCGGCGGGCGTGCAGCCGCGCCTGCGACCGGCGGGCGGATAGCTTCCAGCGCATGGCTCCCGGCCGCCGCACGCTGCTCGACGCCGCGGCCGCGGCCGTCGTGGGCCTCGCGGTGTTCGCCGCCTTCGGCCACTCCTTCCTGAACTACGACACCTTCTACTCGCTGGTCTGGGGCGATCAGCTGGCGGGCGGGGCGAAGCCGGACTTCGAGGTGCCGGTGGCCCCCACCCAGCACCCCCTGGCGCTCGCGGCGGGCGCGCTCGTCTCGCCGCTCGGCGACGGCGCCGAGGAAGCCCTGCTCGCGCTGGTGATCCTGTCGATCGGGGCGATCGCGGTGGGGCTCTTCCGGCTCGGACACGAGCTGTTCGCGTGGCCGGTCGGGGTGCTGGCCGCCGCGATCTTCCTCACGCGCGTGCCGCCGCTGAACTTCGGCATCCGCGGCTACGTGGACCTGCCGACGATCGCGCTGATCGTGTGGGCGGCGGTGCTCGAGGTGCGCCGGCCGCGCCGCGGCGCCGCCGTGCTCGTGCTGCTGGGGCTCGCGGGGCTGCTGCGGCCGGAGGCGTGGCTCTTGGCCGGGGCGTACTGGCTGTGGCTGGCCGCCGGCGAAGCCGCGCCCGCCGGCGGCCGCCGCCTCCGCCTGGACGCACGCGCCCTGCGGCTTGCGCTCCTCGCCGCCGCCGCCCCCCTCCTCTGGGCCCTCATCGACCTGCTCGTGACCGGCGACCCGCTCTGGTCGCTGCACGGTACGAGCGAGCTGGCCGCCGACCTGGGCCGCCCGCGCGGGCTCGACGACGTGCCGCGGATCATGCCGCGGCGGCTCGGCGAGATCATGCGCCTGCCGGAGCTGCTGGCGGCGGCGATCGGCTTCGGCCTCGCGCTCGCCTGGTTCCGCCGCCGCGCGGCCGTGCCCGCCGCGATCCTCGTGCTCAACGGGGCCGCCTTCCTGGTCCTGGCGATCGGCGGCCTGTCGCTGCTCGGCCGCTACCTGTTCCTCGCGGGCGCGATGCTGTCGCTGTTCGCGGCGTTCGCCGCGCTCGGGTGGACCGCCCTCGGCCCCGAGGACGGCCGCCGCCGCCCCTGGATGATCGGGGGCACCGCGATCCTGCTCGCGTTCGCGGTCTTCGCCCCCGCCCAGGCCGGCCGGCTGGGTGACCTGCGCGACGACGTCGCCGCCCGCGACAGGGTCGCCGCCGACCTCCACGACCTGATCGCGGACAGACGCGCGCTGTTCGAGTCCTCGCCCGGGCCGGTGCTGGTCCCGAACCACCGGCCGGTGCCGAACATCGCCTACTGGACGGGACGCGACCCGGCCGAGGTCGTCTCGGCCGCGACGCCCGCCGGCAGGCGGGCCGGCGCCACGCTCTTCGTCGGCCCGGCGAGCGCGGAGGCCGCCCGCCTGTCGATCCTCGACCCGCGCGACCCCACCGTTCCAGGCGGCCCTCCGCCCGGCTTCGCCGAGGCCGCCCGCAACCGGTCGTGGGTGCTGTACATGAGCCGGCCCGGGTGATCGGCCACGGGAGCGCGCCGGTGAACCCGGCGCGTCCGCGTGCGTACGCGCTTGACCGATTCGGGTGGCCCGGCATACCGTCGATGCCTGGCCCGCTGCACGCTCGCAGCTCTGCTCGCCGCTGCTCTGGTGGGCGCCCTCGCCTCGCCCGCGTCCGCGGCGAGCCTGCCCGCCTGCCCGGCCGCGCCGTGCGCGGGCGACCGCGGGCCGGTGGTCGTGCTCTCGTACTGGCAGTCGCGCCACTACTCGCGGCTGGTCGACGCCGTCCGGCGTGCCGGCCTGCCGCCCACCACGCCGGTCTTCTACGGCAACTACTGGGGCTCGGGGCGGCCGTCTGAGCCGAAAGAGCCGGGCGCCAAGCCGCCGCCGCGCCCGTCTATGCCGAACGGTCGCCACGCGCCGATCTTCCCGCTGGCGCACAGCGTGTTCTGGCGGAAGCGGAAGGTGCCGGCGCGCGACCGGCGGGCGCTGCGTCACGCGCATGCGGACGCGCGCGGCGGGCGGATCCCGTCGCTGCGCAAGCTGTCGGGCCGCGGCGCCTACCGCTGGGGGCGCGAGCTGGGCCGGCGCTTCCGCGACCGCATCCGCAACAAGCGCCGCGGCGGCACGAAGGTGACGACGTGGCAGTTCGACGAGGTCGTCTCGGAGATCGCAGAGGACGGGCGGCAGCGCGCGCTGATCCGCGGAGTGCTCGACGGGCTGCACCGGGGCCGCCGGGAGCTCGGCGACGAGAGGCTGCCGGGGATCGTGTTCGCGACCCAGAAGGCGATGCGCACGGCGCGCCGCGGCGGCGACTTCAGGCGGCTGTGGCGGGCGGTCGACCGGGCGTCGCTCTACGTGATCGGCGAGGAGTACCCGGAGTTCGCGGGCTCAGCGCGCGGGGCGGCCCGGCGGGAGGAGCGCGGGCAGCGGGCGCTGCGGCGGGTGGGCGGCTCGCTCGCGCGCAAGTACGTGGTGGGGATGACGCCGGGGCTGCGCCTCGAGCCGGGGCTCGGCGGCAACGTCGGCCGCCGTTCGGTCGGCGCGGTCAACGGCTGGCGCGAGGCGTTCGTGCGCGCCCGCGCGGCGCGGCGGCCGGCCGGCTTCGCCCAGTACCACTTCCGCTTCGAGAACTCGCCGTCGAAGGTGATGCGCGCGACCATGCGGTCGATGGCGAAGGGCGCGCGGCTCAGCCGGCGCTGAGCCAGGCGACGGCGCGGCCGGCGAGCTCCGCCGGCACCGTGTGGCCGCCGTCGAACTCCTCGTAGGTCACGTCGTACTCGCCGGCCTCGAAGAGCGGCACGAGCCGGCGGCTGCAGCGGTCGATCGGGAGCACCCGGTCGTGGGTCCCGTGGGTCAGGTACATGCGCGGGCGGCCCACGCGCGCGGCGGGTGCGGCGAACCCGGGCGAGAACGCGATCACGTGCGTGAAGAGGTCGCCGTTGCCGATCCCCAGCGAGAGCGCGTAGGAGGCGCCGTCGGAGAAGCCGCCCACGGCCACGCGCGCCGGGTCCACGGGCCAGCGGGCGAAGACGTGCTCGAGCGCCGAGTCGATGAACTCCACGTCCGGGCCGAAGCCGCCCCGGATCACGTCCCAGGTCGACCCGCGCGAGTCGGGCGCGAGCAGCGCGACGCCGTGCTCCTCGGCGAGGTCGGCCAGGATCGGGATCGCGGCGGACGCGGACGAGCCCGCTCCGTGGAGCAGCACGACGAGCGGCGTGGGGGTCGCTCCGCCTGCCTCGGGCACGTGGAGCAGGCCGTCGCGCGGAGCGCCGAGCCCGAGCGGCGTCAGACCCGGGGGCAGCGCCGCTCGCGCATCCGCGCTCGGTCTCGAGCGCAGATGGGATCGCGAGGGCATGGGTGAAGAAGTGGACCGTGCACCCGTCGTCGAAGAAGGGCATCCGGGCGTTCCCGCCGGCCCGCGACTCCGGCCAGGCTTCCCCGTAACGCTTGGGCGGTATCGCTTAAGGCTGCTTCCTCCCGGACCTGACCTGGTTCACGAGCGCCCACCGCACGGGACCTGGCCATCGACGCCTCGGACTGGCGTACTGGCCCCGGAGCCCAACCCCTCGGACGGGGATTCGGCCCCGCTAGAGCGGATTGCGGGTGCAGGGCACCGCTACCTCCCCGCCTAGCACGGTCCGCGGCGAAGACTAGCGCCGATCGGCGGCCCGGTCAGGGTTGACCGGGAGCGGGGCTGCCGCCGGTCCGGCAGTCCACGAGCCGCGCCCGCGCCGGGTCGCGCACGACCGGGCCGTCCGGGAGGCAGAGCTCGGGGTGCTCGTCGCCCGGCTGCGCCTTCGCCCGCTTGAGCGAGTAGCCGCCGAGCAGGTACGGAGACGGGTCGACCGGGGTCCCGTTGTGGCGGACCTCGAAGTGCAGGTGCGGCCCCGTGGAGGCGCCGGTCGAGCCGACCGAGCCGATCCGGGTGCCGCCGCCGACCGACTGGCCCGCACGGACGTTGATCGCGCTCAGGTGCGCGTACCAGGTCTGGTAGCCGAGCCGGTGCTGGATCACGACGAGGTTGCCGTAGCCGCCGGAGTTCCAGCCCGCCGAGGCGACCGTTCCGCGGCCGGCGGCGCCGACGGCGGTGCCGGTCGACGCGCCGAAGTCGATGCCCGCGTGCAGGCGGCCCCAGCGCTGGCCGAAGCCGCTGGTGACCACGCCGCGGACCGGCCTCAGGAAGCGCACCGGGCCGCTCGGGTTGCCGACGGTCTGGCTGGCGCTGCGGCGCGGGCCGCGGCCGCGCTTGAGCGAGTTGATCGTGGAGGCGCCCGCCACGCCGTCGACGGTCAGGCCGTAGCGGCGCTGCGCGCGCACGACCGCGTCCTTCGTCTTCCCCCCGAAGCCGCCGTCCACGCCGTACGGCTTGAAGCCGCGGCGGCGCAGGAGCCACTGGATGCCGGCGACGTCCCAGCCGCGGTCGCCCACGCTCACCGAGCGGCTGCCCAGGCTGGGGCGGCCGCGGGCGCCGAGCTTGCGGCGCGTGCGCGGTCCGGCCACGCCATCGACGGGGCGGATGCGGTGGGCGCGCTGGTAGCTGCGCACGGCGCGCTTGGTGCGCGGGCCGTTCACGCCGTCGATGCCGCCCCTGTAGTGGTGGAGTGCCTTGAGCGCGACCTGGAGGGCGGCCGTGTTCGGGCTGCCCTTCGCCTGGGCCGTCCCGGCAGGGGTCATCAGCATGCTGGCGGCGAGCATGCAGAGAAACAGCGCGACGGTGCGGCGAACCGGCGACACATCCATCGCCTCGGACATCGGCGGCCTCGAGTCGATGCGTGGGAGAACTCGTGCAAGAGGGAGGAGTTGCGCGGCCGGTACCGACGCGGCGCGTTAAGGTCGCGCGCCGTGAGCGATCCCCCGGCCGACTGGGATGCGATGGTCGAGCTCCTGGCGGTCGCGCCGCCGGAGGAGCCCGTCAAGCGCGGGCCGCTCGCCATGCTCGGCCGGCTGGTCTTCATGTCGTCAGCCGACCGGATCAACGAGAGGATGGAGGTCGACGTCCGGCGGCTCGGCCTGGCGACGACGCAGCGGCCCGCGGAGCGCACGCGCGCGGCCAGCCGCGTGCCGGACTACGTGGGGCCGACGATCGTGAAGGGC
>DASVVS010000061.1:0-7495 GCA_036386455.1 Thermoleophilaceae bacterium
TACACGCTCGCCAGCGACCGGGCCCGCGGCTCCTCGCGGGGGGTCGCCCAGGAGTCGGCGATCGAGGGATCGCCGCTGTCGAAGTCCGGATGCTTGTTGATCCAGCGCCGGCGCCCCTCGTGGAACGCGAGCACCTGCGCCTCGTCGAACAGCGCGCGCCGGTCGGTGGCGCGTCGGGCGAGCAGCCGGGTCGTGGCCGCCGCCAGCCGCGGGAGGGTGAAGACGTCGTAGTAACGCGAGCGGTGGCTGAAGAGATCGAGGTACTCGTCGGTCTTCCCGGCCCGGTGAAGCTGCCGCACCAGCTCGACCCCCATCGTCGGCATCGTCCCCGAGCCGCCGAGCCCGTCGGCCATCCAGTAGTGCCCCGTGAACTTGTGCTCGCGCCACTCGCCCCACCTGGCGAGCGCCTGGTCGAGCGGCTCACCGGACCCGTCGAGGGCGGCGACCACCGCGGGGACCATGGCGTCGGCTTGGAGGAAGGCATCACCGATCCCGCGCCCGGCCGCGGGATCCTTGAAGTGCCCGGCATCGCCGATCAGCACCCAGCCGGGTCCGCATGGCTCGCGGAAGTAGGCCTTGAACTTGCGGACCCCGTGAACCTTCGTGGCAATCCGAGCGTCGACCAGCGCGCGCGCCATGGGCTCGCACGTGCGCATGTACTTCAGGAGCCCCCCGGTGAGGTCCTTGCAGAACTCGTCGCGCCCGGCCTGCTCGGGCGACACGCCCACGAGGAACAGGCCGCTGTCGGCCGGGCCGCCCCACACCATCTGGTCGCCCCAGCGGTGGAAGATGAGGGTGTCGTCCGACCACGGCGCGGCACCCTCGAAGAATGTCCAGTAGTAGAAGCGCGCGTTCTCGGTGATGTTGTACTCGCGTGCCTCGCAGAGCTTCGCGACGGTCGAGGAGCGCCCGTCGGCGCCCACCACGAGCTGGGCGTGCAGCTCGTACTCCGAGCCGGCCGAGGCGACGCGGACACCCGCCACGCGGTCGCCGTCGCGGACCAGGCCGACGACCTTCGTGTTCGTCCGGACATCGACGCCGGCCTCGGCCGCCGCGTCCCTGAGGATCGGGTCGAGCAGGTGACGGCGGATCACCGCCGCGGCCCCGAGGTCGCCGGGGCGCTGCGGGAAGTCCGCGATGATGTGGAGGTCCTCGAGTCGCGTGTCGGCGCGGCACATGAAGGGCACGCCGAGCCTGCGGACCGCATCGATGACGCCGAGGCGGTCCAGGAACGTCAGCGAGTCCGCCTGAATCAGGTGGGAGCTCAGAACCGGGCGATCGACGCTCGTCTGGTCCACGACCACGACGTTCAGCCCCTCGCGGGCCAACAGGGTGGCGAGCGACGCCCCCGCCACCCGCGACCCGACGACGACTACGTCGAACGACTCGCTCACGCGTGCCCCGCCTTCGCGAGCTCCACCGGTGCGGCGTTGCGCTCGAGGAACAGGAGCTGCGCCGCCACGACCTTCTCGAACGACGAGTCCCTGAACGGCTCGTAGTGGTCGCCCGGAATCTCTAGCAGCTCGGCGTGCGGCGCCTTACGCGCGGCCTTGCGCGCGGCCCGGCGCGAGATCAGCTCGTCGTCCTCGCCGAGCACGACGAACATCGGGCAGTGGATCCGCCCGACGGTGCGCAGCGAACTCCAGAGCGGAACGGCCATCATGAAGCGCGCCGAGCAGTCCTGTGGCCACGGGTAGCCGTCGGGGTTCAGCGCGGCCTGCGCCCTCAGCGCCTGCGTGCCGCTGCGCGTGGCCACTGCGCCGGGGCCGCCCGCCAGCGGGATGTAGTGGGGGTCGCGCCCGACGGCCGCTCGCACCAGGTCCCGGAACGCGTGCAGGCCGAGGCGCATCGACAGGACCGGTGGCACCTCGATCGCCTCGTACGGACCGCTGGTCACGGGGCACTGCGCGACGATCCCAGCCAGGCCGGGCATCCGCGCGGCCACGTCCATCGCCACGCCGGCCCCGAACGACATGCCCCACAGCACGATGCGGTCGTACTCGAAGCCGAGCACCGCCCGCGCGTACTGCACCGCGGCGCGCAGGTCCTCGCGCTGGCGTCCGATCCGCAACACCTGCCGCGGCTCGCCGCCGCTCTGGCCGAAGTGGCGGAAGTCGAACAGCAGCACGTCGTGGCCCGCGTCCGCGAAGCGCTCGGCGAAGCGCGGCAGGCCCAGCTCCTTGAGCGCGCCGGCGCCCGGCGTCATCACGATGCACATCCCACTCGTCCCCGGCCCGTAGTGCCAGGCCGCGCAGTCGCCGTCCCCGGACGGGATGCGCAGCTCGGTGACGCGTTCCGGCAGCTCCTCGACTCCCGGGTTGGTGATGCCCGTCGGGCGGCGGTCGGCGAGCTGTTCGATCGGCGGGGCTTCGGGCGCCGCGGAGTTAGGGCCGGCGGTCATATGTCCTCCATTAATGAAATTTCGTTCCGGGGTCAGTCGTGTATGAAGGACCGCCCGAGCGCGAGCCGGATCGGGGCCCCGGATTGCACCCGGAGGTGTGCCGCTCTTCACCCGGCGGTGGGGAAGCGGAGCGGCGGCGCCTTGCGGCGCGCGAGGGCGGGCTCACCGTGCCGACGCTCGTGGCTGCGTCCGGCGAGACAACGGCACCCCCGCGGATCGGTCTGCTCCGCGCACTGACTGAGCAGGTGCGGGGGCGGTCACACGTGAGTGACCGACCGCGTGTGGCGAGAGCGATCGCCTTTGCCGAGAACGGATCGACTATGGAGTAGGCGCGTCGGCTGAGGCACCTGGGCGGGGCTAGCCACGGGTGGAGATCTGTTGCACCGCCCAGCGGTTGCCGTCCGGATCGCCGAAGAAGACGAACCCGACGTTGTCCAGCTCATCGGGCTGAGCTGTCCGATTCTCGCCCATGACTTGAATCTCGCTGACCTCCACGCCTCGCTCGACCAGCTGAGCACGCGCGGCCTTGATGTCCGAGACCACGAGCTGCAAGCCCTTGAGCGAGCCGGGTGGCGGCATGTCGGGGACGACCCCCTCACCTACGACGATCGAGCAACCGGACCCTGGGGGAGTGAGCTGGACGATGCGCTTGCCCTCCATGACCTCGACGTCGTGGTCCACGTTGAAACCGAGTTGCTCGGCATAGAAGGCCTTCGCACGGTCCACGTCCGAGACGGGGAGCACCACCACTTCGAGCGTCCAGTTCATGAAGCATCTCCTGTGAGTCGATTGAGCATCACCCGGTTAGACCGCGCCGGTGCAGCGATCTCATCGGTGGGGGGCGCCGCGCTGCTCCGTGAGCGCCGGCGACAGGCACCCTGCTCTCAGCCGGTGTGAAGGATCCGGAAGCGATCGGGTTCCGCCGGATCTCGATCGACCACCTGGATCGGCGCCCAAGCCCATTGCCAGACGCCGATGCCCGGCACGCGGGAGAACCGGATCTGCCCACGGGTGCCCTCGACCGCAACGCTCGGCCAGGGTCCGCCGGTGCGCGCCGGCTCCGCGCCGCGAGAGCGCAGCACGTCGGCGAGGACAGCGACCGTGTCGTAGCCCTCGAATGCGACGAAGGAGGGACGTTCGCGCAGCCGCTCGCGGAGGGCCGCCTCGACTCGTGCGCCGAGCGGGCCGAGGCGGTCCGGGAGGTAGCGGAGGAACGGGATCGCGACGCCGTCGTCGCCCAGCGACGTCGCCCAGCCGGCGAACTCGGGCTGTCCGGCCGGAGCGCCGATCAGGGTCCCGGCGAGGCGCTCGTCGCGGCGGACGGACCTGACGATCGACACCGCCGGCTCGGGGTGACCGACCAGAAGGAGTAGAGCGGTCGCGCGAAGGCCGGCGAGCTCGTCGCACATGGCCGCGGGGGTGAGCGCGCGCATGTCGAGCTCGACGACGGTGCCGCCATGCCGGGCGAGGTGGTCCCGCAGGACGCGGGTCCCAGATGCCCAGTAGACGTTCGGCTCGGCTGCCACGGCGATTCGACGGTGGCCCGCGGCGAGGAGGAAGTCCGCGTAGATCTGCCAGCCGCGGGACTGTGCCGGGGCCAGCCGCGCGACCCATTCCGCCGGCCCCTCGGTGAGCGCGTCGAGAACCGCTGAGGAGCAGAGGAACGGAAGGCCGAGTGCCTCCGCCGTGGCGGCAGCCGCTCGCGCGACCACGCTGTGGTACTCCCCCGCCAAGGCAGCCACGCCGAGGCGCTCCAGGTCCTCCACCGCCGCCGCGGCCTTCCGCGGATCGGCCGCGGTGTCCCGGACCACCAGCTCGAGTGGTCTTCCGGCCACCCCGCCGGCGTCGTTGACCTCCCGAGCGGCCAGCTCGAGTCCGGCGAGCAGGTGCCGGCCTGCCTCGACCCAGCCCGGCGGAGTCAGCGGAACGAGGGCTCCGATCCGAATGGACGACTCGCCCGCCCGCGCCGCGTCGGGTGGCGATGGCGGCGGGTCCATGCGATGGATTCTGCCTGCCCGCCGCCGGGGTGTCACAACCAGGGGTCGTGCGCTGTTCCCTGGGGTGCGGGCCTGGCGACTGGCTAGGCGACGCCCGCGGCCGTCTCGCGCGGGTCGATGTGCACGCCGCGCCGGCGCAGCAGCGCGGCGGCGGCGACCGCGGCGAGCGCGATCTCCGCGGCGGCGACCAGCAGCATCAGGTCGCGCGGGCCGGTGAGCGCCATCAGGACGCCCGCCAGCAGGAAGCCGGCGGCGAAGCCCCAGGCGGCGAGCCACTCGATCGCGGCGAAGGCCCGGCCGTGCAGGCGCGGGGCGACCTCGGTCTGCAGCAGCAGGCGCTCGTGCACGACCGCGAGCCCGTTGCCGCAGCCGGCGACCGCGAACGCCGCGACCGCCGGTCCGAGCGACGGCGAGACGCCGATCGCGAGGCCGCCTGCGCCGAGCAGGGCGAGGCCGCGGACGAACCCGCGCTTCAGGCGGGGCGCGTCGCCGCCGCCCGAGCCGCGCAGGGACCCGCCGACGAAGCCGATCCCGTAGGCCGCCGCGAGTGCCGCGTAGCCGGAGGCGCCCGAGCCGAGCGCGTCGGTCGCGAACGGCAGCTCGACGACGTTGTAGACGGCGCCCAGCAGAGCCCCGATCGTCGATGCGGCCACGATCAGGCGCAGCAGCGGCATCCCGGCCAGGGCGGCGATGCCCTCGCGCGCGTCGGCGAGCAGCGAGCGGACCGTCGCGGGATCGTCGGCTTCGGCGGCGACGGGCTCGCCGAAGCGCAGCCGGGCGAGGATCAGCGCCGAGATGGCGAAGGTGGCGCCGTTCGCGAGCAGCAGCTCCTCCGGGCCGACCGCGAGCAGGGCGAGCGCGGCGACGGCGGGACCGACGACGAAGCCGGCCTGGCCAGTGGCGCCGTAGAGCGACGTGGCAGCGGCCGAGCGTTCCTCGGGGACGAGGCTGGGCAGGGCCGCCATCGCGGCCGGGCGGAAGAGGGCGGTGCCGGTGCCCGCGAGGAGGGCGAACGCGATGGTCGCCGCGAGGCTCCCCGAGAGGGCGACGCCCACGAACGCGACGGCCCGCACGACGTCGGCGATCACGGCGCAGCGGCGCCGCGACCAGCGGTCGGCGGCCGCTCCGAGGAGCGGCCCGAGCACCATGGCCGGGGCGAAGTCCGCGAGCAGCACCAGGCTGATCGACCAGGGTGACTCGAGGCGCTCGTACGCCACGAGCAGCAGCGCGACGTAGCCGGCGCCGGTGCCGAGCGCCGACTGGACGAGCGCCGCGAAGAACCAGCGCGCGCGCCGCTCGCTGCGGAGCAGTGAGAGCGCGGGGGTCACGACTGTGCGCACCGCCGGAGCCAGGTGGCGGTGCGCACGCCGCGGTGGTTGATGCGGTCGCGGCCTGCTGGGCCGCTCCGCGAGCTAGTACTTGCCGTAGGGCATGTGGCCTCCTCGTCGTGGGTAGGCGGAACGTGCTTCGGGTCAGTGCTTGCCGTAGGGCATGCCGCCTCCTGTTCGTGGGTCTGCGAACCGTGCTTCGGGCTAGTAGCGGCCGTAGGGCATGTCGCCTCCTCTCGGCAAGTCCGGGTGAGCATGCGATCCACCCTCTCACGGCATTTGGGTGGCCGCAAGAGGGGTGGGTGGAGGCCGGGTTCGAGTGCGGTCGGGCGGCTCCGGCGCCGCTAGACGTGCCGCTCCTCGGCGGTCAGCTCGCCGCCTGCGTCGCCGGTGTTCGGCGTGCCGCGCGGCTCGATCAGCAGCACGTGCGCCTCCGGGTCGGCCTTCGGGCAGTGCTCCACGCCGGCCGGCACCACGAACAGCTCACCCTCCTCGAGCACCACGTCGCGGTCGCGCAGCTGGATCGTGAGGCGGCCCTTCAGGCACAGGAAGAGGTCGTCGGTGTCGTCGTGCTTGTGCCATACGAACTCGCCGCGGGTCTTGGCGACCTGCAGCTTGAGGTCGTTCATGTAGCCGACGATCCGCGGGCTGAAGGCTTCGTCGAACTGGGAGAGCTTCTCGGCGAGGTTGACCTTGTCGTCCATGGCGCCGATTGTCCCAGCGCGCGGACGTCGGGGCTCTGAGGCGCGCCGCACCGGTAGCGTGCCGGGCGCATGGCGTCCGATCGCGAGCTCGACCTGGTCCTCTACGGAGCCACCGGCTTCGTGGGGAAGCTGACCGCCGAGTACCTGGTGCGGTCGGCGCCGGAGGGCGTGCGGATCGGGCTGGGAGGGCGGTCGCGCGAGAAGCTCGAGCGGGTGCGCGAGGGGCTGGGCGCCCGGGCGGCCGAGTGGCCGCTGGTGGTCGCCGACTCGGGGGACTCGACGGCGCTGCACGAGCTGGCGTCGCGCACGCGCGCGGTGGCGACCACCGTGGGGCCGTACCGCAAGTACGGGCTGAAGCTCGTCGATGCCTGCGCGACCGCCGGCACGCACTACGCGGATCTGACCGGCGAGGTCCTGTTCATGCGCGACACGATCCGGATGTTCGACTCCGTGGCGCGCGAGAGCGGGGCGCGGATCGTGCACAACTGCGGGTTCGACTCGATTCCGTTCGACCTGGGCGTGTTCCTGCTGCACGAGGCAGCGGGCGAGCTGCTCGACACGACGAGCGTCGTGACCCGGCTCCGCGGCGGGTTCAGCGGCGGCACGCTCGACTCGATGAAGGGCATGATCGACGAGGTCCGCTCCGACCGGTCGCTGATGAAGGTGCTCGGCGACCCGTACTCGCTCTCGCCGGACCGCGACGCCGAGCCCGACCTGGGCGACGAGCGCGACAAGAGCGGCATCGAGCAGATCGACGAGCTCGGCGGCTGGATGGCGCCGTTCGTGATGGCCCGGATCAACACGCGGGTCGTGCGGCGATCGAACGCGCTGCAGGGGTGGGCCTACGGGCGGCGGTTCCGGTACCGGGAGCTTATGCGGACCGGTCCGGGCGTGGTGGGGCGTGCGAAGGCTGCCGGCGTGGCCGGAGGGCTGGGCGCTTTGGCCGGGGGGTTGGCGCTGCCGCCGACGCGCTTCGTGATGGACCGCGTGCTGCCGGATCCGGGCGAGGGGCCCAGCGACGACATGGTGCGGAACGGGTTCTTCGAGGTGGAGATCCACACGACG
>DASVVS010000062.1:0-12298 GCA_036386455.1 Thermoleophilaceae bacterium
GCGCGCCACGTCGAACAGCGGCCCGGGCACTATGCCCAGCACCACCGTCGCAGCCGCGCACAGCACCGCGACGAAGGTGACCTCCGGCTGCGCGCCGGCGTCGGCCTCGGGCGACCAGCCGGCCACCGGCCGCACGCGGCGGGAGCCGCCCGGCGGCGCAGGGATCTCGATGTCCACCGGCGTCATCCACATCGTCGCCACCACGCGCAGGTAGTAGACGAGCGAGATCATCGACCCCACGACGATCGCGATGCCGAGCCAGGCGTAGTCGCCGTCCACGGCGGCGTCGATCAAATAGAACTTGCCGATGAAGCCCACGGTCGCGGGGAAGCCGGCCAGCGCCAGCATCGAGATCGTCATCGGCCACGCGAGCCAGGGGTTCGAGCGGCCGAGGCCCTCGAGGACCTCGATGTCGTCGCCGCGCTCGTCCACCTTCTCGCGCGCGACGATCACCGCGAACGCCGCCATGTTCATCACGAGGTAGCCGGCCAGGTAGAAGACCGTGGCCTGCAGCCCCAGCCGCGTGCCCACGACCACGCCCGCGAGCATGTAGCCCGCCTGCGCGACGCCCGACCAGCCGAGCATCCGCTTGAGCGACCGCGAGCCGATCGCTCCCACGTTGCCGATCACGATCGTCGCCAGCGCGAGGGCGGCGAGGGCGGGCGCCCAGTCGTCGTGCAGCTCGAACACGCCCTCGGCGAAGAAGCGCAGGACGATCGCGAACGCGGCCGCCTTGGTGGCGACCGCCATGAACGCGGTGACAGGCGTGGGAGCGCCCTGGTACACGTCGGGCGTCCACTGGTGGAACGGCGCCACGGACGCCTTGAACGCGAGCCCCACCGCCACGAGCGCCACGCCCGTGAGCAGCAGTGGGTCGTGCAGCTCCACCGTGTTGCCGACCGCGCCGCCGATCTTGCCGAGGTCGGTCGAGCCGGCGGCGCCGTAGATCAGCGCCAGGCCGTACAGCAGGGTGGCCGAGCCGACCGACCCCACGACCAGGTACTTGAGCCCGGCCTCGAGCGAGCGGTGGTTGCGCACCTGCGAGCCGCACAGCACGTACAGCGGGATCGACAGCAGCTCGAGCCCGATGAAGATCGTCACGAGGTTCTCGGCCCCGGCCAGCAGGATCATCCCGCCGATCGAGCCGAGCATCAGGCACGCGTACTCGCCCGGCCCCGCCTCGCGCAGGGCGTCCGAGCGCCACGAGACGAGGATCGCGAGGATGCCGGTGGCGCAGCAGAGGATCGCTATCCCGTATGCGAGCGGGTCCACCGCGAGCGCACCGGAGATGATCGGCCCGGTGTCGCCGAGCTCCCACTCCGCCACCGCCAGCCCGATCGCCGTGCCCAGCGTGACGATCGCGAGGAACGGCACGAGGTGGTGCTGCACGAAGCGCGACTTGACGAGCCCGACCATCAGGATGATCACGGCCCCGCCGAGCACCGCGAGCAGGGGCGAGAAGCCCCACCAGTCGATCTCGGGCTTGTTGAAGGTCTCGGCGGCGAGCGCGATCACGGCGCGTCCTCCCCGCAGTCGCCGCCGATCGGCACCCGCGGCCGGTCCGGATCCGCGAAGGACTTCATCCCGTAGCAGCGCATGAGCGCCACCTCGGAGACCTGCCGGTCGGTCGATCGCTCCGTCCGCTCCAGCACGAGCTGCGGGTACACCGCGAGCGCGAGGATCGCCAGCACGAGCGGCACCACCGCCACCAGCTCGCCGCGCGTGAAGTCACGCGACTCGGCCGCCGGGTTGCGCGGGTTGTGCACCGAGCGGATGTAGAGCCGGATCATGTAGACGGCCGCCAGCGCCACGCCGATCGACGCGAGGACGCCCCACACGAACTGGTCCTCGAACGCGCCGAACAGGATCAGCAGCTCGCCGACGAAGTTGCCCGACCCGGGCATCGCGAGCGACGCCAGCGCCACGATCAGGAACAGGCCCGCGAGCACGGGTGCGCGCAGCGCCATGCCGCCCATCCGGTCGAGCGAGTCGGACCCGCCGGCCCGCGTGGCGAGCGCGCCCACGATCAGGAACCCCGGCGCCACCACCAGCCCGTGGTTGACCATCTGGAACACCGCGCCCTGCGCGCCCTTGCCCTCCAGGTCGAGGGCGAAGATCCCCAGCAGGATGAACCCGAGCTGCGCGATCGACGAGTAGCCCAGCACGAGCCGCGCCGAGTCGGAGGTGAACGCCAGCGCGCTGCCGTACAGGATCGAGATCACGGCGATCGCCAGCATCAGCGTCTGGAACTCCTGGGCCGCGTCGGGCGTCACGGGCAGCACGATCCGCAGGAAGCCGTACATCCCCACCTTCGACAGCACGCCCGAGAGCAGCACCAGCACCGGGATCGGCGTGGAGCGGTAGGTGTCGGGCATCCAGCCGTGCAGCGGGAACGCCGGCGCCTTGACGAGGAACGCGAGCGCGAACAGCAGGAAGATCCAGTCCTGCGATCCCTCCGACAGGGTCCGCTGGCGCAGCTCGGCGAGCGAGAACGAGATCTCGCCGCCCTCGGGCGTCGACAGGACGCCGAGCGCGATGGCCGCCGCCAGCATCAGCAGCGACCCGACCAGCGTGTAGATCACGAACCTGGTCGTGGCCTGCACGCGCCGCCGCTCGCCCCAGCCGCCGATCAGGAAGAAGAACGGCACGAGCATCAGGTCGAAGAAGACGACGAACAGCGCGAGGTCCTGGGCGAGGAACGCGCCGAGCACGGCCGTCTCGCCGAGGGCCATGTGGAAGAAGAAGAGCCGCGGGCGGTCCCACGCGCGCAGTGCCGCGGCGAGGGTGGCGCACGTCCAGAGCAGCGCCGTGAGCGCGACGAGGAACAGGTTCACGCCGTCGACGCCGAGCGAGTAGCGGATGCCCAGCTCCGAGATCCAGTTCTGGTCGGTGACGTACTGGAGGCCGCCGGCCGCGTGGTCGTAGTCGGCGATCAGCGCGACCGCGTAGCCGAGCGGGATCAGCGTGCCGGCCACGGCGAGCGCGCGCGTGGCCGGGCGCGGCATGAACGCGCCGATCAGCGCCACGATCAGCGGGGCGAAGATGACTATCGACAGGTGGATCGTCACGACGACACGATGAGGAAGTAGAGGGCCAGGCCGCCGAGACCGACCATCAGCATCAGCGCGTACGCGCGCAGCGCGCCGGTCTGGATCGCGCGCGCGAACGCGGTGCCGCCGCGGACGAGGCCGGACGCGCCGCCGATGATCACGCCCTGCACGAGCGCGCTCTCGACCACGCCGCGCCCGAAGCGCCCGAACGCCGCGGTGGGCCGCACGAACACGGCGTCGTAGAGCTCGTCGAAGTACCAGCGGCCCGCGAGGAAGTCATGCACGCGACGCATGCGGTCGCGGAGGTCGAGCGTGGCCCCGCGGCGGCGCATGTAGAGCGAGTAGGCGGCCGCGATGCCGGCGATCGCCAGCAGCGCGCCGATCACGATCCCGATCCACTCGGCCTCCACGCTCGGGTGCTGCTCGATGAACTTCGACTCCTCGAACGAGGGGTGCAGCCAGTCCTCGAGCCAGTGGGTCACGCCCGGCACGAACGCGATCCCGCCCACGATCGAGAGCAGGGCGAGCGGCGCCATCGCGAAGCGCATGGGCCAGCGCTGCTCGGCCACGTGGTGCTCCGGGCCGGGGAAGCCGACGTCGGTGTCCTCGGTCTCGCCGGTCGCCGGGTTGGTCGGCTCCTCGGGGTGCCAGAGGTGGCCGTGCTCCAGCTCGGTCGCCTGCTCCACGGGATCCCCGTAGAAGACGCGGAACACCATCCGGAACGCGTAGAACGCGGTGAGCGCGGCGGCCACGTAGCCGAGGACCGACATGATCGCGTAGCCGCCCCCGCGGTCGAGCCCGAAGGCGAGGATCGCGTCCTTGGAGAACAGGCCGGACATCGGGAAGAACGCGGCGAGCGCGAGCGCGGCGATCGTGAAGGTGACGAACGTGAACGGCATCGCGCGCCGGAAGCCGCCCATCCTGTCGAGCGACTGCTCGCCGCCCATCGCGCCGATCACCGAGCCGGCGCCCATGAACAGCAGCGCCTTGAAGAACGCGTGCGTCATCAGGTGGAACAGCCCGGCCACGTACGCGCCGGTGCCCACGCCGAGCACCATGTAGCCGATCTGCGACATCGTCGAGTACGCGATCACGCGTTTCAGGTCGGTCACCACGAGCGCGATCGAGGCGGCCACGAGCAGCGTGGCGGTGCCGGTGATGGCGGCCACGTCGGCGGCGGCGGGAGCCTGCTCGAACAGCGGGTGCATGCGCGCGATCAGGTACACGCCCGCGGTGACCATCGTGGCCGCGTGGATCAGCGCGGAGACCGGCGTGGGGCCCTCCATCGCGTCGGGCAGCCAGGTGTGCAGCGGCAGCTGCGCGGACTTGGCGAACGCGCCGACCAGCAGCAGCAGGCACGCCGCGATCAGCCAGCCCTCGTTGATCTCCGCGTGCTCGCGCACGCTCTCGAACACGCCCGCGTAGTCGAGGGCGCCGGTCTCGTTGAACAGCAGGAACGCGCCGATCACGAGGCCGATGTCGCCGATCACGTTCATCACGAACGCCTTGATCCCGGCCTGGGTGGCGGTGCGGCGGCGGTACCAGAACGAGATCAGCAGGTAGGACGCGGCGCCGACGAACGCCCAGCCAACGATCAGCAGCACGAAGTTGCCGGCGAGGACCAGCAGCAGCATCGAGAAGACGAAGAAGTTGAGGAGCGCGAAGAAACGGCGGTAGCCCGCGTCCGACTCCATGTACGCGACCGAGTAGACGTGGATCAGGAACGACACGCCGCTCACGACGAGGCACATGAAGATCGACAGCGGGTCCACGAGGATCCCGAGGTCCACGTTCAGGCCGGCGGTCTTCACGTATTCGAACGCGTTCGACTCGACGTGGCGGTGGTGCGCGTCCTTGTCGAGCAGGTTCAGGAAGGCGCCGATCGAGGCGACGAACGAGCCGAGGATCGCCGCGCTCCCGAGCCAGCCGGCCGTGCGCCCAGGCAGCGCCCGCCAGAACAGCGAGATCAGGATCGTCCCCCAGAGGGGGAACAGCAGGATCAGCCAGCCCCAGCCGCCGGCGCTCATCCGCGCAGCTCCCGGACCTCGTCGACGTCGATCGGGATCCTGTTGCGGTACATCGCGACGATCAGGCCCAGCCCGATCACGACCTCGCAGGCGGCCACGACCATCACGATGAGCGCGAAGACCTGTCCGTCGTGGTTGCCGAGCATCCGCGAGAACGCGATCAGCGCGAGGTTGCCCGCGTTCAGCATCAGCTCCAGGGAGAGCAGAACGACGAGCGGGTTGCGCCGCGTGAGCACGCCCACGGCGCCGATGCAGAAGATGAACGCCGACAGGACGACGAACCAGCCGATGTCCATCTAGCGGGCCTCCACCGGCTCGGGCTCGTCGGGAGCGGGCTCCTCTGGGGCGGGCTCGCGCGGCTCCGGCGACGCCTCCCCGCGGTCGTCGCCGCGCGCGGGCGTGGGGTCGCCGGCTCCCTCGGCCGTGCCGGCCGGGGCGTGCGCGTCGTACTCCACGCCGCGGTGGCCCGTGCCGTCGCCGCCGATCGGCGCCTTGCCGGCGCGCTCGGGCAGCTCGTCGGCCTCGTCGAGCAGGCCCCGGCGCCGGCGCGCGAGCACGATCGCGCCGACCGCCGCCACGAGCAGCAGGAACGACGCCGCCTCGAACGGCACTAGGAACTTCTCGAGGAGCAGCTCCCCGACCTCGCGCGGCGAGCCGAACCCGGCGCCCACCTCCGCGCCGCCGGAGTCGAGCGCCTGGAGCCCGGAGCCGGTGACCGCGATCGTCAGCTCGATCAGGATCAGCAGCGCGAACAGCGGCGCGATCCGTGTGAGCGCGCTCGGGGTGTCGAAGCCCGGGTCGTCGACTCCGCCGATGTAGGCGACCACGAACACGTAGAGCACCATCACCGCGCCCGCGTAGACCACGAGCTGCGCGGCCGCCAGGAACTCCGCGTTCAGCAGCAGGAACAGCAGCGCCAGCGCGACCAGGTGCCCGACCAGCGCGAGCACGCTGTAGAACGGATTGCGCAGCAGCACCACGCCGAGCGCGCCGCCGATGGCGCCCAGTGCCGCGACGAAGAACAGGACCTCGCGCAACTACTCGCCCTCTCGCCTCAGCGGCGTCCGCTCGACGGGGTCGGCCAGCAGCATCTCCTTCGTGAAGATCAGGTCCGAGCGCGTGTAGTCGGCCAGCTCGTAGTCGTGGCCCATCGTGATCGCGTCGAACGGGCAGGCGATCTCGCAGTAGCCGCAGAAGATGCAGCGGCTCATGTTGATCTCGTAGACGCTCGCGTAGCGCTCGCCGGCCGAGACCTGGTTGTCCGGCGTGTTCTCCGCGGCCACCACGCGGATGCACTTGGCCGGGCACGCCGCCGCGCACAGCGAGCAGCCGACGCACTTCTCGAGCCCGCTGTCCTCGAAGCGCTGGAGCCGGTGGCGCCCGCGGAAGCGCGGGTAGACCGGCGTCTTCTCCTCGGGGTACTCGACCGTGACCGGCTTCTCGAACACGCGGCCGAGCGTCGTCTTGAGGCCGCGCAGCGTCTCGCCGAACGCGCGATACGCGCCACCGGCGCCGCCGGGCTCGGGGCCCCGCTGCACGACGATCACATCCTGATCTGGATTCCAAGGACTCATGAGGAAGTGGCCACCACCACGATTGCCGTAACGAGGGCGTTGAGGGTTGCGAGCGGCAGGAGCACCTTCCAGCCGAACGACATGAGCTGGTCGTAGCGCAGCCGCGGGAGCGTCGCCCGGATCCAGACGAAGACGAAGATGAAGCCGAACATCTTCAGGATCACCCAGAACGGGTCGAGCCAGCCGGGGCCGGGGCCGTGCCAGCCGCCGAGGAACGCGGCGACCGCGATCCCGGAGATCGCGATCATGTTGATGTACTCGGCCATGAAGAACGAGCCGAAGCGCATGCCGCCGAACTCGGTGTTGTAGCCCGCGACGATCTCGGCGTCGGCCTCCGGCAGGTCGAACGGCGGGCGGTTGGTCTCGGCGAAGCCGGCGACCATGAAGATCACGAAGCCGACGAACTGCGGGACGATGTACCAGACGTCGCCCTGGGCGTGGACGATGTCGGTGAGCGACAGCGACCCGGCCGTGATCACGACCCCGAGCAGCGCCAGCGCCAGCGACACCTCGTACGAGATGAGCTGCGCCGCCGAGCGCATCGCACCCAGGAACGAGTACTTCGAGCCGGACGCCCAGCCGCCGAGCATCAGCCCGTAGAAGGCGAGCGCGCCGAAGGCGAACGCCCACAGGACGCCGATCGAGACGTCGATGCCGTAGAGGCCGTAGTCGGCGCCGAACAGCCCGTCCTCGCGCGTGTCCCCGAACGGGATGATCGCGAGCGTGACGACCGCGGTGAAGATCGAGATCGCGGGCGCCAGGGCCATCATCCACGGCACCGCCGTCTGGGGGGTGAACTGCTCCTTCGAGAGGAGCTTGACCACGTCGGCGAGCGGCTGCATGAGCCCGTAGGGGCCGACGCGGTTGGGCCCGAGGCGGGCCTGGAAGCGGCCGAGCATCTTGCGTTCGAACAGCAGGATCAGCGGCACCACCTGGAGCACGAACGCGAAGATCACGAGCGCCTTGATGATCTGGACGCCGGTGGACTCGACGAAGCCGACGTCGGCGATGGGAAGGGTCATACCGTCTCCGCCCTCGGCGCCGGGTTCGGCTCGTCGGTCACCGGGCCCTCGGCGGGCGGCGCGTCCGCCAGCTTGCGGATCTCCACCACCGGCGCGCTTCCGTCTGCGAGCGCCGTCGCGTTGTCCTCGTTCGTCCCCTCGATGAGGAAGACGCTGCCCTCCGGCACCGCCGAGCGCAGTGCCGCGGTGGCGCGCACGCTGGTGCCGTTGACGGCCACCTCCACGAGGTCGCCGGGGCCCACGCCCAGGCGCGCGGCGTCGGCCGGCGCGAGGTCGGCGCGCTGCGTGGGGGCGAGGAAGCGCAGCGCGGCGGCGTGGTCGGTCTCCGCGCTGGCCCAGAGCGACGGGGCGGTGCCGAGCCGCAGGCCGTCCGGCAGCTCGGGCGGCTCCTCGAGCTGGGTGCCGGGCAGCGGCGACTGCGCGAGCTGGCCGGCCGCGTCGCGGTCCTGCCAGCGGACGCCGCGGCCGCCGATCTCGTCCACGGTCAGCCCCCGGTAGAACGGGATCGTGTCGGCGTAGAAGCTCGTGAGCTGTGGCGGGGAGAGCCGGAACGGGGCGCCCGAGAGCCGCGAGAGCAGCTCCAGCAGCACGTCCTGGCCGGACCGCACCCCGCTGGGCGGCTTGACCGAGGCGCGCACGCGCTGAACCCGGCCGTCCGGGTGGGTGATCGTCCCGTCCTTCTCGGAGTACACCTGCGCGGGGAACACGACGTCGGCGTGGCGCGTGACGGTGTCGTCGGCGAAGTGGCTGAACGCGATGACCGTGTTGGCCGCGTCGAGGCCGCGCTCCCAGGCGTCGCGGCCGGGGTGGGTGCGCAGCGGGTCGGCCTCGACCAGGACGAGCGCGGAGACCTCCTCGCCGAGCGCGCCGGCGATCCCCGCGGCGTCGTGCCCGTCCGTCTCCGCCTCGGTCAGGCCCGCCTTCATGTTCGGCACGCAGCCCACCTCGCGCAGCCCGCGGCCGTTGGTGCCGGTGGGGATCTCGATCATGCCGGAGCCGTCGTCGGACGAGAGGCCGAGCGCGCGCGTGAGCGCGAGGAGCGCCTGGGTGGCCTGGCGCCCGCGCGCGCCGTGAGTGACCCGCTCGCCCCAGAGCACCACGACCGGCCCCTTGCCG
Source organism: Thermoleophilaceae bacterium (assembly GCA_036386455.1). GTDB lineage: Bacteria > Actinomycetota > Thermoleophilia > Solirubrobacterales > Thermoleophilaceae > AC-37. The sequence goes on from DASVVS010000062.1 coordinate 8,790, forward strand.
CGCAGCGCGGCGGCCGCGGCGGCGATCGCGTCGGGATCGACCCCGGCGCGCTCCGCGAAGAGGCGCGCGTCGGGCTGCGAGCCGCCGGTCGCGGCGCCGCCGGCCGCCGCGCCGCCGGCTGTCGCGCCGTCGGCGGAGTCCTCGTCCTCGCCGCGCGCCGGCTCCGGCTGGAAGCGGACCGCGCTCCACCCGGAGGTGTCGCCCTCGGAAGCGGCTCCGCCGGAGGCCTCGCCCTCGGAAGCGGCTTCGCCGGGGGCCTCGCCCTCGGAAGCGCCCTCGCCGGGGGCTCCGCCCACGCCGGCGCCCTCCGCCTGCTCCGGGGCCACCGCCGGCTCCACCGTGCCGCCGCCGAGCTCCGCCACCAGCGCGCCGATCAGCGCCTCCTCGGCGCCCGGCGCGTAGCGCAGCACCGCCGAGGCGTTCGGATCGAGCGTGCTCGGGCGGCTCGTGGCCACCACCAGCGGCACCTCGCGGCGGCGGACCGCCTTGCGCACGCGCAGGTCGAGGATCGCCGCTTCGTCCACCGGCTCCGTGCCGAGCACGAGGATCGCGCCCGCGTAGTCGAGGTCCGACACCCGCGCGCTCAGGTCGGGCCGCGCGAGCTGGCGCGCCTGCTCCGGGTCGAGCGTGCCGCCGAGGCGCGAGTCCACGTGCGGCGAGCCGAGCACGTCGCGCAGGATGAACTGCGTCAGGAACCCCTCTTCGTTGGTGGCGGAGCCCCCCACGATGGCGGCCGTCTTCTCGCCCGCACGGTCGAGCGCCTTCACGGCGTCGCCGATCGCGCGCTCCCACGAGACCGGCCGCAGCTCGCCGCCGTCGCGCACCATCGGCTCCACGATCCGCTCCGGCGCGTGGAACGACTGGAACCCGTAGCGTCCCTTGTCGCACAGCCAGCCGTCGTCGACCTCGGTGTTGTCGCGCGCGTTCACGCGCAGCACCTTCTTGTCGTCGCGCACCGTGAGCTCCACGTTGCACTGGCTCGGGCACATCGTGCAGACCGTGCCCGCCGACTCGATGTCCCACGGCCGCGCGCGGAAGCGGTAGGTGGAGGGCAGCAGCGCGCCCACCGGACAGAGCTGGGTGATGTTCCCGCTGAACGGGCCGACGTACGGATGCCCGTCGTGGGTGCCGACGAAGGTGTGGTCGCCGCGCTCGACCAGCACCAGCTGGTAGTCCTCGGAGATCTCCTGCGAGAAGCGCACGCAGCGGTAGCAGAGGATGCAGCGCTCGCGGTCGATGTGGACGAGCGGCGAGAGCTCGAGTGGCTTCTTGAAGTGGCGCTTGGGCTCGATGAAGCGCGATCGCCCGGCACCCCAGCCGAACGTGATGTCCTGCAGCGGGCACTCGCCGCCCTTGTCGCACACCGGGCAGTCGAGCGGGTGGTTCACCAGCAGGAACTCGACGACCGCGTTCTGCGCGTTCTTGACGCGGTCGGACGTGGTCGTCACGACCATGCCGTCCTTCACTGGCGTCGAGCAGGCGGTCTGGAGCTTCGGGATCCCCTCGATCTCGACGAGGCACATGCGGCAGGCACCGACCGGCGCGCCGAGCTTGGGCTCGTAGCAGAAGACCGGGATCTCGACGTCGCCGTACTTCGCGCCGTCGACCAGCATCGACCCCTCGGGAGCGGACACCTCGCGCCCGTCGATCTCGAACGTGACGAACTTCGGCTCCGGGCGTGGCATCAGGCCGCGGGGCTCCCGACCGCGAGATCAGCCCGCCCGCCGTGCGCCGCCAGCGGCAGCCCGCCGCCCGCGCGCCGCGCCTCCTCGATGTGGCGCTCGAACTCGTCGCGGAACTTCTCGATCATCGAGCCGACCGGCATCGCCATCGAGTCGCCCAGCACGCAGAGGCAGTTGCCCATGATGTTGGTCTGCACGTCGGCCATCGTGTCGAGGTCGGCCGGCGTCGCCTCGCCGTTGTCGATGCGCTCGAGCATCTTCACCGTCCAGTTCGTGCCCTCGCGGCACGGCGTGCACTTGCCGCACGACTCGTGCCGGTAGAACTCGGCGAGCCGCAGCGCGAGCGAGACGATCGAGGTGCTGTCGTCGACCACGATGATCGCGCCCGACCCGAGCATCGAGCCGGCCTCCGCCATCGTCTCGAAGTCGTAGGTGAGATCGAGGTCCTCGGGGAGCAGCACGGGCGCGCTCGATCCGCCCGGGAACCAGCACTTCACCTCCCGCCCCTCGGGGGGCCCGCCGGCGAGCCCGTAGACGATGTCGCCCGCGCGCATGCCCAGCGGGATCTCGTAGTTGCCGGGGCGGCGGACGTTGCCGGACACCGACACGAGCTTCGTGCCGGCCGACTTCTCGGTGCCGACCGACTTGAACCACTCGGCGCCGTGCTCGACGATCGCCGGGACGTTGCAGAGAGTCTCGACGTTGTTGATCAGCGTCGGCCCCTGGTAGAGCCCCTGGTTGGCTGGGAACGGCGGCTTGAGCCGCGGGTTGCCGCGCTTGCCCTCGAGCGAGTCGAGCAGCGCGGTCTCCTCGCCGCAGATGTACGCGCCGGCGCCGCGGTGCACCCAGAGGTCGAGCGCGCCGAGCAGGTTGGCGGCCTTCGCCTCGGCGACGGCCCGCTCGAGGATCGTCGCCTGCAGCTCGTACTCGCCGCGGATGAAGATGAACGCCTTGTTGGCGCCGACCGCGTAGGCGGCGATGGCAAGGCCCTCGATCAGCAGGTGCGGGTTCTTCTGCATCAGCTCGCGGTCCATGAACGTGCCGGGCTCGGACTCGTCCGCGTTGCAGCACAGGTACTTGTCCATCGAGCCCTTGGGCAGGAACGACGCCTTCTTGCCCATCGCGAAGCCCGCGCCGCCGCGGCCGCGCAAACCCGAGGCGTTCAGCTCGGCGAGCACCGCCTCGGGCTCCATCTCGAGCGCCTTGCGCAGCGCCTGGTAGCCGCCGCGGCGCTCGTAGACCTCCAGCGAGCTGAGGCCGGGCTCGTCGATGTCCTTGAAGAGGAGGTGCTGGGTCATGCGTCGCCCTCCGCAGGCGGGTGCTCGATCGCCGCCGCCGGTCCGGCGGCGTCGCCGGGCATCTGCCCGCCGTAGCTGTGCGACGAGCCGGTGGGCGTGATGGTTCCGGGCACGGCGCGCGCGGCACCGGGGTCGGTGCTCTTGCGCCGGCGCAATTGCTTGTTGGGCAGCGGCGGCAGGCCCTCGCGGATCTGGCCGACGAGCTTGGGCACCTCGCCGAGGTCGATCGGCCCGATGTAGATGCCGTCGACGGACGCCATCGGCGCGATGTCGCACGCGCCGAGGCACTCGAACGACCGCAGGTTGAAGTCCTCGTCCTGCCCGATCTCCTGCTGGAAGCGCTCGAAGAGCTCGTCCGCGCCGCGCAGGTAGCAGGAGATGTTCGTGCAGATGTAGACGGCGTGCTTGCCGACGGGCCGCGTCTCGAGCATGTCGTAGAACGACGCGACGGCGATGAGGTAGCCGGGCGTCAGGCGCATGACGCAGGCGGCCTGCTCGATCGCCTCGGGCGAGCACCAGCCGTGGTGGC
>DASVVS010000063.1:0-11862 GCA_036386455.1 Thermoleophilaceae bacterium
CACGACGCTGTCGTTGTCGTCGTCGTCGTCGCAGACGTCGCCGTTCTCGTCACCGTCGTTGTTGGCCTGGCCGGGGTTCGCCTCGAAGACGCAGTTGTCGCCGCCGTCCGCGACGGTGTCGTTGTCGTCGTCGGGGTCGCACACGTCGCCGCGCTCGTCCCCGTCGTTGTTGTCCTGGCCCGAGTTCGAGTCCAGCGAGCAGTTGTCTTCCTCGTCGGCGACCGTGTCGTTGTCGTCGTCGGGGTCGCAGGCGTTGCCCTCGCCGTCACCGTCGGTGTCGGTCTGGTCGTTGTTCGACGCGAACTGGCAGTTGTCGAAGTCGTCGACGACCTGGTCGTTGTCGTCGTCCTCGTCGCAGGCGTCGCCGTTGTCGTCGCCGTCGTTGTTCGACTGGTCCTCGTTCGCGTCGAAGACACAGTTGTCGCCGTCGTCCTCGACCGTGTCGTTGTCGTCGTCGGGGTCGCAGACGTCGCCCTGTGAGTCGCCGTCGTTGTTCGCCTGGTCCTCGTTGGCGTCGAGGGCGCAGTTGTCGTCACCGTCGGCGACCGTGTCGTTGTCGTCGTCGGAGTCGCAGACGTCGCCGCGGTCGTCGCCGTCGGTGTTCTTCTGGTCCTCGTTCGCCTCGAGCGAGCAGTTGTCCTCGCCGTCCTCGACCGTGTCGTTGTCGTCGTCCGGATCGCAGACGTCGCCCTGCGAATCGCCGTCGTTGTTCGCCTGGTCCTCGTTGGCGTCGACGCGGCAGTTGTCGTCACCGTCGGCGACCGTGTCGTTGTCGTCGTCGGGATCGCAGGCGTCGCCGAGACCGTCGTCGTCGCTGTTCTCCTGACCGGTGTTCGACTCCAGCGAGCAGTTGTCGTCACCGTCGGCGACCGTGTCGTTGTCGTCGTCGGGGTCGCAGACGTCGCCCTGCGAGTCGCTGTCGGTGTTCTTCTGGTCCTCGTTGGCCTCGAGCGAGCAGTTGTCGTCACCGTCCAGGACGCTGTCGTTGTCGTCGTCCGGGTCGCAGGCGTCGCCCTTGCCGTCGTCGTCGGTGTCGGTCTGGTCCGGGTTGGACTTCAGCGAGCAGTTGTCGTCGCCGTCGGCAACGCCGTCACCGTCGTCGTCCACGTCGCAGGCGTCGCCCTTGCCGTCGTCGTCGGTGTCGGTCTGATCCGGGTTCGGAGTCAGGTTGCAGTTGTCGTCGCCGTCCGCGACCTCGTCACCGTCGTCGTCCACGTCGCAGGCATCGCCCTCGCCGTCGTCGTCGGTGTCGGTCTGGTCGGGGTTGACCACGGTGTCGCAGTTGTCGGCCTGGTCCAGCTCGCCGTCGTTGTCGGCGTCGGGATCGCAGGCGTCGCCGCGGCCGTCGCCGTCGGTGTCGCGCTGGTCGGGGTTCGAGTCGGTGCGGCAGTTGTCGCGCTCGGCCTTGTCGGGGCCGCCGTCGCGCACGCCGTCGCCGTCGCAGTCGTTGGCGCCGTTCGGGGCGCCCTTCGCCTCGGCGCAGCCGTGGTCCTTGCCGGCCGCCGGCTGGTCGTTCGCGACGCGCGGGTTGGTGCCCGCGTCGTGCTCGGCCAGGTTCGACTGGCCGTCCGAGTCGGGGTCGCCGCTGCGGTCGGACTTGTCCGCGCAGTCGAAGTCGTAGCGGACCTCCCACCCGTCGAGCATCCCGTCCGAGTCGGAGTCGGCCTTGCTGGGGTTGCACCCCTCGGCCGTCTCCTGCGCTGCGGTCAGGCCGTCGCCGTCGGCGTCGCCGGCCGTGGAGGCCGCCGCCGGGGCGGGACTGGGCGTGGACGCGGACTGCGCGACCACCACCGGGACGATCGCCATCGCGATGGCGAGAACGAGCAGCAGCTTGAGCAGCGTTGGACGCAAGTGAAGACCCCTCCCCAGAGGCTTTCGGTAGAAAGTGCCGAGCGCGCGTGCAGCGAGCGTGCTGCGTTTGCGAGTCCCCCGCGCGCCGAGTCGAGGTCCAACCTCTCACGGGTTTTGTAGTACGTCAACCCCTCTGCGGAGAGCCCCCCTCATTGGGGGTATACGCGGGCACCGAGCAGCTCGGCGACGGCGTCCGGGTCGTCGGGGTCGGCGACCATCAGGAGGTCGATGGCGCGGCCGTGCGCGCGGGCCTCGACGCCCTCGACCTTGCTCGCCGGCTCGAGCGCCTCGAAGCGGCCGAGCGCGCCGCCGGCCTCGATCACCCCGATGCCCGCGCCGACGCACTCGCCGTCGTGGAAGGTGTCGTCGCCCGCCTCCGCGACGGCGCTGTAGACGATGCGGCCGTCGGGCAGCGGTGCGGCGTCGGAGAAGGCGAGCCGGACGCCCCCGGTCGTGCCGAGGTCGTAGTGGCGGATGCCCGTGATCGCCTCGGGCCTCATGGTCCCGGCGGCCAGGTCGGCCCTTGCGGCGGCCAGGTCGAGCGCGATCGCGGCGTTCACCCCCGCGGCGCCGTTGCCGCGCTGGAAGAGCAGCAGCTCGCCGCCGCGCACGGCCGCGCCCTCGACGTTCAGGTCCGGGATCGCCCGTTCGAGCTCCGTGTAGAGGGGGGCGAGGTCGACCGGCTGCGGATCGCCCTCGAGGGCGCCGGTCGCGGCGAGCCGCCAGACGACGCCGCGGCGGCGGTTGTCGCGCGAGCCGGAGCCGAGCGCGAGAAGGGCTCCGCCCGGCCCGGCGGCTCCGGCCGCGCCCGGCAGCAGCGCCAGCGCCTCGAGGTCCGGCTTCGCCAGCTTGCGCTCGGCCGGATCCTCGGGCAGCTCGCCGGGCAGCATCCGCCGCAGCCGCCCCGGCGCGCCGCACTCGGCGCCGAACGCCGCCAGCTCGAGCCGGTCGTCGGCGATCACGTACACGTGCGCGCCCGCCCGGACCAGCCCGCTGGCCGCGGCGACGGCGTCCGGCCCGTCGCCGGTCTCCACCGTCAGCTCGCGTATGGGTGTCGCGCGGAGCACCTCCTGCCTGTACCCGCTCCTACAGTGGCTCACGATGAGCCCCCTGACCTTTCGCGAGCGCCCCGCGGCCGGCGATCCGAAGGGGCTGCTCGTGCTGCACCACGGCCGCGGCGCCGACGAGGCCGACCTGATCGGCCTGGCCGACGTCCTCGATCCCGAGCGGCGCCTGCACGTCGCCGCGCCGCGCGGCCCGCTCACGCTGCCCGGCTGGCCCGGCTTCCACTGGTACGTGGTGCCGCGGGTCGGCCACCCCGACCACGACACCTTCCACGCGTCCTACCGCGAGCTCGCGACCTTCCACGACGAGCTGTGGGAGCGGACCGGCCTCGGCGCGGACCGCACCGTGCTCGGCGGCTTCTCGATGGGCTCGGTGATGAGCCACTCGCTCGGGCTCGGCGCCGACCGCCCGGCCCCGGCCGGCATCCTCGCCTTCTCGGGCTTCGTGCCGGTCGTGGACGGCTGGGAGCCGAGCCTCGCGGACCGGCCGGGGCTGCGCGCCTTCGTCGCGCACGGCCGGGCCGACCCGATCATCGAGGTGGGCTTCGGGCGCCGGGCCCGCGATCTCCTGGCCGCGGGCGGGATCGAGGTCGAGTACCACGAGTCGGACGTGACCCACTCGATCGACCCCGCCCACGTGGGCCCGGCGGCGGACTGGCTCGCCGCGACCGCGCCGCGCCGGGGTCCCTACGGGTAGAGCTGCTCGCCCGTGTCCTCGTCGAAGATCGAGATGGCGACGGACGGGCACGCCTCGGCGGCCCGGGTCAGGTCGTCGAGCGGCGCGCTGCCGATCACCTCGGCCACGTCGTCGTCGTTCAGCCTGAACGCCTGCGGCGCCTCGACGAGGCAGTCGCCGTGGGCCGCGCAGGCCCTCTCGTCCACTCGTGCTACGGGGTTCATGCGGTTCTCCTCTCGGGGATGGGGTTGTCGAGCTGCGCGCGCAGCGCCGGGAGCGCCCGCGGCCGGCCCACCAGGAGGCCGGCGCAGGCGACGCCGCCGCGGTGGAACAGGGCGGTGAAGTCGCGGGCGGCGGGGTCGCCGTCGATCGCGACGCCCTCGGCGCCGCGGGTGTCGCCCGCGAACTGGATGCGCGTGCCGTACTGGTCGCTCCAGAAGCTGGGCCGCGGGTGGGCCGGCGGGTCGAGTCCGAGCATCCCGTGGGCGGCCGCTCCCGCCTGCGCGACGGCGGCCTCCCAGTGATCGCTGCGGCCGGGCTCGCCGGTGACCGGGTCGATCGGGCGCGAGACGTCGCCGGCCGCGAACACGCCCGGCAGCGCGGTGCGGCCGCGGTCGTCGATCGGCACGCCCGCCGGCGGGAGCCCGCTGCCCTCGAGCCACGCCGCGGCCGGGCGGACGCCGACGCCCACCAGCAGCACGTCGCACTCCACCTCGCCGCCGCCGTCGAGCACGCACGCCTCGAGGCGGCCGCCGGTTCCGCGGAAGGACGCCACCTGCCGGCCGAGCAGCACGTGCACGCCCTCCTCGCGATGCATCTCCGCGAACCAGCCGCCCAGCTCGGGGCCGAGCAGCCCGTACAGCGGCGCCGGGGCGGCCTCGATCACCGTCACGTGCACGCCGAGCGACCTGGCGCTCGCCGCGACCTCCTGGCCGATGAAGCCGGCGCCGACGATCGCGAGCCGCGTGCCGGGCCGCAGTGCGTCGCCCAGCCGGGCGGCGTCGGCCGCCGAGCGCAGAACGTGCACGTTCTCGAAGCCCGCCGTGCCCGGCAGCCCGATCGGGCGCGCGCCGGTGGCGATCAGCAGGCGGTCGTAGCCGAGCGCGGAGCCGCTCGCCAGACCGACCCGCCGAGCGGCCGGGTCGAGCCCGACGGCGGGATCGTCGAGGACGAGGTCCACCCCGTGCTCCTCGTACCACGACCCCGGTCGCAGCTCGAGTGCCGCCCCCTCCATCGCGCCCGTGAGGTGCTCCTTGGAGAGCGGCGGGCGGTCGTACGGGAGCGCGGCCTCGTCGCCGACGAGCGTGATCGGCCCGTCGTGGCCGCGGCGCCGGAGCGCCTGGCAGCAGCGCTGCGCGGCGAGTCCGGCGCCGGCGATGACGATGTGGTGGGGCTTGTTCATGTTGCCTCCGGTTGGGGTGTGGCGGCCGGGACCGGCCGGGGCCGCTCCTCCGCCGCGGGCCTGGGTGGACGTGCGGGCTTCGGCTTCGCCTCCGCCTCCTCGGGCAGCACCCGCAGCAGGAAGAGGAAGACGATCGGGGCGCCGGTCGCGAGCAGGACCGCCCGCATCCAGGGCGCCGAGGCGTCGGTGCCGGCGCCGAGCGTGTGGATCACGCCGAGCACGTAGACGAGCACGGTCGCGCGGTGCATCTTGCGCCAGCGCTTGGCGCCGATCCGGCGGCGCATGTAGAACGACAGCCCGAGCAGCGCGGCCAGGTAGCCGCCGACGATGCCGAGCCCGGTGAAGACCGGCTTGAACTCCATCGCGAACGGGACCAGCAGGCCCTTGAAGCCAGGGTTGAGCCAGCTGTCGCCGAGCAGGGTTATGCCGTGCACCGCGATGGCGACGAGCCCCGCCAACGCGAGGTGCTCGTGCAGCTTGGCCACGGCCTTGCCGCGCACGAGGCGGTTGGCCATCGCCAGGCCGAGGATCACGGACAGGGCGATGAGCGCGAACGCCACCACTCCCGCCGCGCGACTGCTCAGCCACCAGGCGTACTCGACCGGGTCCGGACGTTGCATCAGGGGGTCACCTCCAGGTGGGGGAGCGGGATCAGCCGCTCCACGTCGCCGTTGTCGTGGATGAGGACGCCGCCGCGGTCGGCCAGCAGCTCGCGCGCGCGGTCCGGGCCCGAGAGGAGCGCGACCTTCGCGAGCGTCTCGGCCTCGAGCGCCGTGGGGGCGAGCGCCGTGGCGGAGATCAGGCCGGTCCAGGCGGGCTCGCCGGTGGACGGGTCGAGCAGGTGGTGGCCGATGGCGCCGGCGGCGTCGCGCCACAGGCGCCGGCCGGGGCCGGAGGTGGCAATGGCGCCGCTGCGCACGGGGACAGTGCAGGCGGGCTCGCGGGTCAGTGGGTGCTCGACGAGCACTCCGTACGCGTCGCCCCCGGTCGCGTCCAGGCGCAGGTCGCCGCCGCAGTCGACCACGTGCCGCCCCCGCATCGCGTGCGCGACCGCGTCCGCCGCCAGCCCCTTCGTGCTCCCGCCGGTGTCGATGCGCAGGCCGGGCGGGCGGGTGATAGTGCCCGCCGCGTCGTCGATCTCGATGGCGCGCCAGCGCTTGTCTTCGCGGGCGCGCGCGGGCGCGCGCGAGGGAGCCTGCGCCAGCGCCTCGGCGAGGCCGGCGCGCGTGATGCCGGCGAGCGAGTGGCGGTAGCCGGCGCGCTCGAGCGAGTCGAGCAGCGTGGGGTCCACGAGCCCGTCCGACGCCTCGGCGGCCCAGAGCGCGGCACGCACCGCCACCCGCAGCAGCTCGGACGCCGGAACCGTCGCGCGCGGGTCCGCGTTGAGGCGGGCGAGCTCGGAGTCGGGGCGGAAGCGCGACAGCCGCGCGTCGGCCGACTCGAGCTGCCCGCGCGCGGCTCGCGCCGCTGCGTGCGGGTCCGGCCCGTGCTCGACCAGCACGCGCATGTCGCAGCCCATGCAGGGGAAGCGCAGATCGGCGAAGCCGGGGACCTCACGGCCCTGCCCGGGCAGCCGCATGGCTGCATCGGGCAGGACGGCGTTGCGAGACGGGCTCATGACGCGCTCGTGGCCGGGGCCGCCGGGGCCGGGGCCGGTGCCGGTGCCGCGGGTGCCGGGGCTGCCCCTCCCCCGCCACCGCCGCCGCTCGCGGAGCCGCCGCCCGCGGAGCCGCCTCCGCCGGTGGAGCCGCCGCCGGCCGCGCCGCCGCCCGCCCCTCCGCCGTAGGAGGCCGCGGAGCCGCCGCCGCCACCGCCACCGCCGCCCGGTGCGGGCGAGGTCACGATGATCGTGCGCTTCACGATCCGGCGCACGATCACGCGCTTGGGCTTCGGCTTGGCGGCCACCGACTCACCGGCGCCGATCGCCGGGTCGCGACCGGTGGCCACCTGCCAGCCGAGCGCGCCGAGCACGACCGCGAACGCCGCGATCGAGCCGGTCCACGCGGTCGTGGCCTGGCGCTGCGGGTTGGCCTTCGGGCGCGGCTCAGTCATCGTCGCCGCCGCCGTCGTCGTCGCCGCCGCCGCCGTGGCCGCCGCGACCGCGCCCGCGGCCGTGGCCGGAGCTGTCGCCGTCGTCGTCGCCACCGCGCCCGCGGCCGTGGTCGTCGCCGGCGTCGTGTCCGGCCGCGGCGGGAGCGGCCGGAGCGGGAGCCGGGGTCGCAGCGCGGACGATGCGCGGACCGCCACCGCCGCCGCCGCTCGCGGAGCCGCCGCCACCCGAGCCGCCGTCCGAGCGTGCGCCGCCGCCACCACCGCCGCCGCCCTCGCGGCGGCGGATCGTGCGCTCGATCACCTTCGTGCGAACCTCGGTCTTGGGCGCCGCGACGGCGGCACCGGCCGGCTCGGCCTCGGGCTTCTCGCCAGCGCCGGACGCGAACGCGGTCAGCACGCCGAGAGCGGCGAGCGTTCCTGCGGTTGCGATCGTCGTGCGGGTTCCGGCCATGGGTGGTCCTCTCGTCTGGGGCCAGGTCAGGTCCCATCGAGCATCGGACGCGTCCTCCAGCGGCGGGCAAGCCGCGGTTAAGGAGATGGCAAGGAGTGGGCGCGGGTTCGCCAAAGCCCGCGCGGAGGCGCCGCGGCCTACGCGATCGCGGCTACGCCGCTAGTCGTCGCGCGGCTCGGGGCGGAAGACGATCCGCTTGAGCTCGGCGACCGACTGGCCGCCCAGCCGCAGGGCGGTCTGGAAGCCCTCGGCCCCCAGCTCCGCGGCGTCGAGCCGGCGGCGCAGGTCGTTCAGGACCGGCCGCTGCTCGTCGTCCACCTGGTCGCGGCCCGCCTCCACGAGGATGATGTGGCGCGGCCGCCGCAGCCGGTGGGCCATCCGCACGTAGCGCTCGCGCTCCTCGGCGTCGAGCCCGGCGGCGGCGACCACCACGGTCTCGTTCGCCTCGAGCCGCTTCTGCACGGCGCCGTCGAGCAGCTCGGGCGCGCGCTCGGCGGCCACGTCCTCCGCCACTCCCTTGCCGGTCAGGAGCGACTTGACGCGATCGACCGACAGCAGCAGGCCGGGGCTCTCGAGCACCCGTCCCGCGAAGGCGTCGCGAGCGTCCGGCGAGGCCGAGACGATCACCAGCAGGCTGCCCGGCGAGTAGCGCAGCTGCGAGGACGGCGAGAGCACCCGGCAGCGCACGGACACGTCGGCGGGCCGCGGCGGCCCGCCGGTGCGCCGCGGGCGGTCCGAGGACCACCCGGTGCGCTCGTCCTCGCCGATCTTGACGCTGCGCTGGTTGGGAGCGGTGGACATACCCCAGAGAGGGTAGCCCCCGCCCAGCGCTACGCCAGCGCCGTGTCCAGGGTCTTCCTGATGCCGGCCACCCGGTCGAGAACCTTGACGTCCTCGAACCGGCGCCAATCGACGTAGTCGCCACCGGAGACGATCCCGTACCCGACGCCGACGCCGTACGCCGCTCCCGCGATCAGGGGCGCCTGCGGGGGCCAGAGCACCGTGAGCACCTTGTGCGCGCGCCCCACCCACTTGAAGGCCTCGAGGATCACCTTCTTCTGGGAGCCGTGCTTGCCGACCACCTTCTGGATCGCCTCCCCGGCCGCCGCGAAGTCCTTGTCCGGCGAGGCGCCCTGCACGCGCTCGGCGCACTCCGCCTTCAGATCCTTCGTCTCATAGGCCCAATCGAGCACGGCGTCGATGCCGTGCTCGCCGAGCCACTTGCGAATCGCCTCGAGCGCCTCCTTGCCGAGCAGCTTCATCAGCTTCTCGACGCCCTTCCTGATCCAGCCCATCGCCCAGCGCAGGGCGCGCTTGGCGTTGTCGGGCAGCTTGGCGAAGACCCCTGAGGCCGCCGCGCCGAGGGCCGCGTCCAGGCCGGCCTCCGCCATCCCCTTCGCGCCGGCCTTGATCACCTCCTCGACCTCGTCGCGCACGGTGTCGAAGGCGGCGTCGACGGTCTTGATCAGAGCCGCCGGCGTGTTGTCGTCGCCCTCGGCGAGTGCCCGCACCCGCCGCGCCGACGCCCCGTCGACCGGCGTGCCCTCCCTGAGGTCGGCGTCGAGCACGAACGCGACCTGCCCGCGGGCCTGGGGCAGCGCGAGCTTGGCCGAGGCCTGCACCTCCTCGTCCTGAGCGGCGAGATCGACCGCCACCGCGAAGTCGGTGGCCGCGAGCGCCGCAAGCTGCGCCTCCCCCATCTCGCGCACGCTCGGGTCGTCGTCGCGCAGAAGCTTCGCCGCCGTGTCGCCCACCCGCTCCGACTCCAGCAGCGCGTCCTCGACCAGCGCCGCGTCCACGTCGGCCAGTGCCGGCACATCGCCGCCGGGCTCGACCAGCGTGCTGACCGAGCTCCCGTACAGGCGGCTCAGCGCCTCGTCGTACGACCGGAGCGCAGCCTCATGTTCCTTCACCGACACGTGCTCAGCCTCCTCGGAATGGGGTAGAGCGCGCGAGTATCTTCGCGGGCTCTCCCGCGGTCAAGTGGTCTAGGTGGGCAGGTAGCGGCTGCAGACCGACGGGTCGCCGCTGTCGAAGCCCGCGAGCAGGGCATCGCGCCGCTCGGTCGGCGTCCCGTGGTGCTGCTCGTTGCCCCTGTCGAAGTCGCCGACCGCCAGCGCCGCGTTCGTCGCCTCCTCGAGGTCGCCCGGCCGCAGCAGCCCCTCCTCGTAGACGGAGAACGCCCACGTACCCGCCATGCAGTCCGCCTGCAGCTCGAACGGCCGCGCCGTGGAGCTGACGCTGTTGTCGAACACCCCCAGCTCCTGCTGCAGGTTGTGCCCGTACTCGTGCGCGAGCACGTACGCGACGGCGAAGTCGCCCACCGCCCGCCCGTAGCCGGCCGACTCGCCCGGCAGCCCGCGCAGCACCCCCCGGTAGAGGTCGGCGGCGAACTGCTGCCCGATGTAGATCGTGTCGTCGGCCGGGCAGTAGAGCGCGGACGAGTCGCGCGCCGGCGACCCGCACGAAGTGAGCGCGACCCCGCCCGGTGCCACCCACTCGTAGCCCACGCGCGGCTCCGGCAACCCGGCCGCGTCGAACGTGCGCGTCCAGTAGCGGTCGACGTCCTCCAGGACGCCGGTGAGGAAGGCGTCGATCGTCTGCGGCTCGTTGCGCCCGCGCGAGCGGACGACGGGGCTGGTCTCGCCCGGCCGCTCGAAGACCCCCTCGAGGTCGGCGAGCACCTCCTCGATCCGCTTGCCGAAGCGCTCGCGGCGGCGCTCGAACTCCTCGCGCGCCTCCTCCGCCCTGCGCTCGGCGCCGGCCCGCACCTCGTCCAGCTTGGAGCGTGCGTCCTCCGCGAGCCGGTCCACGTCGTCGTCGCCGCAGCCGGACAGCCCGCCACACAGCGTGATGGCCGCGATCACGGCCACCGCCAGGCGAGCGATGCGCGGCATCAGACCAGCTTCTGGACCACGTAGGCGCGGGCGCCGCGCGGCGTCTGCACCTCCACGCGATCGCCCGGGCCCCGCCCGAGCAGCGCCTGCGCGACCGGCGACTCGGCCGACAGCCGGCCCGCCGTGATCTCGGCCTCGGTCGGGCCGACGATCGTCCACGTGTGCACCTTGCCGGTCGCCTCGTCGAGCACCTCGGCAGTCCGCCCGAACGCGAACACCGCCTCGCCCGCGTCGGCCTCGACCACCTTGGCCGCCACGAGCCGCGCCCGCAGGCGCTTGATCTTGGTCTCCAGGTGCGCCTGGTCCTCCTTGGCGATGTGGTACTCGGCGTTCTCCTTCAGGTCGCCGAGCTCGCGCGCCGCCTTGATCCGCTCCGACATCGCGAGGCGCCCGCTGGTCTCGAGCTCCTGGATCTCGGCCTCGAGCGCGCGCAGGCCCTCCGCGGTGATCGCCTCAGAGCCGCCGGTGGTCATGCGCTGAATCTACCCAGACGCGTCCGCGACGAGCACGAGCTTGGTCGGTGGATCGCGCAGCGCCTCCTCGGCGTCGTCGAAGCCGACCACCGCGCTCGTGACCCGCTGCGGCTCGAGGCGCCCGCCGGCGACCAGCTCGAGCACGCTCGGGATCGTGGCCCGCGCGTGCACCCGCGAGGTGTGCAGCGTGCAGCCGCGGGTGTACATCTCGAGCATCGGCAGCGGCGTCTCCGGCTCGAAGTAGATCGCCACGCTCGTGCAGGTGCCGTTCGGAGCGGTCGAGCGGATCGCCGCGTGGAGGCCCGCGTGGTCGCCGCTCGCGTCGACCGTGACCGGGAAGCGGCCGAGGCGCTTGGGCCACTCCGCCTCGCCGCCGTCGCCGGCCGTCACGGTCAGCGGCTCGGCCCCCACCGCCGCGGCGCGCTCGAGCCGCCCCTCGTCCACGTCGGCGTAGACCACGCGGCCCGCGCCCAGCGCCACCGCGCAGGCGGCCGCGTAGAGCCCGACGCTGCGCGCGAAGCCGCCCACCACCAGCACCTCGGCGCCCGGCGCGGCCGCCAGCGGGGCGGCGACCGTGCGGAAGCCGTCCGGCACGTTGTCCGCCACCGAGGCGACGTCCGCCGGATCGAGCCCGTCGGGCAGCGGCACCAGCATCGCGTCGGCGAACGGCACGCGCACGAGCTCGGACAGCGCGCCGCCCCAGTCGCCGCCGAGCGGCTTCATCCCGTACGCCGACCCGCGCGGCACGGCGGTGCAGCTCGACGTGTGCCCGGCGCGGCAGGCGTCGCATTCCCCGCACGAGATCTGGAACGGGATCACGACGCGATCGCCCGGCGCGACCGACGTCACCGCGTCGCCCACGTCCACCACCTCGCCGATGCACTCGTGCCCCAGCGGGAACGGCTCGCCGACCGGCACGGCGCCGGTCAGGAACGCTGTGTCGAGGTCGCACGTGGCCACCGCGAGCGGCCGCACGAGCGCCTCGCCGTCGCCCCC
>DASVVS010000064.1:0-10787 GCA_036386455.1 Thermoleophilaceae bacterium
AGGCCCAGGTGCAGGCGGCGCTCGGCACGCCCGGCCTCGTCAAGACGGGCAGCAACGAGTTCGGCCCGTTCCGGCAGTACTTCTACGAGGGCGGCGTGCGCGTCTTCTTTCAGGGCGACGAGAACGTGACCGCCGTTCACACGGTCGGCCGCGGTGATCGCACCTCGAAGGGGATCGGCGTCGGCAACACCGAGAAGGCGCTCAAGCAGAAGCACCCGAAGCTCAAGTGCGAGACGTTCGATGGGTTCCGCTCTTGCCACACCGGCAATGGCGAGCCCGGGGAGCGGATCACCGACTTCTGGATCTCGAAGGGCAAGATCACGCGCGTGGTGGTCGGGATCGTCATCGACTGAGCGGGTCCGGCGCCGACCGGAGGAGGATCGGCGGGGCGTCCGACGAAGAGGCCCGGCGTGGACGCCCTGCAACGCCTCATGCCGCTCCTGGCGCTGGTCATCGCGATCGCCTCGATCGTGGCCGCGTGGGCGCTCTGGCAGACCGCCGATGCGACCGACGAGCGGGCCTGCATCGAGGCGGCCAACGCGAAGTATCCGCCCGTGGGCGTCTCCGCGTTCGTCTCGCGCGACCGGCGCGACACCGGGCCGATCAAGCTGTCGTACGTGACCGAGCGCCTGCGCGCGGTCAACGCCTGCGACTGACGCGGCCTCCCGGCACAGGGGTCGGCCTCGCGCCAGTTACCGCTTGCGTATCAAGCGCTGCGGTGCCACGCCGATACCTAACCGATGCTTCCATGGACTGGATCCAGGTGGTTCCGGTATGCCGTGACCGGATTCTCGACGGTCTTCGTCGCGATCGTGCTCGCCACCTCGCTCATGGCCGAGGGCAGCGCGCTCAAACGCGCGGACGTGAAGTACGACGCCGTCGACTGCGTCAAGCCCAAGGACGACACGAAGGGACGCGCGCGCCCCGCGAAGGGCTGCAAGCGCAAGAAGCGCGTCGTCATCCCGATCGACGACAAGGCTCAGATCTCCGAGGCCGAGCTCGAGCGGGCGCTCGCCGAGCTGCCGCGCCTGAAGGGGCCTCGCGGCCTCCAGGGCCAGCGCGGCGAGCGCGGCCGCGACGGTAAGCGCGGCCAGCAGGGCACCCGCGGAGCCAACGGCGACGACGGCTCACGCGGCAAGCCCGGCGCGAACGGCGACGACGGCACGAACGGCCACTCCGGCGGCCCGGGCGCCCGTGGCGCCGAGGGAGCTCGCGGAGCCGAGGGCAAGGAGGGCGACCGCGGTCCCGCCGGCGCGCGTGGTGAGAAGGGCGAGACGGGGGCGCAGGGCGAGAAGGGCGAGACCGGACTTCAGGGCGTGCAGGGCGATATCGGGCCTCAGGGCGAGAAGGGCGATACCGGGGCCCAGGGCGAGAAGGGCGAGACCGGTGCCACCGGGCCCCAGGGCGAGACCGGGCCCGCCGGCCCGCAGGGCGAGACCGGGCCCGCAGGCCCGCAAGGACTTCAGGGCGAGCAGGGAATTCAGGGACTTCAGGGCGTGCAGGGCGAGATCGGCCCGCAGGGCGAGATCGGGCCGACCGGTCCGCAGGGCCCTCAGGGCGACACCGGGCCCGCAGGCCCGCAGGGCGCCACGGGTCCGCAGGGCCCGCAGGGCGACACCGGCCCGCAGGGCGAGACCGGGGCGCAGGGCGCAACCGGCGCGCAGGGCCCCCAGGGAATTCAGGGACTTCAGGGCGTGCAGGGCGAGGTCGGGCCTCAGGGGCCGGTCGGACCCCAGGGCGCGCAGGGCATCCAGGGCGCGCAGGGCATCCAGGGCGAGACCGGGGCGACCGGTCCGCAGGGCCCCATCGGCGTGACCGGTCCGGCCGGACCGCAGGGCAACACCGGCCCCGCCGGCCCGCAGGGGCCCCAGGGCCTACAGGGCGCCGCGGGCGCGACGGGCTCCACCGGCGCCACGGGCGCGCAGGGACCGCAGGGTCCCCAGGGCGCGAAGGGCGACAAGGGAGACAAGGGCGACACCGGGGCGACCGGGGCGACCGGCGCGCAGGGCCCGCAGGGTGTCCAGGGCCCCGAGGCGACCAAGTACTGGGCGGTCGTGGACGACACCGGCGCCGTCAGCAGGTCGACCAGCGGCGTCACGGCGTCCCGTCTCGCGGTGGGCGACTACAGCGTGAGCGTGGGCACCGACATCACCCAGTGCGCCTACGTAGCGCAGATCGGCGGAACCGGCACCACGGCGCCCGCCGTTGGAATCATCCACACCTTCCGGCGCTCCGCGAACGTCGTCGCTGTGCAGACCTTCGACGGTGCCCACCCAAGCGGGGGATCGGCGCGCGATCGCCCGTTCCACCTCGCCATCTACTGCTAGGGACGAGATTTGCCGTCAAGGAAGCGGCGTAGGCCACCGATACAGCACCGATGCTTCCTTGGACAAGGTCCAGGTTGTTCCGGTATGCCGTCACCGGATTCTCAACCCTCTTCGTCGGGGTCGTCCTCGCGACCTCGCTCATGGCCGAGGGCAGCGCGCTCAAGCGCGCCGACGTCGAGTACGACGAGATCGACTGCAAGCGCGACGACGACACGCGCGGCCGCGCCCGTCCGGCAAAGGGCTGCAAGCGGAAGAAGCGCGTCGTGATCCCGATCAAGGACGGCGCCGCGATCAGCAAGGACGACCTCGAGCGGGCGCTCGAGGAGATGCCTCGCCTCCAGGGTCCGCGCGGCCTCCCCGGCCAGCGCGGTGAGCGGGGCAGCGACGGCAAGCGCGGTCCGGCCGGCTCCCGCGGACCGATCGGCGAGAGCCGCCCCGGGCGTCCGGGCCTTCGAGGCAAGGACGGAGCCGACGGCAAGGACGGCGAGAACGGCGCATCCGGGCGCCAGGGCGAGCAGGGCGCGCGCGGCGCGGCCGGCTCGGACGGCTCGCGCGGGCCCAAGGGCGACACCGGGGCCCGCGGAGAGAAGGGCGAGACGGGTGCGGCCGGCGCGCGCGGCGAGACGGGCGAGACCGGCGCCGCCGGCGCGCGGGGCGAGATCGGGCCGACCGGTCCGACGGGCCCGCAGGGCGAGACCGGGCCCGCCGGGCCGCAGGGCATCCAGGGCGAGACCGGCCCGCAAGGCATCCAGGGGCTTCAGGGCGTCCAGGGCGAGACCGGGCCGCAGGGCGAGACCGGCCCCGCCGGCCCGCAGGGCATCCAGGGCGAGACCGGGCCTCAAGGCCTGCAGGGCGAGACCGGCCCGCAGGGCATCCAGGGACTTCAGGGCGTGCAGGGCGAGATCGGGCCTCAGGGCGAGACCGGCCCCGCCGGCCCGCAGGGCATCCAGGGCGAGACCGGGCCTCAAGGCCTGCAGGGCGACACCGGGCCGACCGGGCCGCAGGGCCCGCAGGGCGAGACCGGGCCCGCCGGCCCGCAGGGCATCCAGGGCGAGACCGGCCCGCAGGGCATCCAGGGGCTTCAGGGCATCCAGGGCGAGATCGGACCTCAGGGGCCGGTCGGACCCCAGGGCCCGCAGGGCGAGACCGGTCCGCAGGGTGAGGTCGGCCCGACCGGTCCCCAGGGCCCGATCGGCCTCACCGGCCCCGCCGGCCCGCAGGGCGACGCCGGCCCCACCGGCCCGGCCGGCCCTCAGGGCGACAAGGGCGACACCGGTGCCGCGGGCTCCAACGGCACGAACGGGACCAACGGTGCGCAGGGTCCCCAGGGCCCGCAGGGCCCGCAGGGCCCCCAGGGCGAGCAGGGACCGCAGGGGCTCCAGGGTCCGGCGGGCACGCCGGCGGCGAAGTACTGGGCGGTCGTCGCGGTCGACGGAACCGTCGCGCGCTCGAGCGGCGGCGTGACCGCGAGCGCTCCGGTCACCTTCACCTACAGGGTCGACTTCGGCACGGACGTGTCGAACTGCTCCTACATGGCGACCGTCGCCGACCCCGACGACGACTTCGGCCCGTTCGGCGTCGCCCGGCCGCGCCGCGCGGGCGACGACGTCAAGGACGTCCTCGTCTCGACGGCAGGCGACCAGGGCGGCGGCAGCATCGGCGCCACGAACCTCCCGTTCCACATCGCCGTCTTCTGCTGATCCGATGATCACCCTCGCCCAGGACACCCACACCGTCGACGAGCGCCCGCAGCGTCACCCGCGCTCGGTCGGCCGCGGCGTGGGCGGCTTCCTCGCCGCCATCCGCGGCATCGCCGCGGCGGCGACGCTCGTCTACGCCGTCTGCCTCCTCGCCGGCATCGGCGACGGGTGGACCGACAGCGGCACGAGCCACTGGATCCACAGCGGCCTGCTCACCTGCGGCGCCTTCCTCTGCCTCGCTCGCTCGGCTCTGGTGCGTGCCCAGCGCGTCGCCTGGTTCGTCGCCGGCATGGCGATCGCCACCTGGACCGCGGGCGAGGTGCTGTTCGCACTCGGCCACTCCGGCTCCGCGTTCTCGACGCCGAACCTCCTGTCGCTCGCGTTCTACCCGCTCGCGTGCCTCACGATGGCGCTGCTGCTGCGCGCGCAGCTCAAGACCTTCTTCACCACGCTCTGGCTCGACGGCCTGGCCGGCGCGCTGTCGGCGTCCGCGCTCGTGGCGGCGTTCGTCTTCCCGCCCGTGCTCGCGAACACGCACGGCAGCACGCTCGAGATCCTCGGGACGATCAGCTACCCGCTCGCGGACCTGCTGATCGTCGCCTTCGTGCTGTTCGCGCTCGCCATGACCGGCTGGCGCCCCAGCGCCGCGCTCGGCGGCGCCGCCGCCGCGTTCACCGCCATCGCGGTCACCGACGCCTTCTCGCTCTGGGCCGCGGCCACGAGCAACGACACTCGCAACGAGCTCGACTGGCTCTGGCCCGCCGCGGCACTGGCCCTGGCCGAGGCCGGCTGGCGCGCGGCGCCGGTGCAGGCGCGCGTCAGCGGCACGAGCCTGCGGCTGCTGATGTTCCCGGTGGTCGTATCGCTCACGGCCCTCGCTCTGCTGCTCTCGGGCCTCGTGCAGGAGCTGCACATGGCCGGCTACGAGCTCGCCACCTCCTCGCTGTTCCTGATCGTCGTGCGCCTGGCGCTCACGGTCCTCGAGAACCTCCAGATCGCCGACGCGAGCAAGCGCGAGGCGCTCACCGACGCCCTGACCGGGCTCGGCAACCGGCGTCGCCTGATGGCCGACGTGGAGGCCGCGCTCGAGAAGGACCAGCCCACGGTGCTGGTCCTGTACGACCTCGACGGCTTCAAGGGCTACAACGACACCTTCGGCCACCCGGCCGGCGACGCGCTGCTCACGCGCCTGGGACGCGCCCTGGCCGAGGCCGTCACGGAGTGCGGAACGGCATACCGCCCCGGCGGCGACGAGTTCTGCACGCTGCTGAGCACCGAGACCGGGGAGCTCGAGGACGAGCTCGCCGACACGGTCGCCGCTCTCTCGGAGCGCGGCAAGGGCTTCGCGGTGACCCCCTCGTACGGCTCGGTCGTGATCCCCGACGAGGCGCGCGACGTGACGCTCGCGCTCCAGCTCGCCGACAAGCGCCTCTACGAGCAGAAGGGCGACCGGCGCAAGTCACGCGACGGATCGCAGGTGCGCGACGTGCTCATGCAGGCCCTTCGCGAGCGCCGCCCCGACCTCGACGAGCACATCGGCGGCGTCGCCTCGCTGGCCCACGCGGTCGCGCGCCGCTTCTCGCTCAACACCGAGCAGGTCGACGAGGTCACGAAGGCCGCGGAGCTGCACGACATCGGCAAGATGGCGGTGCCGGACGCGATCCTCGAGAAGCCCGCCTCGCTGGACGAGCGCGAGCGCGCGATGATCAAGCAGCACACCGTGGTGGGCGAGCGGATCCTCGCGGTCGCCCCGGCGCTGCGGAAGATCGGCAAGCTCGTGCGCTACTCGCACGAGCGCTGGGACGGCACCGGCTACCCGGACCGCCTCGCCGGCGACGAGATCCCGCTCGGGGCGCGGATCATCGCTGTCTGCGACGCGTTCGACGCGATGACCACCAACCGCCCGTACCAGCCGGCCGTGCCGCTCGACGACGCGCTCGCCGAGCTGCGCCGCTGCGCGGGCACCCAGTTCGACCCGCACGTGGTGGAGGTCTTCTGCGAGGAGGCCGAGTCGGTGCTGCGCGACGTCGAGGCGAACGCCCTGCGGGAGGACCCGATCGAATCGCCGGCCGACGACCTGGCCGAGCTGGTGCTGCGAGTGCCCGAGGAGGAGCTGGACCCCTCCGCGCGCGAGCCGCGTTCGGCCGGCTAGCGAGCCCGGCCCGGCCGGCTACTCCGAGCCGCTCGTGACCTTCGCGCCGGTCCGGCGCGCGAGCTCGCGGCGCGCGGTGCGCACCTCGACCGAGTGACGGCCGAGCTCGACGGCCTGCGCGCGAGCCGCGGTAGCGTCGTTCGCGTCGGCCGCCTCGCCGATCTCGGTGAGGTCGGTGGCCACCACGTCGATCGCCTTCGACAGTCGCTCCGTGAGGTCCTGGTACTCCTCGGGCGGATCCAGCTCGTCGAGATCGCCCCTGACCTCCTGGGTGCGCTCGCCGAGCGATGCGAACTGCGTGGCGAGCTGCGCGTCGGACTTCCCGCGCGCGGTGTTCACCGCCGTCCCGACCTCCTCGCTGAGCGACAGCAGGTCGTCGTTGACCTCGCCGTAGTCCTTCTCGAACTGCTCCTTGGCGCTGGGGCCGTCGTCCCCACCGCAGCCGGCGACGAGACCCACCCCGAGCAGGGCGGCGATGAGCATGAGGAGCAGGGGGCGGCGCAAGACGGCTGGCACTCTAGCGAGGCGTCCGGCGGCACCGCGGGGCGCGTACCCCTTGCAAATGCACCGGCTCGAGCGACACCAGCACCTCCCCGGCGCGCCCGAGGACGTCTTCCCGTTCTTCGCCGACGCGCTCAATCTGGAGCGGATCACCCCGCCGTGGCTCGGCTTCCGCGTGACCGGGCCGGGCGCGATCGAGATGCGGCCCGGGACGCTGATCGAGTACCGCCTGCGCCTGCACCGCGTGCCGGTCCGCTGGCTGACCCGGATCGAGGTCTGGGAGCCGCCGGACCGCTTCGTGGACCTCCAGGTGCGCGGCCCCTACCGGACCTGGCACCACGAGCACCTCTTCACCCCCGCGCCGGACGGCGGCACGATCATGCGCGACCGGGTGGACTACGACCTGCCGCTCGGCCCGCTCGGCGACCTGGCGCACAGGCTGTTCGTGGGCCGCGACCTCCAGCGCATCTTCGACTACCGCGCGCAGGCGGTGGGTCGGGTACTTCATTAAGTAAAGTAGGGGCCGGTGAAGATCTTCGTCCGCCTGCTCGGCTTCCTGCGCCCCTACCGCCGGGGCGTGATCGTGTCGTTCGTGCTCGCGGCCGCCGCGATGGTCGCCGGCATCCTGATCCCGTTCCTCGTCGGCGAGACGATCGACGAGGTCCGGCGCGGCGAGACGAACCTGTGGCCGCTCGCGCTCGCGATGCTCGTGGCCGGCCTGCTGCGGCTCGCCCTCACGGTCACGCGGCGGGTGATCGCCGGCCGCGTCTCCCTCGGGGTCGAGTACGACCTGCGCAACCGCGTGTACTCGCACCTCCAGTCGCTCGAGGTCGCGTTCTTCGACGAGCAGCAGACCGGTCAGCTCATGTCGCGCTCGACGGTCGACCTCCAGGCCGTCCGCTTCTTCCTCGGCTACGGGCTGATCTTCATCGGGCAGTCGCTCGTCACGCTGATCGTGGCCGCGACGGTGATGCTCGTGACCAACGCCGGCCTCGCGGCGATCGCGCTCGCGCCCGCGCCGTTCGTGTTCGTGGCCGCCTACCGCTACGGCGTCCGCAACCGCCCGGCGAGCCAGGAGGTGCAGCAGCGCATCGCCGAACTGACGGCCGAGGCCGAGGAGAGCATCTCCGGCATCCGGCTCGTCAAGGCGTTCGCGCGCGAGGAGCGCCAGCTCGCGCGCTTCCGCCGGGCGGCCGCGCGCGTGTTCGACCAGTCGATGGTCTCCACCCGGCTGAGGGCGTTCTACAACCCGTTCATCGGCTTCCTCCCCCAGCTCGGCCTCGCCGCCCTGCTGCTCGTGGGCGGCCGCCAGGCGATCGACGAGACGATCACCGTCGGCGAGTTCGTGGCCTTCTACGGCTACACGCTGCTGCTGATCGGCCCGGTGCGGATGCTCGGCATCGCGCTCGGGATGGCCCAGCGCGCGGTGGCCTCCGGCGCGCGCGTGTTCGAGCTGCTCGACCGCGAGCCGCGCATGACCTCGCCGCCCGGCGCGGAGCCGCTTCCGGCCGGCGACGGGCGGGTGGAGCTGCGCGGCGTCTCCTTCGCCTACGGCGACGGGCAGCCGGTGCTGCGCGACGTGGACCTGGAGGTGCCGCCCGGGCGCACGGTCGCGATCGTCGGCCCGACGGGCTCCGGCAAGACCACGCTGGTCGCGCTGATCCCGCGCCTGTACGACCCCGACAGCGGGACAGTGACGGTGGACGGAGCCGACCTGCGCGACGTGGACCTCGAGTCGCTGCGCTCGGAGGTCGGCCTCGTGTCCGACGACCCGTTCCTGTTCTCGGCCACGATCCGCGAGAACATCGCCTACGCCCGGCCGGACGCGAGCGACGAGGAGGTCGAGCAGGCCGCGCGCCGCGCGGGGATCCACGACTTCGTCGCGGGCCTGCCGGACGGGTACGGCACGCGCGTCGGCGAGCGCGGCATGACGCTCTCGGGCGGCCAGCGCCAGCGCGTGGCGATCGCGCGGGCGATCATCAAGGACCCGCGCATCCTGATCCTCGACGACGCGACCTCGAGCGTGGACGCGACCACGGAGGCGGCCATCAAGAGCGCGCTGCGCGAGCTGATGCGCGACCGCACGACCTTCGTGATCGCGCACCGCCTCTCCACGATCGCGCTGGCGGACGAGATCGTGGTGCTCGAGGACGGCGCCGTGGCCGCGCGCGGCACGCACGAGGAGCTGGTGGAGAGCTCGCCGCTGTACGCGGAGATCGCCGAGCGCGGGCTCCCGGACCGCGTCTTCCTTACCCGCAAGCCGGCCGAGGCCGAGCAGGAGCTGGCGGGGCTGTGATGCGGCTCCGCCACGAGGAGACGACGCGGGCGGAGCGGCGGGCGCGGCTGGGCGGCCTCGTGCGGCTGCTGCGTCCCTACCGCGGGCGCGTGATCCTCACGTTCGCCGCGATGCTGATCGCGACCGGGGCGGCGCTCGTGCCCCCCTACCTCGCCGGCCGCGCGATCGACGACGGCATCCGCGCGAGGGACGCCGGCGCGCTCGAGCTGATCGTCGGCCTGTTCGTGCTGATGGCGCTGCTCAACTGGGGCGCCACCTACGCGCAGACGTATCTCGTCAACTGGGTCGGCCAGCGCGCGCTCCAGGACCTGCGGCTCCAGATCTTCCGCCACCTCGAGCGGATGTCGATCGGCTTCTACGCCCGCCGCAAGACCGGCGTGCTGATCTCGCGGATCACGAACGACGTGCAGGCGCTCGACCAGCTCGTGACGGACGGGATGGTCACGCTGTTCTCGTCTACGCTGACCCTGGTCGGGATCACGGCGATCCTGCTGTTCCTCGACCCGGGCCTGGCGCTCGTCACGTTCGCGGTCTTCCCGGTGCTGGCGGTGATGAGCGTGGCGTTCCGGATCGCCTCGGCGGGCGCGTACCGCCTCACCCGCGAGACGGTCGCCTACGTGACCGCCTACCTCCAGGAGACGCTCTCCGGCGTGCGGGTCGTGCGCACGTTCGGCCGCGAGGAGAGCCACAAGTCGCGCTTCGCCGAGCTGAACGACGACAACCGCGTGGCGAACATGAAGACGGTCTACCTGAACGCCGCGTACTTCCCGTCGGTCGAGATGGTGTCCGCGGTGGCGACGGCCGCGATCCTGCTCTACGGCGGCCACCAGGTGGTCGAGGACGCGGTCACGATCGGAGTGCTGGCCTCCTTCGTCTTCTACCTGCAGAGCTTCTTCGACCCGATCCAGCAGCTGTCGCAGCTCTACACGACCTACCAGTCCGGCATGGCCGCGCTCGACAAGATCTTCGAGCTGCTGGACGAGGAGCCCGAGATGAGCGACGGGCCGGATGCCGTCGAGCTGCCGCCGCTCCGCGGGGAGATCCGCTTCGAGGACGTGGTCTTCGAGTACTCGACCGGCGAGGAGTCCACCCGTGCGCTCGACGGCGTGACGCTCGACGTGGCTCCGGGACAGACCGTCGCCCTCGTGGGCGCCACCGGCGCCGGCAAGTCCACGCTCGCGAAGCTGGTGGCGCGCTTCCACGACCCCACCTCGGGCCGCGTGCTCGTGGACGGGCACGACCTGCGCGACGTGGCCGAGCGCTCGCTGCGTTCGCAGCTCGGGATCGTGCCGCAGGAGGGCTTCCTGTTCTCCGGCACGATCGCCGACAACATCGCGTTCGGCCGCCCCGACGCCACCCGCGAGGAGGTCGAGGAGGCCGCGCGGGCCGTGCGGGCGCACGAGTTCGTCGAGCGGCTGGAGGACGGCTACGACACCGAGGTCGGCGAGCGCGGCGGGCACCTGTCGGCCGGGCAGCGCCAGCTGGTGGCATTCGCGCGCGCGGCGATCGCCGACCCGCGCATCCTCATCCTCGACGAGGCGACATCGAACGTGGACGTGCGCACCGAGGCGCGGATCGAGCAGGGGCTGCGGCGTCTGCTGGCCGGGCGCACCGCGATCGTGATCGCCCACCGCCTCTCGACGATCCGGGGCGCCGCGCGCATCGTGGTGCTCGAGCACGGCCGGGTGGTCGAGCAGGGCACGCACGACGAGCTGGTCGAGGCCGGCGGGCACTACGCGCGGCTCGTGCGCGACTGGGCCCAGCAGGCCGCGTAGCGTCGCCGCGCCAGGCTGCCGGTACCTTCCCGGCAT
>DASVVS010000065.1:0-44801 GCA_036386455.1 Thermoleophilaceae bacterium
GCGTAGATGATCGCCCCCGCCGTGTAGAGGAGCCCACCGCCCATCAGCAGGGCCACGCCGACCGCGCCGAGCCGTTCGGCGAGCTGCGGCATCGCGATCACGGCGACCCAGCCGAGCGCGACGTAGACCGTCGCCGTGACCCACTTCGGCGCGGTGATCCAGACGAGGTTGAGCACGATCCCGCCGAGCGCGCCCGCCCACACCACGATCAGCACGGCGGTGGAGAGCGAGCCCTCGAGCACGAGCAGCGAGAACGGCGTGTAGGTGCCGGCGATCAGCACGAAGATCATCGAGTGGTCGAGCCGGCGCATCCACGCGCGGGCGCTCGGGCGGCGCCAATCGATGCGGTGGTAGGTGGCGCTGGTGGTCAGGAGGCCGGTGACGGCGAACGCGTAGATCGCCGCCGCGAGCGTGGCCTTCCCGTCGGGCGCGGCGATCACGAGCGCGATCCCGAGCGGGACCGACACCATCGCGCCGTACATGTGCGAGACGCCGCGCAGCCGCGGCTTCACTGCCCCTACCGCTCGTTCGAGCTGCTGCTGGACTTCCGCCATCCAAGGGGACGGTACCCGCGTGGCGCACCCGCAACACCGATTGGCGCGCCCCGCCGGGGGCGAAGCGGCTTGCGCGGCGGCGCGTCGAGCGGTCGCGTGTCGGCCGTGATCAGCCGCCACGGGACCTCGCGCGAAGTCGTGGCCCTGAGCCGCCACCAGTGGTGCCGGGCCATCACCTCCCCGCGCACGCTGCCGCGCGGCCCGCGCCACGCGCGCACGACCACCTCGACGTCGAGCTCCGGCGGCACCCGCAGCGCCCAGAGCCGGGCCGGGCGCACCGTCTCCACGCGCGCGCCGCGGATCACGTACCCGCCGGCGAGCAGCGATCGCACGGCAGCGGGCGAGGCGACCTCGTCGAGCGGCGCCCGGTCCTCGCCCGCCGCGAGCTCCCAGCGAATCACGAACTCGCGCACCGACGTCTCGAGCACGTCGCGCGTGAAGCGGTCGTCCACGAGGGCGAGGTCGCCGACCGCTTCGGCCGCGTCGTGAGGAAGGTTGCCGGCGATCTCGTACGGGATCTCGGGCGACTGCGGCGGCTCCACCAGCTCGTGCACCGACTCGTCGCGCACGCGGCGGATCAGGGCGGCGCCGCCGCTCGGATCGGACAGGCGGTGACGGCCGGCGGGCCCCGGCTCCACGCGCGCGAGCTCCCACCCGCCGCCGCGGCGCCTGAAGATCCAGAACGTGACCAGGCGCAGGCGCCGCCCGACCGGATCGCGTTCGGGCCGGTCGGGGTCGAGCGCATGCCCCGCCCGCACGCGCGCCTCGACGCGGACGGTCGCCGCGACGATGCGGTCGTCGCTCGAGCGCTCGAGCGCCGCGATGTGGAACGCCGGCCTGTCGACCCGCAGGACGAACGGCAGCTCGGGATGCTCAGGTCCTCCCCACAGGCCCCACGGATCGAGCGCGTGGCGCCCGAAGCGGGCCTCGAAGGGCTTCCGCCGCTCGTGGCCGCCGAGGCCGGCGATCGGCTCGAGGTGGCGGCGGGCGGCGTCCAGCAGCGCCCCGGGGTCGAAGCTCGGGTCGTGCACGCTCGCGGCGAGCGCGGCGCGCTCGGCTGCGGCCAGGCGGCGCGGCAGCCGCCGAGCGTGCGCCCTGAGCAGTCCGGCGCCCGCGACGCCGAGCGCGCAGGCGGAGGCGATCAGGAGCTCCAGTCCCATATGGCCTTATCGCCCTTGGGAGGGGTCCCCTTGACGGGCGGCGAACGTACCAGCGGATGGACGATCTCGCCGCGTACGAGCGGCGCTTCCGCAAGGCGGGGCTGCCGCTCTTCATCGAGGACTACACCGCCGCCGGGGACGTCTTCAACAGGGCGATCCCGCTGCTCGGCCTCGTGTTCGTCGCGGAGCTGCTCGGCGCGATCGACAAGGACTGGCCGCTCGCGGCGAACGTCGCCGCCGCGCTGGGCGGGCTCGCGCTGCTGCTGCTCGCCGCCGGTGCGGTCAACCGGATGCGCGGCCGGCGCTTCCTCTCGGTGCCGGAGCGCGTGGGCAGGACGGAGCTGGCCGTCTTCGTGCTGGTGCCAGCGCTCCTGCCGCTGATCTTCGGCGGGCAGGTCGAGAGCGCGATCGTGACCGCCGCGGGCAACCTCGGGCTGCTGCTGCTCCTCTACCTGGTGATCGGCTACGCGCTGCCCGCCATCCTGCGCGAGGCGGCGATCCGGCTCGTGCGCGAGCTGGCCAGCGCCGTCGTCACGCTCACGCGCGCGCTGCCGCTCCTGCTGCTCTTCGCGGTCGTCCTGTTCGTGAACACCGAGATGTGGCAGGTCCTCTCCACCACGCCGGACTCGCTGCTGGCGCTGCTCGGCGGTCTGCTCGTGGCGCTCGGCACGCTCTTCCTGGTCGTCCGTCTGCCGCAGGAGGTCCGCGGGCTCGAGGAGGCCGCCGACGCCGGGCCCCCGCTCGGCCGCCGCCAGCGGGTGAACGTCGGCCTCGTCGTGCTGTTCACGCACGGCCTGCAGGTGATCGTGGTCGCGCTCGGGCTCGGCGCGTTCTTCGTGGTCTTCGGGGCGGTCGCCGTGGGGCCGGAGGTGCGCGAGTCGTGGCTCGGCACCGCCGGCGACCAGCTCGTCGCCCTCGACGTGCTCGGCGAGCGGGTGCAGGTGACCGGCGAGCTCCTGCGCGTCTCGGGCGGGATCGCGGCGATCAGCGCGCTCTACTACTCGATCGCCGTCCTCACCGACGCCACCTACCGCGAGCAGTTCCTCGACCGGATGAGCGACGAGATGCGCTCGACCTTCGCCGCGCGCGCCGAGTACCTCGCGATCCGCGAGCGGAGGATGCGGTGACCCGCGCGGGGGTGACCCCCGCCGGGGCGACCCGCGCGCGCGTCTTCCTCGGCGTGACCGGCGCGTTCTTCCTGGCCCTGTTCGCGCTCCCGCTCTTCCTCGTCCCGTTCGAGTGGGCCGAGGCGCTCGGCTGGGACGTGGAGCGCACCGACCTCGGCTCCTACTTCGGACGCTGCCTCGGCGCCGTCGCGATCGCGATCAGCGGGCAGGCGCTGTGGGCGTCCCGCGCGCCCGAGCGCCACGGCTCCCTCTTCACGCTGCTGGCCGCCGCCGCGGCGCTGCTCGCCGTCGTGCACGTGCGCGGGCTGGTCGAGGAGTCGCAGCCGCTCGTGGAGCACCTCGAGACCGCCATGTACGCCGGCTTCGCCGCGCTGGCGCTGTGGTGCCGGCCGGCCACCGCCGGCTAGCGGGGGCAGCACCAGCCCGCCACGCGCGGGGAAGCGGCCCGTCCGCTCGCGCCGGGGCTGAACTGGCGGGCCACGCCGGAGAAGGCGATCAGCTTCCCGGGCGCGCCCGAGCGAACGAACAGCCACTGGTCGGCGCTCGGCCAGCCGACCAGCAGCCAGCGGTCGTCGGGCGACCAGGCGACGTCGGTGAGCTCGCCCGCGCCCGCGAAGACCCTGCGCTCGGGCCGGACGGCGCGCTCGGCCTGCAGCACGGCGATCTCGCTCTGCCGGGCGCTCAGCCTGCGGCGGACCACGGCGAACCGGCGCCCGCGCCCCGCGAAGGCCACGGCGCCGGTCGTGGTGCCGGCGGGCGCGGCAACGTCACGCAGCGTGCGGCCACTCGCGTCGAGCACGCGTATCGACCCGTCCGCGACCGCCAGCAGGCGCTCGCCGTCGCCCGACCAGAGAAGCCGGCGTGGCCGATCGCGGACCGCCGCGGTCCAGAGGAGGCGCCCCGTGTCGGGGGCCACCACGCGAACGCGTCCGGCGCGATCGGCGTACGCGAGGACGTGCTCCGCCCCGGGTCTCCAGGCCGGCGGGACCGCGGCCACGCCCGCGGCGATCCGGCGGTCGCCGGTGCCGTCACCGGCCACCACGCGCAGCGAGGCTCCGGTCGACACGTGGGGCCGCACCTTCGAGACGGCCGCGGGAGCGGTCACGTAGGCGATCCGGAAGCCGCTCGGCGACCAGCGTGCGCCGCTGATCGCGGTCGGCCTGGCCAGCGACCAGCGCACGCGGCCGCGCGGATCGAGCGCGACGAGCTCGCGCTGGCGGGTCGCCGCGACGAAGAGCCCGTGCGGGGACCAGACGGCATCGTCGTACGAGCCGAGGAGGCGCTTCGACCCGTCGGCGCTCACGATCCACGGACCCGCGTCCGATCGGACCAGCAGGCGTCCACCACCGGGGATGGACGACAGGGCGGGCCGGGCATCGTCGCGGCCCGGCCGCACCAGGTCGCGCAGCCAGTCGTCGGCACCGGTCGCCGGAACGGCGAGCGCGAGCACGGCGAGGGCGGCGGCGGCGAGCGCCGGCCGCAGGCGACGCCGGCGGCGCGGCAGCGGCAGGCGCTCCTCGAACGCGGCGTGCACGACCCGCCAGCCGCGCTCCTCCGCCGCCATCTCGTCCGGTGCCTCGGTCCGCTCGAGTCGCTCTCGGAGCCGCTGCTCGGTCACGACGACTCCTTCAGGTCGACGCCGAGCACGTCGAGCGCGCGGCGCAGGCGCGAGTTGACGGTCCCGCGCGGGAGATCGAGCAGGGCGGCGATCTCCCCCGGGGTGAACTCGAGCGCGTAGCGCAGGACCACGACCGCGCGGTGCTCGGGCGAGAGCGCGGCGAGCGCGGCCATCACGTCGTCGGAGTACGGCGGCCGCACGGGCGGGGCGGGTGCGGCGGCCAGGGCGTCGTCCGCCACCTCGCTCCGGAGCGCACGCGCGCGCGTCCAGTCGATCGCCCGGTTCACGACGATCCGGTTGAGCCACGGCCCGAACGGGCGGCGGCGGTCGAAGCGGTCGAGCGAGCGGATCGCCGCGAGGAACGCCTCCTGGGCTATGTCCTCGGCCGCCGTGGCGTCGTGCACGATCAGGTACGCGACGCGGTGCGCGGGGCGCCAGTGGCGCCGGAAGAGCCGCTCGAGGGCCTCGGACGAGCCGTCCTGGGCGGCGCGCACGAGGGCCCGCTCGTCCAGGCGCCGCCCTCCGCGAGCGGCGGCGAATCGAGACGCGCTGAGCGCGATCGGCTCGGACATGGTCACGGCCGTCACCGGCCCTCCGCCCCCGATCCTCCCACCAGCCCGCGGTTGGCGCCCCGGTAGCCGGCCAGGAGCTCGACCGCGGCGGCGTGACGGACGGCCGCCGCCCGGGAGAGCGGGCCCGCGGGGAGCTCGACCACGAACGAGGCCGTGCCGGGAGACGTGCGGTTCTGCCAGTGCGGAGCGGTGCCGGCGAGCCACGGCAGCGCCCGGAACGGCATCCCAGCGGCCGCGGCGTAGCGGCGGGCCGCGGAGACGCTCGGCCCCCACGCGCGGACGTACGGCCCCTCGCCCTGGTGGTACCAGATCGTCACGGCCGGCCGCAGCCAGCGGATCAGGTCGCGCGCGACGCGCGCCTCGGGCTCCGACAGGGGACGCGGGCCGGAGTACTGCGGATTCCAGCGAGCGCCGAGCGGCCGCCACGCCGCCGGGAAGTTGCGGTTCAGGTCCACGCCGCGGCCGTTCAGGCGCGTGTGCAGGCGCCGCCCGTCCGGGTTCAGGTCGCGCACGGTCCAGACGTCCGCGTCCGCCGGCGGGCAGCCCTCGGCGATCCGGTCCGCGACGGCGGTCCCGGCGCACTCGGTTCCGTGGATGCAGCCGACGACGAGCACCTTCGGCGACGCGCGCGGGGTCCCGAAGGCCGTGACGCCGAGACGCCGGCCGCGCGCCGAGCGGCCGATGGTCCGCTCGTGGTCCACGCGTGGGGCGCCCGGCGGGAACTCGCGCGAGCCGCGGACCAGCGCCCGCACGGTCGCGCTCGGGCTCGCGGGGCGCGCGCCCGCTGCCCGCTCGGCGACCGCGTGCGGAGCCCCGCGCCTCTCCGCCGCCGGCGGGCCCGCGAAGCCGGTCGCGGCCGCCACGATCGCGCACGCCGCGCAGGCTGCTCCGGCGCTCGCCGCTGCGGCGGCATCCCTCACCGGGATGCCGCGACTGGCCGCGCTCGTCTGCGGCGGATCGCCGCGGCTGCACCGCCTGAGAGGACGAGCGTCAGGGCAGCGACGCCCGCGAGCGGCCACGGGCCGCCGCCGCCACCGTCCGTCCGGGAGACGGCCCGCCGCGCACCCGGAGCGCTCACGCGCAGCGTTCGCGTGTCGATGACCGCGCGCGGCCGGCCCCCCTCCACCACCGTCAGCGTCCGGCCGCCCGCGCCGACGGTGAGATCGACGTGCTCAGCCGGCGCGCGGGCGAGGAAGCCGCCCAGGCTCTCGGGGAGGTCGATGCAGGCCGCGGTGCGGCGATCGGTGTCGAGGGCGTGGACGAACGGGTGGTCGCCGTCGTCGTAGAGCGTGTACGCCCAGCGGCCGTCCGGGCTCGTCGCCCGCGTGATCGGGAACCCGCTCATGTCCTCGCCGGGCTCGCGGGGGTCCACGATCGGCTCCGACAGCCGCCCGGAGCGCGGCTCGTAGGCCCGGACGGCGTAGCGCGTCGGATCGCTGCGCGAGAGGTACTCGATCAGGTAGAGCATCCGCCCGTCGCGCGAGATCGCGTCGAAGCTGTAGTCGCCGCGCAGCGTCACGATGCGCTGCGGCCGCAGCGTCGCGGCGTGGAGGATCGCGAGCCTCGTGGTGGCCTGCGGGAACTGCACGCGCGGCCGGATCAGCACCAGCCGCTCGCCGCCGGCCGAGAGACCGCTCGAGGAGCCGTCGAGGGTGACGGCCGGGATGACGAAGCTCCCCGCGAGGAAGCGCGAGCTGCGGATCGTGCCGCCGGCGGTCGCGATTCGCGCGACGCTGGTGCCGTCCCCGGCGGGCAGCGTGTCGAAGCGGTGTCTCCCGTCGAGCGACACGAGGTCGTCGGACACGACGCCGGGGACGGGCAGCCCGTCGGCCGGCGCGCTCGCCGGCAGGGCGAGGGCGAGGAAGGACGCGACGATCGTCAGGCTCGCGGGTCTCATCACCCCCAACTACGGCCGGGGGTGCTCCAGAGGTCCCGGCGCCGGGCCGGGGAGGCGGCTCGGCCCTAGCCGCCGAGCTCGCGCCGCAGCTCCGCGATCTCCTCGCGCAGCTCCACGACCGTCCGCTCGAGCGCGCTCACCCGGTCCGAGAGCACGTCGAGGCCGTCGCCCGGCGGGTCCGGGACGGCCGCGACGGGCCGGGCCTCGGCCACGAGCCCGGTCGTGCGCTCCTCCTCGTCCGGGTCGGCCGCCACGGCGGGCTCCACCGGCCAGGGATGGGGCTCCGCGTCGCCCTCGCCGGTCCCGCCGAGGAGCTGCGCGAAGCGGTCCTCCTTCTGCCCCGGCCGCCGGACCCGGGCGGCCAGCTCGCGGTCGATCAGCCGCCCGACCGTCTCCTCCACGTCGGCGAGGCTCCCGAACGGGTGCAGCCGCTCGGTGCGCTGCTTGAGCTCGCCGGGCGTCTGGGGCCCGCGCAGCATCATCACGCAGAGGACCGCCATCTCGTCCGGCGCGAGGCCGAGCGCCTCGTTCAGCAGGTGCCGGTACTTGGCGGTGCGGCCGCCGTGGCCGGCGGCGTAGCGCGTCCAGCCGCGCTGGCGCAGCCGCTGGAGCGCGTCCTTGATCGCGGCCTCGTCGTAGTCCACCACCGGGTCGCGGTTGGTCGACTGGTTGCACGCCAGGCGCAGCGAGTTGAGCGTGAGCGGGTACTGATCGGGCGTCGTGCGCTGCTTCTCGATCAGCGCACCGAGCACGCGGATCTCGACCGGGGAGGGCTCCATGGCCCGGAACCTAGCGGGCGGCTACGGGCCCTGCTGCTGAAGCGGCGGCACCTGGCCCTGCTGCTGTGGGGGCGCCTGCCCCTGCCCGGGCGGCGCCTGCCCCTGCCCGGGCGGCAGCTGCCCGCCGAGCGCCCCCGCCAGCTCGGCGAGGTCCTGCACGTCCTTCGCCGGCGGCGGAGCCACGTTCACCCGCGCCCCGAAGTCGTAGAACTCCATCGTCATCGAGAACGAGGCCCGCTCCTGCTGGCCCGGCATGTCGAAGTCGTACTCGATCCGCACGCGGCGCACGAGGTCGTCGTCGCCGATCCAGAGCGTGATCGGGTAGGTGTCGTTGCCGGTCTGCTGCACGAGCTTCTCGACGGCCACGCGGGCCTGCTCGCGCTGCGCCTCGGGCAGGCGATCCGGATAGCGGCGGATGTCGACCTCGGCCCGGTAGCGCGTGGTCTCGACGCCGCGCACCGCCTCGGTGCCCTGCCGCTTGACCTCGCCGCTCACCGCCCGGATCTGGTCGATCATCTGCCGCGGGTCGTTGCCGCCGAGCTGCCCCATCTGACCCGGGTCGATCCCGAGCGCGCGGCCGGCCTCCTGCACGTCCACGCGGAGCCAGCCCTTCTTCGCCCCGAGCTGCTGCATCGCGGCGGGCATCCTCATGTAGATGACGCTGCCCTCGAAGATCTGCTCGACCTTGCCGCCGCCGAGCGCGCCCGCGGACTCGAACGCGAGCCGCCCGCGCCGGGTCTGCGGGTCCAGCTCGCCGCTGCCCTTCATCGGCAGCACCTGCCCGGCGCCGGGCACCTTGTAGCGGCCGTCGATCGTCAGGCGGAACCCGCCGGCGCGATTGGTGGCCTCGGCCGCGTTGGCGACGGTCGAGAGCGGCACGGTGTCGTCGTCGCCGGCGAACAGCAGCATGCCGACGACGGCGAGCACGGCGAACGCGCCGAACACGGTGAGGACCAGACGGCGAGGCACGAAGCGAGACTAGCGAGCGAAACCCCTGCTCGGGCCCGCTTCGGGGGCGGCTTAACCGGCCGACAACGCGCCCTCGAGCTCCAGCAGCCGCGCCTTGCGGTCGAGCCCGCCGGTGTAGCCGCCCATGCCGCCTCCGCTGTGCAGCACGCGGTGGCACGGGATCACGATCGGGATCGGATTGCTTGCGAGCGCGTTCCCGGCGGCGCGCGCCGCGCGGGGGCTCCCGGCCGCGGCCGCGACCGCGCCGTAGGTGGACACCTCGCCGTACGGGATCCGCGCGGTGCGGCCGAGCACCTTGCGCGCGAACGGAGCCAGGAGCGACCGGTCGGTCGCCACGCTGAAGCTCCGGCGCCGGCCCTCGAAGTACTCGTCCAGCTCGCGGCGCACCTCGTCCAGCCGCTCCGGCGCCTCGATCACGCGCGGCGAGACCCGCTTGGCCAGGTCCGCGAGCGTCGCCTCGGACGGGAACCAGTCGAGGTAGGAGATGCGCACCACACCGCGCGGCGTGGCGGCCACGAGCAGCTCGCCGAGCGGCGTGCCGAGCGTGGCGTACGCGACGTCGATCAGGCCGTCGCCGGCCGCCCGCTCCGCGAAGCGCTCGAGCGCCCCCTTGGGCAGCCCGGCCCCGCCGCGTGCCGCGGCGGTCAGGCGCTGCGTGAGCCGTGGCTCGTTCATGACAGGACCTCCCTGAGTCGCTTGACGCCGTCGGCGGCATTGCGCCGCGCCGCCTCCTCCGTGCAGCCCATCGCCGCGGCCACGTCGCGGTGCTTCAGATCCGCCGCGTAGCGCAGCGCCACGGCGACGCGCTGCCGCGGCGGCAGCTCGCGCACCGCCGCCCACAGCTCGCCGTCGGTCTCGGCCGGAGCCGGCGCCGCGAGCCCCTCCCCCGCCCCGTCGACCGGCACCGGCCGCCGGCCGCGCGCCCGGGCCGAGTCGATCGCCTTGTTGCGGGCGATCGACATCCCCCACGCGCGCAGGTTCGACCCGGGCCGCAGCCGCGGGTATGCCCGCAGCGCCGCGATCAGCGTCTCCTGCAGCGCGTCCTCGGCCTCCTGCGGCCCGACGAGCGCCACCAGGAACCGGTGGATCGGCTCGGCGTGCTCGTCGAGGAAGACCTGGAACGGAGGCAGGCTCACGCACGTAGAACGCTACGGGCGCCGAGAACGTGAGGAGGCGTCAGCGCAGCTGCTGCGCGACGACCGCGGTCATGTCCTTGACCTCGTCGCCGGCCGGCACGTCGATCGTGACCGGCGTGCCGTAGTCGAACAGCTCCATGGTCATGTCCATGTCCATCTTGCCGCCGAAGGCCGGGTTGTTGAGGCTCATCTTCATGTGCAGCCGCCGCACGAGGTCCTTGTCGTCGATCCAGACCTCCATCGGGAAGCTCTCGAGCCCGCTGACGTCGATCACCTTCTCGACGTCCTCCTTCGCCTCGGCGCGGCGCGCCGGCGGAAGCCGCTCGATCGACTTGCGCACGTCCACGTCGGCCTTGTAGTGCGTGGTCTTCTCCCCTCGCACCTCTTCGGTCCCGACCTTCTCGACCTCGTCGGAGGCGTTCTTCATCTGCGTGAGCATCTGACGGGGGTCGTTGCCGCCCGGCTGCTGGATCAACTCGAGGTCGACGCCGATGCGGCGATACGCCTCGCGCAGGTCGAGCTTCATCCACTCCGCACCGATCTGCTGCTCGAGCCCGGGCATCTGCTGGTAGACGACGAAACGGCGGAAGACCTGCTTCATGGTGCCGGCGCCGCCGGGCAGCTCCATCTCCATCTCGCTGTTGCCCTGGGCGTCCATCACGCCGTGGCCGCTCAGGTCGAACTCCTGGCCCCGAGCCTCGCCCGTGCCCTCGATCTCGAGGCGGGCGCCGCCCGCGGACGCGGATGCCTCGGCGGCGTCGGCGATCGCCTCGATGCCGACGGTCTCGGTACCGCAGCCGGAAGCGACCGCGGCGACGAGCGCGCAGAGCAGGGCGGCTACGAGAGCGCGGAGCACGCCGGAAGCCTAACCCAGAGAGGAGCCGAAAACCGAGGAGACCAAGGACGCAGGGAGCAACGCGTGCCGAAGGCACGCGAGCGACCGAGGACGAAGGTATCCGACGGTTTGCAGGCTACGCCGCGTCGCGGAGGGCGGCGAGGTCGCCAGACTCCGCAAGACGCTCGAGAGCGTCTTCCTCGATCTGGCGCACCCGCTCCGCCGAGATGCCGAGCCGGCGCCCGGTCTCGCGCAGCGGGGTGGGCTCGCGCCCGCCCAGGCCGAACCGCAGCTCGACGACGTCTCGCTCCCGCTCGGGAAGGGCGTCCACGGCACGCTGCACCGCGCTGGTGCCGGCGTCCTGGACGACCTCGTCCTCCGGGTTGGGCGCGTTGCTGGCGAGCAGGTCGCCGAACGCGGTCTCGCCGTCGTCGCCGACCGGCTGGTCGAGCGACGTGAGCGGCCGCGCCGCCTTGCGGATCTCGATGACCTGGTCGATCGGGAGCTCGACCGCCTCGGCCAGCTCCTCCTCGGTCGGCTCGCGGCCGAGCTTGGTCGCGAGCTCGCGCTCGGTGCGGTTGATCTTGCGCTCGCGCTGCGCGATGTGGACGGGCAGGCGGATCGTGCGCGAGCTGTTCTCCAGCCCGCGCTGGATCGCCTGGCGGATCCACAGCGTCGCGTAGGTCGAGAACTTGAAGCCGCGGCGCCAGTCGAACTTCTCCGTCGCCCGGATCAGGCCGAGCATGCCCTCCTGGACGAGGTCGCCCAGCGTCAGGCCGTGGCCCTGGTACTTGCGGGCCACCGACACGACGAGCCGGAGGTTCGAGTTGATCATGCGGTCCTTGGCCTCGATGTCGCCCTTCTCGATGCGCTGGGCGAGCTCGATCTCCTCGGCGGCGGTGAGCAGCGGGTACTTCCGCGCCTCGTTGAAGAAGAGCTGCAGCGAATCGGTCGTGACGTCGTCGGCCTGCGCGTGCGCGCGCTCGGCGGCCGTCTTGCCGGCCATGCCGTCGTCCTCGCGCGTGAAACGGCGCTTGCGCGTAGTGGTGGCGGCGGGCGCCTTGGCGGGCGCCTTCGCCGCCTTCTTCTCAGCGGCGGTCTCGCCACGCGTGCGAGGCGTCTTCTCCGCGGCGGTCTCCTTGCCGCGCTTGCGCGCAGCGGACCCACCGTCGGCGTGACGCTTGCGGGCGGCGTGCTTCGGGTTGTCCTTGGTTACAGCAGGCATTCAGCTTTCCAACTGGCTTCGGGGGCTAAAGTTTCGGAAAGACTTCGAAAGTTCGGCTGATCTAGAAGCTTACCAGTGTTGTACCCGGTGAGTGTGACCCCGAACACGGTTACCCGAACCTTCCATACGAGCAAACGGCGGAGAAAGCGGGAATTTGCGTGTTTTTGGGCGCGGCCGCGCTCCAGAGGGCGCTCGCCGCGACCTCTATGCGGCCTTGGCCGCGTTCAAGACCGAGCTGATCAGCCCCGGAAACCGCTCCTCGAGCTCCTCGGTCCTGAGCGTCACGAGCCTGTGGGTCCCGTTCGCTCGGGTGAAGGTTATACCTGCTTCCCGGAGCACCTTGAAGTGATGCGAGAGCGTGGACTTGGCCACCTTCGCCTCGACGGCGCTGCACGGACGCTCCTTCTCGTCGGCCAGGAGCCGGACGATCTCGAGCCGGACGGGGTCGCTGAGCGCGTGGAGCACGTCGGCGAGCTCGATCTCGTCCACACGCGGATGGTGCAGGGCCCTCATCGCAGCGCCCCCCCTCAGACCGCCGGACGGTTCGATCGGGACCGAATCATCGAAGCGAGCATAGCGGCGCCGTCCAGCGTCCCCCATTCGGGGTGGACCGCCTGTAGTGGTGGCACCCACACATTGCGGGGCTGCTTCAATGTGCCGCGCACTTTGGCGGGCAAGGGACTCATCGGGGGCTTCACGAGGGCGGCGGTGGCCACGGCGTGGCTGTGCGCGCTCGTGCTGGCCGCGCCCGCCGGCGCGACGCCGGTGGCGACCAGCCAGGAGCAGTACAGCTCGCTCGGGCGCGTCTTCCCCGACCCGCTCGCGAACTGCACGGGCACGCCGTGCTCGCCGTTCGCGCAGGGCAACGTCCCGGCCACGCAGTTCATCGGCTACCAGGAGTTCGTCAGCGGGATGCGGCTCCTGAACTCCAAGCCCGAGTGGCGGCGCTACCTCGAGGTCTGGCCGCTCGACGGCAAGATGGGCGAGGGCTCGCAGT
The DNA here is from genome assembly GCA_036386455.1 of Thermoleophilaceae bacterium. GTDB lineage: Bacteria > Actinomycetota > Thermoleophilia > Solirubrobacterales > Thermoleophilaceae > AC-37. The sequence goes on from DASVVS010000065.1 coordinate 12,870, forward strand.
CGCAGCCCGGCGACGCGATGTTCCCCGGCAACGACCTCGGCCGGCTCGAGTTCAAGCCGCGCAGCGACCACCAGTCCGCCGGCCTCGCCACGAGCACCCAGAGCCGCAGCAAGTCGGACATGTACGTCGTCCGCGTGACCGACGAGACCGTGCCGGACAAGGGCAAGAAGCGCTACGCCCTGTCGCTCTCGATCCACGGCATCGAGCGGGCGGGCGCCGAGGGCGGCATCCGCGCGATCGAGGACCTCGTCACGGCGCAGACGCTCGGGCGCAGCGGCAACGCGATCCTGCCGAAGGAGGCGGGCGCCTCCCCCAGCTTCGGCGAGACGCTGCGCAAGACGATCTTCTACTTCTCGCTGCCCAACCCGGACGGCTGGCGGCGCGGCTCGGTCTCCGAGGGCGGCGTGTTCTTCCAGCGCTACAACGGCAACGGGATGGACGTGAACCGCGACTGGCCCGACATCGGGTTCAGCCACCGGTTCTACTCCGCGAACTCCGAGCCGGAGACGCGCGCGCTCAATCGCTTCTTCACCGGCGTCGAGTCCGACCACGGGCAGTTCACCGCGGGCGACGACCTGCACGGCCAGCCGTTCGCCGACGCGCTCTCGTACACGATGATGCCCCACGGCCGCCACGACTGGCCCAAGAACGCGCGGCTGACCGACGCGGCCAAGAAGATCAACACCGCGACCAACGCGATGGTGAGCTGGTCGCCGATCGTGCAGCCGAACTCGGAGCCGCAGGGCGGTGAGGTCGGCTGCGCCCCGGATGTGCTCGGCACCCCGTGCGCGAAGATCTACGGCCAGACCTGGGGCACGGTCTACGACACGATCAACTACACGACGGCGGGCACGCTCGGGGACTGGTTCGACTCCACGGCGGGGCTGAACGCGGACGGCATCGACAACGAGATGTCGTTCTCGCATCTCGACCGGAACATCACCTTCGACCCGCACACCGAGCAGATGCACGTGGACGGGAACAAGGCGCTGATCTGGTCGCACGTGACCTCGATGCTGAATCCGCCCGACGAGAAGTTCGACGCGCCCGGGCGCAAGGGTTACGTGCCGAACACGCGGCTCAAGCGCGAGGAGAAGACCGCGCCGAAGATCCCCGCGGGCACGGTGCCGCAGGACGACGAGGGCGGCGTGGCCCCCGCCGGCACGTACAACTTCACCGTCAAGGGCGGCAAGCAGCCCGACGGCAAGGACATCTACAACGGCGGCATGCGCATCCAGGCCACGGCCGCGAACGTGCAGGGCATCGGCCCGGGCGTCACGACACTGACGGTCGAGTGCCGCGGCTGTGACTCGCACCTCGAGCGCGAGGAGGCGGCCGGCGACGACTGGGTCACCGTGGCCGAGGACTTCAACCAGGCCCCCACGTACGCGCAGGCCGGCGTGACCGTCTCGGTCAACCAGCCGCAGGCGTTCCGGAAGGACGGCCGGCCGGTCGAGTGGCGCGCGGTGGTGAGCGCCGAGGGCGGCCCGGCTCCGCGGGTGGACATCAACTTCAGCTCCGAGCCCGCGTCCGACGACGGCAACACCGGCGGCGACCCGGCCCCGAGGATCGCCGCCTATGACGTGGCCAACACGGACGTCTTCCGCGAGCTCAGCGGCGACATGGTCGCCGGCGAGTCCGGGTTCGAGGCGATCGACCCCAAGAAGGTGATCGCGGGCACGCAGTCGCTCAGCGGGCTCGACTCCCTCGTGCTCGCCGACGACGGGCTGCCGGGCTACAAGCGCCAGGACCCGAACCCGGGCCCGCGCGGCACGCCTCCGGCGCCGCGTGACATCTCGTCGAGCCCGACCGTTCCGGGCGCCCACGGGTTCGAGGGCACCGATGCGCGCGCGCCCGGCACCTTCACGCGCGTGGACTTCGACATCACCGACGCGAACCCGGCCGGCGGCGTGAACATCAAGATCGCCTGGGCCTCGCCGAACAACGACTTCGACATGTACCTCTACCGCGTCGCGGGCGGCGAGGAGGTGCTGGTCGGCTCTTCCACCGGCACGCAGCTCACCACCAACTCCGAGGAGATCGACCTCGACGACCCGCTCCCGAGCGGCAGCTACCGGCTCTACGTGGACAACTTCGCGGCGGCGGATCCGACCTGGTCGGGCAAGATGACGTTCAAGCAGCTCGTCGTGACGAACGAGCCGTCGAGCTACAGCGAGGCCGACAAGGACAAGTGGTTCGCCGCCGTGCGCAAGTGGGTCGAGGGCGGCGGGAACCTCGTGCTGACCGACGGCGCCCTGTCCTCGCTCACCGACCTGGTCCCGGCCAGCTTCACCCCCGCGGCCACGCGCGAGACGACCGTCTACGCGGGCCAGATCACCTTCGCCAAGTCGGCCGGCGACTCGACGGTTCAGGATCCGCTGGCACAGAAGCCGATCTCGATCGCGCAACCGGGCGCGCGCTTCAACAGCGGCAACCGGCGCCAGACCTACGAGCCGACCCCGCTCGGGTTCGCCATCCAGCAGGACGTGCGCGGCAACGACGACACCTCGTTCGCCGAGCAGTGGGACGTGGACCGCAAGGCGTGGGAGCTGGCCGGCGGCCGCACCGCGGGCACGTCGGTCGACTCGGGCGCGCGTGACGCCGCCCCGGTCCACGACCGCACCGCGCTCGGCGAGCTCAAGGTCGGCAAGGGCCAGATCCGGATCGCCGGCGGCCTGCTGCCCCAGCCCTCCACCGAGTTCAACCACCCCCTCGGCATCGAGCCGTACTCGCTCACCTACACCGGCTACATCCTGCTGCGCAACCTGCTCGAGGTGCCGAACATCCTCTCGGGCAAGACGATCGGCGGCCGCTTCCTGATCTCCGGCCGCGCGGTGAAGATGAAGGACAACCGCGCCGGCGTGCGGGTCTCCTGCCGCAAGCCGTTCGTGTGCAAGGGCAAGCTCACGCTGACCACCCGGATCCGCCAGCGCGTGAAGGGCAAGATCCGCAAGAAGACGGTGAACCTGGGCGCCGTGAACTTCAACATCGGCAACAAGTCGCGCAACCGCGTGCTGCAGGTGCCGATCCGCAAGAAGTCGCGCAAGTACGTCCTGCGCACGCGGCGGGTGAACGTGCTGGCCACGGCGCCGATCAGCTTCACCGACGGCAAGCGCGGGACGGCCCGCAACGACTTCTGGTTCTACCGGCCGACCTCACGCGCACTGCGCCGCGGGCGCTAGCCGGCCGCCCCCTCCCTAGACTCCCCCGCCGTGGCGAAGCAGCGGCAGCAGAAGATGACCATGCAGGCTGGGGCGCTCGGGGCGATCCAGAGGCTCGAGTCGCGATCCGACGAGGAGCTGCTGCGCGAGACCAAGCACCGCGCGGCCGCCCGCGCGATCCTGGGCGCCCGCGCCGCGGAGCGCTACGACGCCAAGCAGGCGCGCACCTACTTCAACGAGGCGCTGGCGGGCACGCCGCCCCGCGAGCGTCCGGCGCTGCGGCAGATGATGAAGGCGTCGCTGGCGCTGGCCGAGCGGCGCCCGGACGATCTGCGCGAGGCGATGGAGTCGATGGGCCAGACGCCCCCGTCCAGCCGCCAGCTGCTCGTGCTGCGGCTCGTCAGCCTGATCTCCCCGCCGCCGGGGTCGAGCACCCTCACCCGCGCGCGCGGGTTCCTGCTGCTGTTCGCGATCGTGATCCTGCTGCTGGCGATCGGGTTCGGGCTGGCCAAGCTGATCGCCCTGCCGCTCGGAGGCGTGGGCACGTTCGGCGGGCTCGCGCTCGGCCTCCTGATCATCATCGCGATCCTGGGGCTCCTGACGCTGTTCGGGCGCCGCCGGCAGGCGAAGGCGCAGGCCGCCGCGCGCGGCGGCGGCTGACGCCCGGGCCGGGCTCTCCGGCTCTCTGACGCCCGGGCCGGGCTCTCCGGCTAGTACATCGCCGCGGCCAGGCGGCGGCGGTGCTCGCGTGCGAGCGGATCGCCGGCCCCGAGCTCGGTGAAGATCGCGACCATCACCTTGCGGATGTCCTCGCGCTCGTCCTCGCCCGCCTCCGCGAACGCGGCCTGAAGCGCCTCGAGCGCGGCGCTGCGGTCGTCGCGGTCCCAGGCGGAGAAGGCCTCCTCCAGCCCGCCGCCGTTGCGCGACAGGCGGGCGCGGGCGGCCAGGCCGGCCGCCGTGAAGTCGTGCTCGTGCGGCTCGAGGAGCTCGATCGCGGCGTCGGTCTCGCCGCGCGCCAGCAGGAGCCGCGCCAGGGCGCGCGCCACGCTCGCGTTGCGCGGGTCGGCCTCGAGGGCCTCGCGCAGCTGCGCCTCGTCGCCGCTGTCGAGCGCGGCGTCCGCCTGGAGCTCGGCCTCCGACGGGACGAGCTGGTTGAAGAACCGCTCGATCTGTGGCGGCGGGATCGCCCCGGTGAACTCGTCGACCACGCGGCCGTCCTTGAACGCCTTGACCGCCGGGATGCCCTGCACGCGGAACGCCTGGGCCAGACCCTGGTTCGAGTCCACGTCGACCTTGGCCAGGTCGACCTTGCCCTCGCGCTCCTTCGCGGCCTTCTCGAGGGCCGGACCTAGCCGCCGGCACGGGCCGCACCACTCGGCCCAGAAGTCCACGACCACCGGAACCTCGCGGGAGCGCTCGATCACGTTCTGCTCGAAATCGGCCTGGGCCACGTCGCGAACCATCAGGACTCCTCCACGGTGACGCTCTGGATGACGACGGTCGCGGTGGGCTGGCCCTGGGGGCTGTTCGGGTCCCCGAGCCGGCCGATCCGGTCCGCGGCCTCCATCCCGCCGGTGACCTTGCCCACGAGGGCGTAGTCGGGCGGCAGGCCGGCGTCGTCGCCCACCACCACGAAGAACTGGCTGCCGGCGGTGCCCGGCGGCTCCTGCTCGGTCTTGGCCATCGCCACGGCGCCCTTCGTGTAGCGGGCGTCGGACGGCGGCTTGTCCTCGGTCGAGTAGCCGGGGTCGCCGCTGCCGGTGGCGGTTGGGTCGCCCCCCTGGATCACGAAGCCGGGCACGATCCTGTGGAAGAGCGTGTTGTCGAAGTACTTGCCGCGCGCGAGGCCCACGAGCGAGGCCGCCGCGTTCGGCGCGGCCTCCTGGTCGAGCTCGATCGTGAACTCGCCGCAGTTGGTGGCGAACTTCAGGCGGTAGGTCTTGGCCTCGTCGAGCGCGCCCTTCTTCGGCTTCTTCCCCTTGCGCTCCTCGGTGGGCGGCGCCTCGGCCTGCCGGCATCCCTCCGGAGCCTGCGGCTGGGCCTGAGTGGTGGCCGGGGTGGTGCCGGAGTCGCCGGTCTTCTCGTCGTCGTCGCCGCAGCCGCCGGCGGCCGCCGCGAGGCAGATCGAGACGATCAGGAGTGCGCGTCGCACGGCGGAGAAGATAGCTTCAGGCGATATGCCCCTCTCGCCGTTCCTAGCGCAGTACGAGCAGGTGATCCTCGACCTCGACGGATGCGTGTACGTGGGCGGCGAGGCGGTGCCGGGCTCGCCCGAGGCCGTGGCCGCGCTGCGCGAGGCGGGCCGGCGGATCGCGTTCGTGACGAACGACCCGCGCAGCGGGACCGAGGAGTACGTGCGGCGGCTGTGGGGCCTGGGGATCCAGGCGTCGGTGGCGGACGTGGTCACCGTCGGCGGCGCGGTGCAGCACCTGCTGGCCGAGCGCTACCGCGGGCGGACCGTGTTCGCGATCGGCACGCCCGCCCTGCACAGGCACGTGGCGGACTCGGGCGTGCGGCTCCTGAACGGGACGGATCTGGCCACGCGCGCCGACGTGGTGGTGGTCGGCGGCACCGAGGACCTCGTCTACGAGGACCTGCGCGTGGCCGCGCTGGCGCTGCGGCGCGGAGCCGACTTCCTCACCACCGGGCGCGACCCGACCTACCCGATGCCCGACGGGCTCTGGCCGGGTACGGGCGCGACCGTGGCGGCTCTCGAGTACGCCACCGACCGCGTGGCCGCGGTGATCGGCAAGCCGGAGCCGCAGCTCTTCATGACGGCGATCGACCGGCTGGGCGAGGGCCGGACGCTGGTGATCGGCGACCGGCTCGACGCGGACGTGGCCGCCGCGGCCGGCGCGCACCTCGACGCGGCGCTGGTGCTGAGCGGCGGGACCACGCGCGCGGAGGCCGCCGCCGCGCCCGAGCCGCGCCCGGTGCGCGTGGCCGCCAACCTGCGCGAGCTCGTGCTGGGCGGCGGCGGCTCCCCCGGCGCCGGGGCGGGCGATGCCCCGTAAGACCCACCACAAGCACTCCTCGTCGAAGGGCTACAGGAAGCTGCTCGACGGCCTCGCGGCGATCGACGGCGTGCACCGCGTGGCAACCGGGCGCGTGACGCCGCGGATGGGTTCGGGCCGCCCGGTCGCCCAGATCTCGAAGGTGAGGCGAGTCGAGTCGGGGCTCTCGATCACGATCAACACCGAGGGGGCGATGATCGACGCCTACGTGATCACCGACCGCCCGGACGACGTGGCGGCGTCGATGGCCGAGCGCGGCTGGACGGCCTGACCGCGGCGTTGGGACGTTCACCGGCGCCATGGCACCGGTAAACGTCCCGAAGCGACCGCGGCGGCCGATCCCACCCTCTAAGTGCCGCCGTTCAAGAGCGTCGGATCGACGCCGAGAAGCCGCGCCGCCTCCTCCGTAACGTTGAGCCCGGCCGCCGCCGCAGCAACCAGCCCCTCCGCCGGGTCCACGCCGCGCTGCTCGTGCAGGTGCGCCGCACACACCGCCGCGACGAAGTCCGTGTGGCGGTTGCCGTGGATCGCCACCGCGCCCGCCCGCCGCAGCTCGCGCCGCAGCAGCGGGAGGAGCTCGTCGAGGGCGTCGGCGCCCCCGGCGCAGGACGCGACCGGCACGTGGTGCCAGTCCAGCCCGGCGGCCTCGTAGTCGGGGATGTTGTGGCGCGTGGTCATCGTGCTGATGACCAGCCGCACGCCGCGCTCGGTCAAGTAGCCGATCTCGGACTCGCGCCGGTCGGGACGGTGGCTGCGCCCGCCGCCGCCGGGCCTCTCGAGCGCGCACAGCTTGCGCGGGCGCGCCCACCAGATTCGCTTGGGTCGTGTTGGTGTCATGTACCTCTAAGGGCGCGGCGGCGAAAGTTCGCCCCCCTAGACTGTCCGCCCGATGGCCGACCCCCGCCGCCCGCTCGCGGTGCTCGTGAATCCCGCGGCGGCCGGTGGCCGCGCGCTCGAGGTGCTGCCGGCGGTGCGTGCCGAGCTGGAGCGGCTGGGGACCGAGTACCGGGTGGTCGAGACCGACAGCCCCTCGCACGCGCAATCGCTGGCGCGGGCGGCGGCCGGCGCGGGCGAGAAGGTGGCCTCGCTCGGCGGCGACGGCCTGGTGAGCCTCGTCGCGGCCGAGCTGTGCGGAACCGGCACCCCGCTCGCCGTCCTTCCCGGCGGGCGCGGCAACGACTTCGCGCGCGTGCTGGGGATCCCCCGCGACCCGGCGGAGGCGGTGCGGGTGGCGGTCGACGGCGCCGAGCGGATGGTCGACGTGGCGGAGGCGAACGGCCGGACGTTCGTGGGGATCGCGAGCCTCGGCATCGACTCCGACGCCAATCGGATCGCGAACGAGGCCAAGCTGGTGAAGGGCAACCTCGTGTACCTCTACGCGGCGGTGCGAGCGCTGATCGAGTGGAAGGGCGCGAGCTTCGAGGTGATCGTCGACGGCGAGCGCCACTCCTTCCGCGGCTGCTCCATCGCGGTGGCCAACTCGAAGGCGTACGGCGGCGGCATGTACGCCGTCCCGCACGCGCAGCTCGACGACGGCCTCCTCGACGTCCTGATCACGACGGAAGCCCCGAAGCCGACCCTGCTGCGACTGACGCTCCGATCGTTCACCGGCTCGCACGTGACCCACCCGGCGCTGCACTTCCTGCGCGGCCGCGAGGTGGAGGTGCGCGCGGACCGCCCGTTCGACGTCTACGCCGACGGCGACCCGATCGCCGAGCTGCCGGTCAGGATCCGCGTGGCGGAGCGGGTGCTGCGCGTGATGGTGCCGGCGAGCTGATGCTGCGGCTGGCGGTGGCGCTCGCCCGGCTCGCCCGGGCCGTGACGAGGCGTGCGGGGCGCGGCGGCACCACGGTGCCGGGGCGGGTGCTGCTGCGGCTCGACAGCCGCGCGATCGCGCGGCTCGGCGAGCGGCTGCGCGGCGGCGTGGCGCTGATCACTGCCACGAACGGGAAGACGACCACCGCGTCGATGCTCGCCGGGGTGCTCGAGCGCGACGGGCGCGCGGTGGTGCGCAACCGGGCCGGGTCGAACATGCACTGGGGCGTGGCCACCGCCCTGCTCGACGCCGGGCGGGCGCCTGACGAGCTGGGCCTGCTCGAGGTCGACGAGGCGTGGCTCGACCGCATGGCCGAGCAGCTCGACCCCGGGCTGCTGATCCTCGGCAACCTGTTCCGCGACCAGCTCGACCGCTATGGCGAGCTGGAGCTGCTGGCCGACCGCTGGGCCGACCTCGTGGCCGCGCGCGGGGACCGCACCGCGCTCGTGCTGAACGCCGACGACCCGCTCGTGGCCGACCTAGGGCGCGACCACGCGCGTGCGACGTACTTCGGGGTCGAGGACGACTCGCTGGCGCTGCCCGAGCTGCAGCACGCGGCGGACTCGAAGCACTGCCGCAACTGCGGGCGCGCCTACGTCTACGACGCGATCTACATGGGCCACCTCGGCCGCTACCGCTGCCCGGGCTGCGGGCGCGAGCGGCCGGCGCCGGACGTGGTGGCCACGCGGGTGGAGCTGCGCGGGATGGAGGGGTCCGACCTGACGCTGCGCGCCGGCGGCGGCGGCGAGGTCGCGATCCGGCTGCCGCTGCCGGGGCTCTACAACGTCTACAACGCGCTGGCGGCCGCGGCGGCGGCGGTGGAGCTCGGCGTCGGTCTCGAGCGGGTGCGCGAGGGACTCGAGGGGATGTCGGCGGTGTTCGGGCGCGTCGAGCGGCTGTCGGTGGCCGGGCGCGACCTCTCGATCCTGCTCGTCAAGAACCCCGTCGGGGCCAACGAGGTGCTGCGCACGCTCACCCTTGGCGACGAGTCGATCGACCTGTGGCTGGCGCTCAACGATCGGATCGCCGACGGGCGCGACGTGTCCTGGATCTGGGACGCCGACTTCGAGCTGCTGGCCGGCCGGGTGCGGCGGGTCACCTGCTCCGGTACGCGCGCCGAGGAGATGGCGCTGCGGCTGAAGTACGCGGGGATCGACGCGCCGATCGCGGTGGAGCGGGACCTCGAGCGCTCGCTCGACGCGGCGGTGGCCGACCGCGACGGCGGCGCGCCGCTGTACGCACTCCCCACGTACACCGCGCTGCTCGAGCTGCGCGACATGCTGGCCGACCGCGGCGTGGCCAAGAGGTGGAGCGAGTGAAGGCCTCCCCCACCGCGGACCCGGTCATCTGGCACGACGTGGAGTGCGCGGCCTACGCGGCTGACCTGGACCTCTGGCGCGAGCTCGCTGCCGCCGCCGGCGGACCGGTGCTCGACCTCGGCTGCGGCACCGGGCGGGTGGCGCTCGACCTGGCCGCGCGCGGGCACGAGGTGACGGCCCTCGACTCGGAGCCGGAGTTCCTGCGCGTGCTCGCCGCCCGGGCCCGCGAGCGCGGGCTGCGCGTGCGGACCGAGGTCGCCGACGCGCGCTCGTTCGCCCTCGGTCGCGAGTTCGCGCTGGTCATCGCGCCGATGCAGGTGGTGCAGCTGCTCGGCGGCACCGCGGGCCGGCTGCGGATGCTCGGCTGCGTGCGCGAGCACCTGCGCGACGGCGGGGCCTTCGCGGCGGCGCTGGCCGACCCGTTCGAGGGCGTCCCCGCGGAGGAGGCCGAGCCGCCCGTGCCCGACGTGCGCGAGCAGGACGGCTGGGTGTTCTCGAGCATGCCGCTGGCCGTGCGCGCCGAGCCCGGCGCCACCGCGATCGACCGGCTGCGGCAGTCGGTCTCGCCGGAGGGGCGGCTCGAGGAGGCGGTCACGAGCATCCGGCTCGACGACGCTCGCCCCGACGAGCTGGAGCACCTCGGCGCGAGCGTGCGGCTGCGGACGCTTCCGCGCCGCCACGTGCCGGCGACGGGCGACTACGTGGGGAGCACGGTCGTGATGCTGGAGAAGCTGCCGTGACGGCCACGCTGCGCGTCTGCTCGCTCTATCCCGAGCTGATGAACATCTACGCCGACCGCGGCAACATCGCGGTCCTGCGAGCGCGCTGCGAGTGGCGCGGGCTGGGCTTCGAGCTGGCGGCGTCGTCGCTCGGCGAGGGGGTCGACCCCGATGCGCACGACCTCTTCTACATGGGCGGCGGGCAGGACCGCGACCAGGCCGCGGTGGCGCGCGACATGGTCGAGACCAAGCGCGACGCCATGCACGCGGCCGCGGGGCGCGGCGCCGTGGTGCTGGCCGTCTGCGGCGGGTACCAGCTGCTCGGGTCGAGCTACGAGATGGAGGACGAGGAGCTGCCGGGGATCGGGCTGGTGGACCTGCGCACGGTGCGCGAGCCGGGCGAGCGGCTGATCGGGAACTGCGCGATCGAGGTGGAGCTGGGCGGCGAGCCGGGCGGCGGCGCCTCGGCCGGTGCCGGCCCCCGCATCGTGGCCGGGTTCGAGAACCACGGCGGCCGCACCTACCTCGGGCCCGGCGAGCAGCCGCTCGGCCGCGTGCTGAGCGGCCACGGGAACAACGGGAAGGACGACTTCGAGGGCGTGCGCAAGGGCAACGTGATCGGCACGTACCTGCACGGCCCGCTGCTCCCGAAGAACGTCTGGCTGGCGGACCGCCTGATCGAGCTGGCCCTGGGGATCGACCTCGACCCGCTGCCGGACGACTCGATGGAGGAGGCGGCGCACATGAGCGCGCGCCGCGCGGCGGGGGTCTAGGCCCGGGCGATCGCCCGCGGCTGCTTCGCCGGCGGGAGGCGCTTCGGCAGGCAGGCCCGGTGGCTCGCCACGCCGATGCCCCAGCCCAGCGCCGGCCAGACCGGCCAGAAGTGGCCGCCGCCGGTCAGGCCCCAGATGGCGACCAGCATCGCGATGATCAGGACGTAGAGGCGCAGGTGGATCTCGTACGAGCGCCAGGCCGCCTCGCGCAGGGCGAGCGAGGCGCGGCTCGGCGTGATGCGCGGCAGGTCGCGCAGCAGCCGGTTCAGGTCTCCCACGTAGCGGGCGGCGAGCGCGTGGTCGGTCCGCGCCTCGAGCTCCTCGGTGGTCAGGCGGCCGGCGGCGGCATGGTCGCGCAGCGCGTCGACCACGCGGTCGCGGTCGGCGTCGGATGCTCGGAGCTCACCCCTCGTCGGCACCCCTCCCAGGGTATCCCGCAGAGCCCTTCGCGTCAGCGCCCGGTCGAGCCGAAACCGCCCTCGCCGCGGGCCGTCGCGTCGAGCTCCTCGACCTCCTCCACCGGCCCGGACTCGTAGCGCACCAGCAGGAGCTGCGCGATGCGGTCCCCCACGCCCACCGAGAACTCCTCGTCCCTGTCCGCGTTCAGCAGAAGCACCCGCAGCTCGCCGCGGTAGCCCGAGTCGATCAGGCCGGGCGCGTTGGCCAGCCCGATCCCGTGCTTGCGGGCGAGCCCGCTGCGCGGCAGCACGAGCCCGGCGCAGCCCTCGGGGATCGCCACGGCGATACCGGTGCCCACGCTCGCGCGCTGCCCCGGCCCGAGCACGGCGGCCTCGGAGGCGAAGAGGTCGTAGCCGGCGTCGCCGGGATGGGCCTGCGCGGGTGCCTGTGCCTCGGGGCTGAGACGGGTGAAGCGGAGGGTCACTCGGCGCTGAAGCGGTCCGGGGCGGAGCCGTCGCCGTTCGGCGAGGCGCCGTTCCCGTTCACCTCGAAGCGCTCGAAGCGCGCGGCGAGCCCGGCCGGCACGCGCGCCTTCACGCGCACGCCCTCGACGGTGTCCTCGCGCTCCATCTCGCCCGCGACGTCGTGCAGCGCACTGAGCGAACCGCCCTCGGCATGCGGCACGAGCAGCTCCATCGGCCGCAGCGTGGCGAGGAAGCGCGCCTCGATCGCCTCGCGCAGCGAATCGAGCCCCTCCCCCGTCGCGGCCGAGACCTGTACCGCGCGCGGGTACCGGAACGTCAGCTCGCGGCGGCGGTCCTCGTCGAGCAGGTCCACCTTGTTGAGCGCCAGCACGGAGGGCCGCTCGGCCGCCCCGATCTCGGCCAGCACGTCGTTCACCGCGGCGATCATCTCGGCCTGCGCGTCCTCGGGAGCGGAGGCGTCGACCACGTGCACGATGAGATCCGCCCGCAGCGTCTCCTCCAGCGTGGCGGCGAAGGCGTCGACGAGCTGGTGCGGCAGCTTGCGGATGAACCCGACGGTGTCGGTCAGCAGGTACTGCCGGCCGGCGATCTCGAAGGACCGGGTCAGCGGGTCGAGCGTGTGGAAGAGGCGGTCGCGCACCTCGGCGTCCGCGCCGGTGAGGGCGTTCAGGAGCGTGGACTTGCCGGCGTTCGTGTACCCCGCCAGCGCCGCGGTGGGCAGGTGCGCCCGCTCGCGCTCGCGCCGCTGGGTGCTGCGGGACGACTGCGTGCGCTCGAGCCGCTGCCGCAGCGCCGCGATCCGGTCGCGCGCCAGCCGCCGGTCCGTCTCGATCTGCGACTCGCCCGGACCGCGGGTGCCGATGCCGGCGCCGAGGCGCTCGAGGTGCGTCCACAGCCCGCGCATCCGCGCGAGGTTGTACTCGAGCTGGGCGAGCTCGACCTGGAGCTTGCCCTCGGCCGAGGCGGCGTGGTCGGCGAAGATGTCGAGGATGACCGCGGTCCGGTCGATGACCGGCACGCCCAGCTCCTCCTCCAGGTTGCGCTCCTGGCGCGGGAGCAGCTCGTCGTCGCAGGCCACGAGGTTCGCGTCGGACTCCTTGATCGCGTGCTTCAGCTCCGTGAGCTTGCCCTTGCCGAAGTAGCGGTCCGGGTCCGGCCGGTCGCGCCGCTGGGTCAGCTCTCCGGCGACCGCGACCCCCGCGGTGCGCAGCAGCTCGCGCAGCTCGGCGAGGTCGGGCTCGTCCGGGCCGGCCGCGATGCAGAGGGCACGCTGACGCGCCCGCGCGTTGCGGATTCCCTCGCCATATCTGCTCTCGCCGCGCCGTCCGTCTCGTCCCCGATCCACACGGTCAGTCTAGGCGCGTTATCTTGGGCGCAGTGAAGGTCTTCGTGACGGGCGGGACCGGCTTCATCGGGAGCCGGCTGGTGGCGAAGCTGCGCGAGCGCGGCGACGACGTGGTCGCCCTCGTCCGCAGCCCCGACAAGGCCGCCGACCTGAAGCGCGCCGGAGTGGAGCTGATCGAGGGCGATCTGACGACGGTCGACGCGATCCGCCGCGGCGTGGAGGGCTGCGACGCCTGCTTCCACGGCGCCGCCATCTACAAGGTCGGGATCCCCAAGTCGCAGCACGACGAGATGTACGAGACGAACGTGCGCGGCACCGAGCGCGTGCTCGACGCCGCCGCGCAGGCCGGCGTGCCCAAGACCGTGTACCTGAGCACGATCAACGTGTTCGGCAACACCAAGGGCGAGGTCGTGGACGAGAGCTACAAGCGGCCCGGCGACGACTACGTCTCGTACTACGACCGGACCAAGTACGAGGCCCACCAGGTGGCGCTCGACCGGATCGCCAAGGGCGCGCCGATCGTGATCGTGCAGCCGGGCGGCGTCTACGGCCCGGGCGACCACTCGGAGATCGGCAACATGATCGACCAGTACCGCTCCGGCCGGCTTCCGCTGATCCCGTTCCCGGAGACCGGTTTCAACATGGTCCACGTGGACGACGTCGCCGAGGGCTGCATCCTCGCCCTCGAGAACGGCAAGACCGGCGAGTCGTACGTGCTCGGCGGCGAGATCACGAACTTCCGCGGACTGCTGGAGAAGGTCGCCCAGATCGAGGGCAAGAAGCCGCCCAAGCGGGCGCTGCCCGCCGGGGTGATGAAGGCGATCGCGCCGTTCGGCCCGATCGTGGGGAAGCCGTTCGGGCTGCCGCCGAACGTGCGCGAGCTGATCAGCGCCAGCGACGGCGTGACCTACTGGGCCAAGGACGACAAGGCCCGCACGCACCTTGGCTACGCCCCGCGGGACCTGGAGACGGGCCTGCGTCAGACGCTCGCCGCCTGACCGGCTTCGGCGATCAGAAGGGCGATTTCGACCACGCCGAGAGCTCTTGGCGGCGCCCGGCCCGGGCCGCTACGGGCGCTGGCTCTCGCCGGGCTGGCGGCGGTGGCGCTCGCGGCGGGCGGCTGCGAGCCCTCGGGCGACGACGTGCGCGAGGCACGGGCGGTGGCCGAGGCCTACGCGCAGGCGCGCGGCCGCAACGACTTCCGGGCCATGTGCGCGACGCTCAGCGACAGGCTGGCCGAGGACTACGCGCGCGGCGCCGGAAGCTGCGCCGCGGGCGCCCGCGCGCTGGTCGAGCCGGGCGGCCGGATCGCGGAGCCTTTCCGCATCGACGTCAGGGAGTCGGAATCGTCGGGCGACCGCATCGTCGCGGTCTTCGAGTACTCGCGAGCGGGGTCGCCCGGGACCTCGGCGTTCCAGCTCGAGCTCGTGCGCGAGGGCGGCTCGTGGGCCGTCGACGCCGACGACGCGAACCTGCCGGCCGGCTGAGGCCGGCGCCCTACCCGCCCAGGCTCCCCCGCAGCCGCTCCACGGCCTCGCGGATCCGGTCGTCGTCCATCGTCAGGGAGATCCTGAAGAAGCCCTCGCCGTTCGGGCCGTAGGCGCCGCCAGGCGAGAGGACCACGCCGGACTCCTCCAGCACCATCTCGCAGTAGGACGCCGAGGTGTGCCCCTCGGGCACCGGCGCCCAGACGTAGATCGTGCCCTTCGGCGGGGTCACGTCCACGCCGATCTCGCGCAGGGCGTCGCAGACGAGATCGCGGCGGCGCTTGTACACGTCGCTCATCTCGCGCGGGGTCGAGTCGGCGTCGTTCAGCGCTGCCGCTGCCGCGATCTGCACCGCCTCGAACATCCCCGAGTCGATGTTCGACTTGAGCCGCCAGTAGCTCTCGATCGCCTCCGCGTTGCCGACGATCGCGGCCGTCCGCCAGCCCGTCATGTTGTAGCCCTTCGACAGCGAGAAGACCTCGACGCCGACCTCCCTCGCCCCCGGCGTCTGCAGGAAGCTCGGCGCCACGTAGCCGTCGAACGTCGTCTCCGTGTAGGAGGCGTCGTGCACCACCAGCACGTCGTGCTCGCGCGCCAGCTCCACCGCCCGCTCGAACACGCCGTCGGGCGCCACCGCCCCGGTCGGGTTGTTCGGGTAGTTGATGAACATCAGCCGCGCGCGGGCCCAGTCGGAGTCCGAGACGGAGTCGAAGTCCGGCGCGAAGCCGGCCTCGGCGCGCAGCGGCAGCAGCACCGGCTCGGCGCCCGCCAGCAGCGGGCCGCCGGTGTAGACCGGGTAGCCCGGGTCGCTCGCCAGCGCCACGCTGTCGGGGTCGAGGAACGCGAGGTTGAGGTTGAAGATGCACTCCTTGGCGCCGAGCGCCGGGATCACCTCGGTGGCGGGGTCGAGCGCCACGCCGAAGCGCCGCTCGTAGAAGCCGGCCACGGCCTCGCGGAAGTCCGCCCGCCCGCGGTTCGACGGGTACTGGTGCGTGCCCGGGTCGCGGGCGCCCGAATGGAGAGCCTCGATCACCAGGTCGGGGGTCGGCAGGTCCGGGTCGCCGATGCCGAGGCTGATCACGTCCACCCCCTGCTCCTTCTTGGCGGCGATCTTCCGCTCCAGCTCGGCGAACAGGTACGGCGGGATCCGCTCCAGGCGGCTACTCGGCTTCACGCAGCTCCTCCACGAAGTCGTCGGCCAGCCGCCCCTGGTACACGGGCACGGCCCAGCCGGTCAGGTTCACGTTCAGGTCCTCCCCCACCTCCACCTCGAGGTCGCCCCCGTCGAGGTGCACGGTCACGGGACTGTCGACGCCGCGCAGCACCGCGGCCACCGCGGCCCCGCTCGCCCCGGTCCCGGACGACATCGTCTCCCCCACGCCGCGCTCGAAGATCCGCGCGGTGATCTCGCCCTCGCCGTCGCGGCGCCAGAACGAGACGTTCGTCCGGTTGGGGAAGAGCTCGGTGTTCGACTCGATCGGGGCGCCCAGCGCCGGCAGGTCGAGCCCCGCCAGGTCCTCGTCCGCGATCTCGATCGCGCACTGCGGGTTGCCGATCGACACGTGCTGGAAGGCGAGCTCGCGGCCGGCCGATTCGAGCGTGCCGGTGCCGTCCTCGCCGCCGCCGGGGTAGTCCTTCGAGGTGAGCTTGGCGCGGCCCATGTCCACGCGGCAGGTGGCCGGCCCCGTGATCTGCGGCCGGATCTCGCCGGCGGCCGTCTGGATCGAGAACACGTCGTGGTCCACCCAGCCGCGGTGGCGCAGGTACAGGATCGCCTCGCGCGCGCCGTTGCCCGACAGCTCCGCCTCCGACCCGTCGGGGTTGAAGATCCGCAGGCGCGCGACGTAGCCGCGCTCGTCAGGCTCGGACAGCAGCAGGATCCCGTCGGACGCGATGCCCGTGTGGAACGCGCACAGCCGCCGGATCCGCTCGGGCGTGAGCTCGAACGGGAGCTCGCGCTCCTCGACGATCACGTAGTCGTTGCCCAGGGCCTGCCACTTCTCGAAGCGCATGCGGCGGGCGACTATACGGGGCGTGGCTCACGCCACATCAGCCACACGTGGGGGCCCTCGGGCAGGTCCAGCTCGCCGGTCACGCGGAAGCCGTGCCGGGCGTAGAAGGCGAGGTTGCTCTCCTTCGAGGACTCGAGGTAGGCGGGGATCTCGTTGCGGTCGCAGTCGTCGAGCACCGGCGCGAGCAGCGCCGAGCCCACGCCGCGGCCCTGGGCGTCGGGGTCGGTGCCGAGGATCGCCAGGTAGTAGTGCGGCTCGGGCGGGTGCTCGGCGTCGATCATCTTCCAGCCGCGCGCGAGCAGGGGCGTGCGCCCGCGCGTGAGCGGCAGCATCCGCGCCGTGAGGATCAGGCCGGCGAGCGGCGACATCTCCCAGCGGCCCGGCTGCGCCCAGATCGCGGCGCCCAGGTGGTCGTCGGTCGTGTAGCTCTCCTCCTGGCCGAGCAGCGACCCCACGCGCAGGCGGAACATGCGCTCGATCCGCCGCTCGCGCTCGCCCGGGTCCGGGAAGAACCACGCCATCACGGGGTCGTCGTGGAAGGCGCGCGCGAGCACCGAGGCCACCCCGCGCAGGTCGTCGCGCCCCGCGCGGCGGACCGCGGGCGGCGCTCCCACCGTCACAGGCTCCCCGCGATCTCGGCGGCGGCGCCGGCGGCCGGGCGGCCGGTCAGGTCCACGACGGTCACGTCCGGCAGCTTGCGCATCCAGGTGAGCTGGCGCTTGGCGTAGTTGCGGGTGCGGCGCTTCATCCCCTCCACGTCCCCGCTCAGGAGCTCTTCGAACCCGAGCGCCTTGCGGGCGGTGCGCGAGGCGCCCGCCGCGGCCGCCCGCCGCACCTCCTCCTCCGCGCCCGCGGCGACCATCGCGTCCACGCGCGCGTCGATCCGCGCGTAGAGGTCCTCGCGCTCGCGCACGAGGCCGAAGAGGCGCGTGGGGCGCCGCGTGTCGGTGGTCCACAGCTCGGACCCCTCCGTCCGCGGCGGCTCCGCGCCCATCTCGAGCAGCTCGAGCGAGCGGACGATCCGGGTGCGGTCCGTGGGCTCGATCGTGGCCGCGGCCCGGGGCGCGCGGCGGCTCAGCTCGGCGTGCAGGGCGGCGGGCCCGCGCGCCTCGACCTCCCGCTGCCAGCGCGCCCGCAGCTCCGGCGGCGGCTGCGGCGCCAGCGACAGCTCCGTGAGCGCCGCGCGCAGGTACAGCCCGGTGCCGCCGAGCACGATCGGGCGCCGCCCGGCGCCGAGCGCGGCGTCGATCTCCGCGTGCGCCAGCGGCATGAACTCCCCGGCCGAGAAGGCGGCGTCCACGCCCACGAACGACACGAGCCGGTGCTCGAGCCGCCCGCGCTCCTCCTCGCTCGCCACACCGGTGAGCGTCTCGAGCCCGCGGTAGACCTGGAGCGCGTCGGCCGAGATCGCGACCGGGTCCTCGCCGCGCGCCCGCAGCAGCTCGGCCAGCTCGACGGCGACGGCGGTCTTGCCGACGCCGGTGGGGCCGAAGATCGCGACGACCTCGCTCACGGCCGGAACGATGGCAGTCCCGGCCGGAGCGAGGCGCCCGCGGCTAGGTGCGGGAGTCGGCGCTGGCCAGGCGGCTGAGCGTGAGCGCCCCGAGCAGCAGCCCGAAGTCGCGCAGCGCGATGTCGCCGTACCCGCCGACGAGGAGCAGGTTGAGGATGATCCCGCCGAGCCAGGCGGCGACCAGCAGGCCGCCGAAGCGGGGTGCCAGCAGCACGACGAGGCCCGCCGCGATCTCGACGACCCCGACGATGTGCATCGCGTCCGCCGCGCTGCCCGGGATAAGCGAGTTGAACTCGGAGGCCAGGTAGCGGGTCCAGTCGTCGGTGAGGACGTTCGCGAACTTGTCGAGCCCGAAGAGGATGGGCGCGACCGTGAAGGCGATCCGCATGATGAGGAACGCCTGCGCCGCGGGATCGCTCGTGAGCGTCCGCGGCCGTGGAAGTGAGACGGATGATGTGGTCATGCCCCGTCTGCGCGCGGCGGCGGCGCGTCCTTACCCACGAGCTCGCGCAGGCTCTCGTACTCGTCCGCGCACGCCGGGCACCCGGCGAGGTGCGCGCGCATGCCGGGCACGCGCTCGTCGGGCCGCCCGCCGGCGACCTCCAGCTCGACGTACTCGTCGAGCCGCTCGAAGCACTCGTCGCAGAGGATCTCCGGCTCGGCGGGGCCCAGCAGGCGGTCGATCTTCTCGCGGTCGCCGGTCATCGGCTATCCCTCCTCGAGCGCGAAGCCGCGAGCAGCCAACTCGCTGCGCAGCCTGCGCCGTGCGTCGTGGAGTGTCTTGTACAGGGCGTTGCGGTTCGTGTCGAGGCGTTCGGCGAGCACGTCGATCGGCACGCCGTCGATCGCGAGCGCCACGAGCACCTGGCGCTGGTGGACGGTCAGGCGCTCGGCGATGCAGTCCGCGATCGTCGCGAGAAGCTCGCCCTCCTCCGCGCCGGCGGCGGGCCCGGCAGCCTCCGCCCGCAGGCGCGTCCAGCCGGCCGGGTCGAGCACGACCTCACGGTCCTGCCATGCCTTGCGCCGCACCCGGACCCCGGCTTCGAGAAGCGCGAACTTGTAGGCCCAGGTGGTGAAGCGACTCGCGCCGCGGAAGCTGCCGAGCTTGCCGAGGATCGCCACGAGGGCGTCGTCGGCGGCCTGATTGGCGAGGTCGTCGAGCGATTCGCCGCGCACGTGCGACAGCGCGGCGCTGCGCCGGGAGACCTCGTGGCGGGCGGCGCGCAGCAGCAGCGCGTGGAGCTCGTCCACCGCCGCCATGCGGGTGGCGCCGCTCGACCGCAGGGCCGACAGCCACTCCTCGTTCGTTTTCGCTCGCTCGGTCGTCAATGCGGTCACAGGGCGTTTGCGCACGCTCCCCGTCGGTTCTTACGTAAGAGACGCCCCCGCGGTGGCGCAGACGGTGACATGACCATTCATTCCCTCTCCACAGCGCGCGAGGCCCACACGGACGATCCCGTGGAACGCGCGGCGGCCGATCTGCTCGCGGCGCTCGGCCTGGACCTCACCGACGAGAGCCTGGCGGGCACCCCGCGCCGCCTCGCCGCCCTCTACTCGGAGCTGCTCACGCCGACCCCGTTCGACCCGACCACGTTCCCGAACGACGGCGGCTACGACGAGCTCGTGGTCGCGCGCGGGATCCCGTTCCACTCGCTCTGCGAGCACCACCTGCTCCCGTTCGTGGGCGTGGCGCACGTCGCCTACCTGCCCGGCGAGCGGATCCTGGGGCTCTCGAAGCTCGCGCGCGTGGTCGATCACTTCGCCCGCTCGCTGCAGGTCCAGGAGCGGCTGACGGTGCAGGTGGCCGGCTGGCTCGAGCGCGAGCTCGACCCGAAGGGCGTCGGCGTGGTGCTGGAGGCCGAGCACATGTGCATGTCGCTGCGCGGCGTGCAGAAGCCCGGCTCGACCACCGTCACCTCGGCCCTGCGCGGCCTCGTGCGCGACGACCCGCGCACGCGCCAGGAGTTCCTGGCGCTGACCTCGCGGGGATCGGCATGAGCCGCCGGACGTTCGTGATCGTGGGCGCCGGGCTCGCCGGCGCGAAGGCCGCGGAGACGCTGCGGGTCGAGGGCTTCGACGGGCGCGTGGTGCTCGTCGGCGGCGAGCGCGAGCGGCCGTACGAGCGCCCCGCGCTCTCGAAGGGCTACCTCCGCGGCCAGGCGGAGCCGGCGTCGGTGTACGTGCACGGCGAGGGCTTCTACGCGGAGCACGACGTCGAGCTGCTGCTCGGGCGCGCCGCGACCGGCCTGGACGCCGCCGCGCGGGAGGTGGAGCTCGACGGAGGCGAGCGCATCCGCTACGACCGGCTGCTGCTCGCCACCGGCGCCGAGCCCCGCCGCCTGGAGCTGCCGGGCGCCGGCCTGGCCGGGCTTCACTACCTGCGCACGATCGCGGACGCCGACGCCCTGCGGTCCGCCCTGCGGCGGGCGAGCCGCCTCGCCGTGGTGGGCGCAGGCTGGATCGGGTGCGAGGTGGCCGCGTCGGCGCGGCAGCTCGGCCTGGAGGTGACGATCGTGGAGCCGTCCGCCGTGCCGCTCGGGCGCGTGCTGGGACCCGAGGTCGGCGCCGTGTACCGGCGCCTGCACGAGGACAACGGCGTGCGCGTGCTGACCGAGTCCGGAGTCGAGGCGTTCGAGGGCGGGGAATCCGTGGAGCGCGTGCGCCTGGCGGGCGGCGAGGCGATCGACTGCGACGCCGTCGCGGTCGGCGTCGGCGTGCGGCCGCGCACGGAGCTGGCGGCCCGCGCCGGGCTCGCCGTGGACAACGGCGTGCTGGTGGACTCCCTGCTGCGGACGAGCGACCCGGCGGTGTTCGCGGCGGGCGACGTGGCCAACGCCGAGCACCCTCACCTCGGAGGGCGCATCCGCGTGGAGCACTGGGCGAACGCGCTCAACCAGGGCCCGGCGGCGGCGCGCTCGATGCTGGACGCCGGCGCAACGTACGACCGCCTGCCGTACTTCTACTCCGACCAGTACGACCTCGGCATGGAGTACTCCGGCTACGCCCTGCGCTGGGACGGCGTGGTGTTCCGCGGTGACCCCGAAGCCCGCGAGTTCATCGCCTTCTGGCTCGACGGAGGACGCGTCGTGGCGGCGATGAACGCGAACGTCTGGGACGTGACCGAGCCGCTGCAGGCGCTGATACGCAGCGGCGCGCGGGTGGACCCGCGGCGGCTATCCGACCCCGGCGTGCCGCTCGACGGTCTCGCCGAGAGCCCGGCCGCCGCCTGAGCCCCGCGGGCGGTCGGAGAGCACCACGCGGCTCCCTCCGCCCGGCTTGATCGTGATGTTGCGCCGCCGCGCCCGCTCCGGCTCGGGCGTGGCGGCCGCGACGTCGCGGGTCGCGAGCAGCGTGCGCAGCACGAGCTTCAGCTCGACCATCGCGAAGCTCGCGCCCAGGCAGCGGCGCCGCCCGCCGCCGAACGGCAGCCAGGTGTAGGTGCCAGGTCCCTCGTCCAGGAAGCGCTCGGGCCGGAACGCGTACGGGTCCGGGTAGATCGCCGGGTCGTGGTGGATCAGGTACGAGCACGGCACGAGCGCCACGCCCGGCTCGTACTCCCATCCGCCCACCTCGATCGGCTTGTGCACGAAGCGCGGCGCCGCCGCTGGGACCACGGGCCGCCGCCGCAGCGTCTCCTGCACGGTGGCGGTGAGGTAGTCGTCGCCCTCGCCGGCGTCGATCTCCTCGCGCAGCCGCCCGAGCACGTCGGGGTGCCGCGAGAGGATCTCCAGCGCCCACGCGAGCGTGGAGGCGGTCGTCTCGTGCCCGGCCACGAGCAGGGTCATCAGCTCGTCGCGGATCTCCTCGTCCGACATCGGCGAGCCGTCCTCGTGCCGGGCCTCGAGCAGCAGGGAGAGGATGTCGTCGCGGTCGGCGTGGTCGCGGCGGCGTTCCGCGATCAGGCCGTAGAGCAGCTCGTCGGAGCGCCTCTGCACGCGGACGAACGAGGCGAACGGCCCCACGCGCCCGAGCACCGCGCGCAGGCGCAGGCTCTCGGGCGGCGGCGGGAGCAGGCTCACCGGCTTGTCGCCGAAGGCGAGCTGCTCGGCCAGGAGATCGCGCAGCGCCTCCAGGCGCTCGCCCTCGTCCAGCCCGAAGACCGCGCGCAGGATCACCTCGAGGGTGAGCGTCTGGAAGCGCTCGTGCAGCCGCACCGGCACCCCGCGCGGCCAGCCCGCGATCTCGCGCTCGGCCACCTCCTCCATCACGCCGGTCAGGCGGCCCATCCGCTGCCCGTGGAGCGCCGGCAGCATCAGCTTGCGCTGCTCCATGTGTGCGTCCTCGTCGAGCAGGATCACCGAGTTCAGCCCGACCACGGGCGCCAGCACGCGGGTGCCGCGGCCCGGGTGCAGCACGTCGGGCGGCGCCGTGAAGATCTGCTTCACGTGCTCCGGGTCGGTGTGCTCGACCCACGGCGGCACGCCGGGCAGGCGGAGCGTGAAGCGGCCGCCGTAGCGCCGGCGGCAGGTCTCCAGGAGCGGCAGCGGGCGCGACCAGTAGCCGATGCCCTGCACGATCGACGGCCACGACGGGCCGGGTGGAAGCGTCGCCACGGTACCTCGCACTGTCCCCGGACCGGCGTCCTCGTTATGTGACGGTGCGCCCATTGCGCCGCTGCGGGATGCGGTCGGCGAAGCGCCCGACCCGCATGGCGGCTCCCTGCAGCGGAAGCGCGACCTCGGCGAGGTGCTGCACGGCGAGCGTGTTGCGCTCCACCTCCGCCACCGTCCGCTCCATGCGCGAGATCTCCTCGCACATCGGCGGCAGCGTGCTCGTGTCGGCCTGCACCCGGCGGATCTCCTCGAGCATCTCCGGGAGGGTGGCGGTGGAGAAGCGGATCTCCTCGAGCTGGCGGGAGAGCGCCGGCAGCACGAGTATCGCCTCGAGCGCGTCGGGCACGATCGCGACCGTCCGCTGCGTGCGGCGCAGCGCGCGCCACGCGCCGCGCACCGGCGCCAGGACGAGGCGGAGCGGGTTCACCGCTTGCCCTGCGCCAGCCGCTTGGCGATGTCGGCGAAGGTCGACTCGACCTCGTCGCTGAGCGTCTGGCGGAAGACCACCAGCAGCGCCTCCTCGGCCAGCGGGCGCAGCCGGTCCATGGCCTCGGCGATCTCGGTCCAGCGCTCGTCGGGCTGGCCGGAGACGGCGAACGGCTTCCAGACGTCGTCCACGAACATCCGCACGAACTTCTCGGAGACGCTGCGCGAGTGGCGGTTGAGCGAGCCGAGCAGCTCCAGCGCGTGTGGGAGGGTGATCCCGCGCGCCACGACCTCCTCGGCCGCGGCCAGCAGCGAGGGGCTCGTGACCTCGAACAGGTCGTCCCCCACCGGCGTCAGCAGCCCCAGCTTGGTCGCGCGCTCGATCAACTTCGGCTCGTCCTCGGCCTGGCCGAACTTCTCGCGCAGCTCGTCCCTCGAGAGGATCTCGGTGGACTCGGTGTCGCCGAACGCCTCCGCGGCGTGCTTCACGCGCAGGAGCCCCTCGCCGGTCGCGCCCGAGGCGTCGAGCAGCTTCTTGATCCCCTCGAGCTTCATGCCCTCGCCCTGGAGCTCCTGGACCAGCCGCACGCGCGCGACGTGCTCGGGACCGTAGTAGCCCACCCGCTTGCGGACCTCCGGCGGCGGCAGCAGACCGCGCGCCTGGTGCGAGCGCAGGTTGCGGACGGAGAGGCCCACCTCGCGCGCGAGGTCGTCGATCGTCAGGTCGTTCACCGGCGGCTGCGCCGGCTCCGGGACCGCCTCGAGCTGAGTCCTCGTCATCGCCAAGGATCGTACCGCAGAAGAACGTGACGTCAAACACTGTTACGTTTCGGTGCGTCGGGGTACAGATGGGTCAACCCGCCGAGAGAGGAGCCCCTTGGACGCGCTCATCACCGCAGCCGCAGAAGCGCCGCCAGCCGGCGGCGCAGCCATAGGACAGATCGTCATCGCCACCGTCGCCGCGAACGTCATCGCCGGCGGGCTCGCCTGGGTCGGCATGCGCTACCGCGCCGGCCGCCCCAGCCCGCTCAATCCGCTCGCCAAGTTCAGCGAGCGCGTCAGCGGCCTGCCCGCCTGGGCCGCGATCCCCGCCGCCACCGTCACCGGCTCCCTGATCATCGCCCTGTTCGGGATGCTCTGGGACATCTCGCTGCACATCGCCGACGGCCGCGACGAGGGCCCGCTCGCGAACCCCGCGCACTACTTCATCCTCGCCGGCCTATTCGGCGTCTTCGCGGCCGGCTTCCTGTCGATGGTCCTCCCGCGCGAGAAGCCGAGCTCGAGCGCGATCCGCATCCGCGGCGACTGGCACGCGCCGCTGGGCGGCGTGCTCATCACGGCCTGCGGCGCCTTCGCGCTGATCGGCTTCCCGCTCGACGACGTCTGGCACCGGATGTTCGGCCAGGACGTGACGCTCTGGGGCCCGACGCACCTGATGCTGATCACCGGCGCGTCGATGACGCTGGTGGGTCTCGCCGTCCTGATGGTGGAGGCCAGGCGCGCGCAGGAGAGCTCGACCTCCCCACGGGTCTCGGTCGAGCGCGAGCCGAGCTGGGCCCGCGCGCTGAAGCACGTGGCGCTGCCGGGCGCGTTCCTGCTCGGCCTCTCCACCTTCCAGGCCGAGTTCGACTTCGGCGTGCCGCAGTTCCGCTTCGTCTTCGAGCCGATGATGGTGATGCTCGCCGCCGGCGCCTCGCTGGTCGCCGCCCGCGTGTGGCTCGGACGCGGGGCCGCGATCGGCGCCGCTCTGTTCTTCCTCGCGATGCGCGGCCTGATGGCGCTGATCGTGGGCCCCGGCTTCGGCGAACCCATCCCCCACTTCCCGCTGTACGTCGTCGAGGCGATCCTGGTCGAGGCGATCGCGCTGCGGATCTCGGTGCGGCGCCCGCTGGCGTTCGGCCTCGCCTCGGGCGGCCTGATCGGCACGGTCGGCCTCGCGGCCGAGTGGGGCTGGTCGCACGTCTTCATGCCGATCCCGTGGCCGTCGGCCCTGCTGCCCGAGGCCGCGCTGGCCGGCTTCGCGGTCGCCGTGGCCGGGTCGCTGGTCGGCGCCTGGATCGGCGGCCGCCTGAGCGCCGACGAGATGCCGGAGGGCCGCACGCCGTCGCTACGCTGGGCCGCCGCCGCGGCGGCGGCCGTACTCGCGGGCCTCACCGGCATGTTCCTGATGAAGCCGGCCGACGAGGGCGTGCGCGCGAGCGTGGTTCTCACGGATGCCGCCCCCGGTCCCAACCGCGAGGTGAACGCCACCGTCCGGGTGAGCCCGGACCCCGGCGAGCCCGAGTGGCTCACCGCCACCGCCTGGCAGGGCGGCGGGCTCGTGGTCGACCGCCTCGAGCGGGTCGGTCCCGGCGTGTACCGCACCACCGAGCCGATCCCCGTGCACGGCACCTGGAAGTCGCTGATCCGCCTGCACGACGGGCGCTCGCTGTCGGGCATCCCGGTCTTCCTGCCCGACGACCCGGCGATCCCGGCCAAGGGCGTGCCCGCCGAGCCGCGCTTCACACGTGAGTTCCAGGCCGACCACGAGATCCTGCAGCGCGAGCAGAAGGGCGGCTCGCCCGCACTCGTGGCGCTGGCCTACGGGACGGTGATCGGGATCGCGCTGTCGTTCCTGGCGCTGCTCGCGTGGGGCGTGCACCGTCTCGCCGCGCGGCGCGGCGGCGGTGGCGAGCCCCCGGCGCAGGCCCCGCCGCGGCGCGCGCGACGGGCCAGGACCGGCACGCAGCCGGCGCCCGCCGCCTGACCGGGGTCGATTGCGTCCTCATAGAGGACGGAAGTGACCCCGGTCGATCCGGACGCCGGCTTCGCGGCTAGGCGATCGCCGTCACGCGCTCGCTGCCGGCGAGCGTGGTGCTGGTGGCCGACTCGATGTCGACCTGGGCGAGCGTGCCCGGCTCCGCGATCCCCGGGAAGTTCACGGTCTTGTTGTGGCGGGTGCGGCCGCGCAGGCGGTCGGGGTCGGTGCGCGACGGGCCCTCGACCAGCACCTCCATCGAGCGCCCCACGAATCGCTGGGCGCGCTCGGTGGCGCGGCGCTGCACGGCCTCCACGAGCCGCTCCATCCGCTCCCGCTTGACGCCGTGCGGGAGCTGCTCGGGCAGCTCGGCGGCGGCGGTGCCGCGGCGCGGCGAGAAGATGAACGTGAACGCCGAGTCGTAGCCGACCTCCTCCACCACCTCGAGCGTCTCCTCGAAGTCGGCCTCGGTCTCGCCCGGGAAGCCGACGATGATGTCGGTCGTCAGCGCGCAGTCCGGCACGTGCTCGCGGATCATCGCGACCCGGTCCATGTAGCGCTCGCGGTTGTAGGTGCGGCGCATCGCCTTGAGGATCCGGCTCGAGCCCGACTGCAGCGGCAGGTGGATGTGCTCGCAGAGGGCCGGCAGCTCGGCGTGCGCGCGGATCACGTCCTCGCGCATGTCCTTCGGGTGCGGGCTCGTGTAACGGATGCGGTCGATGCCCTCCACGGCGTCGACCATCGCGAGCAGCTCGGCGAACGTGGCCTTCGCGCCCTTCGGCAGGTCGCGGCCGTAGGAGTTCACGTTCTGGCCGAGCAGCGTCACCTCGCGCACGCCATCGGCGGCCAGGCGCTCCACCTCCGCGACCAGCTCGGCGGCCGGGCGGCTCACCTCGCGCCCGCGCGTGGAGGGCACAATGCAGTACGAGCAGACGCAGTTGCAGCCGACCGAGATCTGCACCCAGCCCTGGAAGTCGCGCCCGCGCTTGGGCGGCAGGTGGCCGGTGAAGCCCTCGAACTCGAAGTAGCCCTGGGCGCTGAGGCTGTCGCTCGTGAGGAACTCGGCGAGCTTGGGCACCTGCCCGGGGCCGAAGGCGACGTCCACGAACGGGAAGCGCTCGAACACCTCGTCCTTGATCGATTGCGCCCAGCAGCCGCCCACGCCCACGATGCGGTCGGGGTTCTCGGTCTTGAGGCGCTTGGCCTCGCCGAGGTGGCCGATCAGCCGGTTGTCGGCGGACTCGCGGATCGAGCAGGTGTTGAAGAGGATCAGGTCGGCGCCGTCGCGGTCGAGCACCTCGCGGTAGCCGAGCGACTCGAGCATGCCCTTCATCCGCTCGGAGTCGTGCTCGTTCATCTGGCACCCGAAGGTGGTGACGTGGTACGTGCGTCGCACGGCGCTGGAGGTTAGTCCGCGGCCTCGAGGACGCGGAAGGCGTCATCGGCCTCGTAGTACGCCTGGACCTCGGTCACGAGGCCGTCCGTGATCTCCCCGACGTAGCCCCACGTATGGCTGTTCGGAACCCCTTCCGAGGAGCGGCCGGAGAAGCCGACCGTCCACGCGACGCGGTCCCCGCGCACGACCACCCGCTCCACTTCGGCGCGATTCGTGCCGAGCAGGTCGACGTACTCGGCGAACCTCGCCAGCACAGCCTCCCGCCCGCGGTACGTGCCGGCTCCGGGGAAGTCGGGCGCCTCGTGGTAGACGACGTCGGGATGCCAGAACCTCGCCACCACGCCCTCCAGCCCGTGTTCGTTGAACACGTCGAACGAGTGGCGGACCAGCTCCTCGTGGTTCATCCGAGTCGCGTGGACCCGTCCGGCTCGATCGTCCAGCGCGGGTTGTGCGCGACCTCCCAAGGGTGGCCGTCGGGGTCCACGAACATGCCGCTGTAGCCGCCCCAGAAGGTCTCGGCCGGCTCGCGCGGGATCGCCGCGCCCGCGGCGCGCGCCTCCTCGATCACCGCGTCGACCTCCGCGGGCGAGCGCGTGTTGTAGGCGAGCGTGATGCCGCCCCAGCCGCCGCGGTCCTCCACGCCGCTGTCCTCGGCCAGCTTCTCGCGGCTCCAGAGCGCGACGACGAGCCCCCCGGCCTGGAAGAAGGCGACGTCGTCCTCCGGCCCGGCGTTCGTGTGCCAGCCGAGCGCCTCGTAGAAGGCGCGGGCGCGGGCGAGGTCGCGCGTGCCGAGGGTGATGAGGCTGAGCCGCTGCTCCACGCGCTACCTCGCTATGTCCACAGAGCGCGACTCGCGGATCACCGTGACCTTGATCTGCCCGGCGTACTCGAGCTCGCGCTCCACGTCGCGCGCGATCCGGTGCGAGAGCAGCGCGGCGGTGTCGTCGTCGACCTCCTCCGGGTGCACGATCACGCGGATCTCGCGGCCGGCCTGCATCGCGTAGACCTTCTCCACGCCCTGGTGGCGCCCGGCGATCTCCTCGAGGTCGCGCAGGCGCTTGGTGTACTGCTCGAGCGACTCGCCGCGGGCGCCCGGGCGGGCGCCTGAGAGCGAGTCCACGATCTGCACGATCACGGCCTCGACCGTGCGCAGCTCCACCTCGTTGTGATGGGCCTCCATCGCGTGGGCGACCGCCTCGGACTCCCCGTAGCGGCGCGCCAGCTCGCCGCCCACGAGCGCGTGCGGACCCTCGATCTCGTGCGTGACCGCCTTGCCGATGTCGTGCATCAGAGCCGCGCGGGCGGCGGTCTTGCAGCTCGCGCCCAGCTCGGCCGCCAGGAGCCGCGCCAGGCGGGCGCACTCGAGCGAGTGCGCCAGCACGTTCTGGCCGTAGCTCGTGCGGTAGTGCAACCGCCCGAGCAGCTTGGAGAGCTCCGGGTGCAGCGTGCCGATGTCGGCCTCGAGCACGGCCTGCTCCCCCACCTCGGCGATGTGGTTCTCGATCTCGGAGCGCGACTGGTAGAAGGCCTCCTCGATCCGCGCCGGGTGGATGCGGCCGTCCTGGAGCAGCTTCTCCAGCGTGAGCCGGGCGATCTCGCGGCGGACGCCGTCGAAGCCGGACAGCAGCACGGCGCCGGGCGTGTCGTCGACGATGAAGTCGATCCCGGTGAGCGTCTCGAGGGCGCGGATGTTGCGGCCCTCGCGCCCGATGATCCGGCCCTTGAGGTCGTCGGAGTCGAGCTGCACCGCGGAGACCGTGGTCTCGACCGCGTGACTGCCCGCGACCCGTTGCATGACCGTGCTCAAGATGCTGCGCGCACGGCGCTCGGCGTCGCGGCGGGCCTCCTGCTCGACCTGGCGGACGAGGGCGGCGCTGTCGTGGCGGAGCTCCTCCTCGAGCTCCTTCAGGAGGATCTGGCGCGCCTGGGACGCGCTCAGGCCCGCGATCCGCTCGAGCTCGCGGAGCTGGTCGCGCTTGGCGGCCTTCAGCTTCTCCTGCTCGCGCTCGAGGTTGCGCGTGCGGTCCTGCAGTGCGGTCTCGCGGCGCTCGAGCTCGGCGAGGCGCACGTCGAGCGACTCCTCCTTGCGCAGGATCCGCTCCTCGGTGCGGGCTATCTCGGCCCGGCGCTCGCGGAGCTCGGTCGCGGCCCCCTCGTCGCGCGGCGCCGCGCGCGGGGCCGGCGCGGGGTCCGGGATGGGCGCGGGGCCCGGGATGGGCGCGGGGCCCGGGGCCGGCACCGGCGCCGCTGACTGGGCCGGCACCGGCACCGCCGTGGCCTGCGCCATCGCCGGGTGCTCAGGCGCGGGGGAGCCGCTCGGCAGGGCGGCCCGCGGACGCAACAGCAGCACGACCGACGCCGACACCACGGCGGCCACCACTGCTCCGAGCACGATCTCCATCTCTCCGCTCTCCCACTCCGGCTCCGTGCCGGTCCCACGCCGGCCTGGACCGGCGATCAGGTCGCTATCGAGCGGCGTGGCTCGGCTGCCGCAAGACCCAGTCTTGCTCTATGGGCGGGTGGGCGCGCCCGGCGCGCCCGGAGAGGTACCGCGGGTGCCCTATACGCCTCCTCGGTGGGCGTTCCCGGTCGGTTGTCCGAAAGAGTCGTTCATAGCCGCGATGGCTGGTGTCCCGCTTCCAAAAAAGCTCTATTTGCTGGTATTTCGTCTCACGGCGGCCGATCAGGCCGCTTATGTAGAAGGTACCGCCGCGGTCAACCCCCGCGCGCCGGCGCCCTCGGCGCCCGCACCCTGGTAAAAATCCCCCGCGCGGACCAGCCCCGGTCCGCTGGGAGGAGCGAAGATGCCCTGGAAGAGCCGGTTTCGCGCCGCGGCCGTCGCCGTGGCCCTGTTCGCGTGGATCGCCGCCCCGGCGGAGGCGCGCACGCTCACGACGTACGAGCAGACGATCCTCGACCGCGACCGCGACAACCGGCTCGAGCCGGCACCGGGCGAGCGCCCGCACGTGTTCCGCGACAACCTCGGCACGACCGCGCCCAGCGTGGAGCCGAACCCGTTCAGCCGCCTCTTCTTCGCTCAGTTCACGGACAACCACATCGTCGACGAGGAGTCGCCGCTGCGGGTGGAGTTCCTCGACGAGTTCGACCGCCCGTTCACCTCGGCATACCGCCCGCAGGAGGGCCTGATGCCGCAGGTGGCCGAGGAGATGGTCCGGCAGGTGCGCAACACGGTCAGCCCCGTGACCCACGAGCAGCTCGACCTCGCCATGCAGACCGGCGACAACACCGACAACTCCCAGTGCAACGAGACGCGCTGGATGATCGACGTCTTCGACGGCAGTCGCGTGGTGGACCCGAACTCGGGGATCGAGAACGGCGCTCCCGCGCCGCCGGTCGGCGAGCAGTGCGACACCCACGTGGCCGGGCAGGACCCGAACCCGGCGTTCCCGCCGCCCGTGCCGGGTGGCGACGCCGCCTGCGATCCGGAGGCCATCGCCGACAACCCGCGCGGCGACCTCTACGACGGCGTGCGCGGCGACCACCAGTACTACGAGCCCGACTCGAGCTCCGAGCAGGACGGCCGCGGCTATTCGCCGTACGAGGAGGAGAACCTGGCCGAGGAGGGGCGGCGGAGCTCGGTCCGCGACTTCCCCGGGCTCTTCGAGCGGATGAACGAGCCGTTCCGCACGACCGGGCTCGGGCTGCCGTGGTACAGCGTGTTCGGGAACCACGACGCCCTGCTCCAGGGCAACCAGCCGCGCCGACCGGAGCTCGAGGCGATCGCGGTCGGGTGCGCGAAGGTGCGCGGGCCCTCGGCGGGCACCCGGACGCTCATCGAGGACCTGATGCAGGGCGGCACGACGCCGGACGAGGCCGCTCAGATCCTCCAGGAGTCGGTCGGCGACGCCGACGGCAACGTCGCGATCGTGCCGCCCGACCCGCGCCGGCGGCCGCTGCGCAAGAGCGAGTACATCGCCGAGCACTTCGCCACGACCGGGTTCCCGGTCGGCCACGGGTACCGGCCCGAGAACGTGGCGAGCGGGATGGGCAACTACTCGTTCGACCCGCTGCCGGGCGAGACCGACGCGCCGCCGGCGCGGCCCGGCCTGCGCTTCGTGGTGCTCGACTCGATCTCCGAGGCGGGGCTCGACGGCGGCAACATCGACGACGAGCAGTTCCAGTGGCTGCACCAGGAGCTGCGGGCGGCCGAGGCCAGGCAGGAGCTCGTGATGGTCTTCGCACACCACTCGCTGCGCACGATGAACCAGCCGCCGGTGAGCCCGTTCCCGATGGGCGACCAGGGCGGCAACTACAGCCCGTTCGTGCACTTCGGGCTCGGGCCGGGCGAGGTGGAGACGCCGTGCGAGGCCGAGGGCGGACCGCCGCCCGATCCCGCCACCCCGCCGGGGCCGACCGAGACGCTGCGCTGCCTGATGCTCCGCCATCCGAGCGTGATCGCGTTCGTGAACGGCCACGAGCACGAGAACCGGATCGACCCGTTCCCGCGCCGCGGCGAGGACCGCAACCAGGCCGAGGGCGGCTTCTGGGAGATCAACACGGCGTCGCACATCGACTGGCCGCAGCAGTCGCGCGTGCTCGACCTGGTCGACAACCGCGACGGGAGCCTGTCGATCTTCACGACGATGCTCGACCACAACGGCGCGCCGAACCCGGGCGGGGCGCCGCCGAGCGACGGTCAGGGTCAGACGGGCGAGCAGACGCAGCGGCTGGCGTCGATCGCGCGCGAGCTGTCGTTCAACGACCCGGATTCGCGGAACGGCGAGGACGACGAGGGTGCCCAGCGCGGCGACGCGCG
>DASVVS010000066.1:0-6685 GCA_036386455.1 Thermoleophilaceae bacterium
GATGTCCCCGATCGATCCGCCGCACTCGCCGATGGCCGTGGCAACCGCTCCGAGCATGCCCGGACGGCGGTCGAACTCGATCCGCAGGGTCAGCGAGAACTGCGCGCTAGGGGAGGCCATGGGGGATTGGTGAGCATATAGGCCGCGATCTGCTGGGAAATCGCGATCTTTGTCGTTCCGTCCAGGTGCCGATGTACGGTCGTCGAAATTCCTCGACAGCAGGTGCCGGGTGTCGCATCAGGATCGGCAGTACGCAATCGTGTTGGCCTTCGTAGCCGAGCTGATCGCGTGCAACCGGCTTATCGGGAACACGCACATTCAGAAGGGTGTGTTCGCCCTCGGCGCCTTGCTGGGTGTGCCTGTTCACCTTCAGTACGAGATCTTCCCCTACGGTCCTTTCTCGAAAGAGCTCCGGAAGATGCTCGATGTCCTTGTGGAGCGCGGGGTTCTTAGACGTGAGCGGCACGAGCACCGTGCCCGTGGCGAGCGGGAGCCCGGCCACGAGTGGCGCTACTTCGTTGCTCGCTCCGATTTATGGGGGTCTGGGGGGCCACGCCAAGCGGCGGCCTACCGGCGCCAGATCAGGCTCGTTGCGAGGGAGATAGTCCGTTGGGACATACACACGCTGGAAGCGGTGATGGCCACTCTCTGGCTCAGGCTCCACCACCCGGGCCATGACGCGAGCGAGATCTCCTCGATGCTTCGCGCCCCCGGACTCAAGCCGCACATTCCGAAGGCCTTCGCACTAGAAGCAGCGCAGCGGCTCGACGCTCTTGAGGCGATGGCTGTCCGCGAAGGACTCGTCCTCACCGGCGTGGGCACGACTGAACCCGCCCTCGGCGACCCCGCCGACGAGCCATGGCTTCGCATGCTTAGTCCGAGTTACGAGGCCGACGACGAAAGTCCAGACTCCGATCCATCGAAGCGAAGGCATCAGGTGGGCGAGGTCGTCGGGTCACCGCAGGAGATCGGGATCACCCTCCCGGCGAACGACTCTCCCCCCAACAACGATCGAACGGTCCTCCTATGCGGTCCTACGACACTGGCATCAGAGCGCCTCGCGTGCGCCTTCGCGGTCGCCGGGCTGCTGCCTAGTCGAGCAGTGGAAGAGCCCCCTCATTCCCTGGATCCCGGGACCACCGATGCATTTGCCCGCGCCGTAGACAGCGCCGGGGGCGTGGTCTACGTCGACGGTGGAACCGAGATCCAGATGTCGCTGTTCGGCTCTACAAGCTCCCCTGCACAGGAGGGAATGGCCGCGCTGGCGAAATTCTCGGATAAGGCGATTGTGGTCACGGATGGAGCTCGTCGGCCGCCAGAGGAACTCGCCGGGCTTGAGTGCGTTGCCCTCGACGGAACCGCGACCTCCTTGCGGCGAGTCCTCACGCGGATCCAGGGCCTCGGTTTCTATGTGGACTGGGAAGCGCCGTGGTGGGATGCCTATGGTCACGGCGTCGCCCTCGACTGACTCGGAGCAGGTCTCCCGCGCTGGTTGCGCGGCCATGGGTTCGGGTATCCGCGAAGCGTGTTCGCAACCTCTCTCAGCGAGTCCGAGCTCAGCGACGCCTGGCAGGAGGGCGACGAGTCAGCGCGCTGGCGCTCGGCCGCGGGCCACGCGGGCGCGGCGTCCGGCAGCTCGCTGCTCGAGGTCGACCGGGCAAGCGGCTCCCGTGGCACACCGACAGCGCCGAGGAACTGGTCGTGGTGGTCTCCGGGACCGCGTCGGTGACGGTGGCGGACGAGACGATCGAGGTACCCGCCGGAGGCGTCGCGCTGGTGCCCGAGTGCGTTCCGCACGACGTCCGCAACGCGGATGACGAGGTGCTGCGCTTCGTGGCGGTCTACGCGGCGAACGACGTGATGACCACCTACGAGCGCGAGGTCCAGCCGGCCGGCGCGCGCGAGCGGGACCCGCTGGGATGAGCGACCCTGCCGGCATGAGCGACGAGGCCCTGATCACCCCGTACCGCGACGGCCCGCTGCTCGTCCGCGGCCCGTTCCGCATGACCGACCAGGACGGCAACGAGATCGTGATCGACCGCGAGACCGTGGCGCTCTGCCGCTGCGGCAAGTCGCGCATGCGCCCGTTCTGCGACGGGACGCACCAGCTGGTGCGCTTTCGGGCCCCGAGCGGGCTCGAGAACGGGCGCGAGTAGGCGGCGGGCCGCCCGCTGACCGCCGGGCGCTGCGCTAGACGTCGGCGCCCGGCCCGCTAGACCGCCAGCGCCCGGCCGGCCTCGAGCAGCGAGGAGCGGCCGTCCTCCCACGCCTCGAGGATCCGGCTCGCCCAGCGGGCCTCCACGTGCACGAGCGCGCGGGCGCCCCAGAGGATCTGGCCGGTCAGCTCCGGCTCCTGCCTGGCGAGCCCGCCCGCCAGGTCCACGGCGGCCACGCTCTCGTGCACCGCGTCGGCCACCACGTGCTCGTCGAAGAACGCGCAGGTGCGGTCGTCGAAGCCGAGCCGGCGGAAGCCGGCCGCGTAGCGGCGGTTCGGCACCGCCGAGGTCATCTCGAACAGCGCCAGGTGGCCGACGATCGCGCCGCGGCGGCGCCGGTGGAGCCCGCAGAGCGACATCAGGTTCACGGTCGCCAGCGTGAAGCCGGGGATCGCGTCGAGGTAGGCGCCGTAGGCGTTGTCGAGCCCCGCGCCCGCGAGCGTGTCCGCGAAGAGCTGGGCGTGGATCCGCTCGGGGCGGCCGCCGCCGTACTCGTCGGCCTGGATCTCGACCATCGCCGCCTTCGGCCCGCCGTGCAGCCGCGGCAGGGCGAACGAGTGGGGGTCGGCCTCCTTGAGCTGGTAGGCGGAGCGGTGGATCAGGAACTCGCGCGCCTGCTCCCCGGTCGCGCGGCGCTCGACGTGGATCGAGAGCGACGGCGCGTCGTCGCCGTCGGCGATCCCCCGCAGCGCCACGTCCATGTCGCTCGCGTCCACGGTCTCGGCGCGCGGCTCGCCCACGGCGTCGAACAGGCCCGCCTCGAAGCGCCGCTCGAGCTCCGCCCGCAGCGCGAGCAGGGCCGGATGCCACTCCCACGCCTCGTCGACTCCCTCGAAGCCGCGGTAGTGCAGCTCGTAGAGGACGTAGAGCGCGAGGTTGAGGTCCTCGTCGGCCAGCGGATCGCCGCCGCCGGCACCCGGGGACGCCTCGATCGCATGGGGGGGCAACGCCAGCGCGGCGAGCACGTGCTCGCTGACGAGCCCTCGGGGGTTGGGAAGCTGCGGCCTGGGGGGCATGCCTACCTCGGAGCGTACGTACCCCGTCCGGCTCCGGACCACCCACCCGGATGGACGAATCCGTCGGCCAGCCAACCGGCCAGGCCCGCGAGGCCGCGCTCGGCCGCGATCGCGCGCTGGCGTGCGGCGCCGCCACGCTCCACCAGCGGCCGGGCCTCCTCCGCGCCGAGCTCGTCCAGCAGCTCGAGCAGCCGGTCGCGGGTGGGCCGGCGCTCGCCGGTCTCGAGGTCCGCGAGCGTGCCGTCGAGCCCGTGGCGAGCCGCCGACCAGCGGTTCTCCTCGATTCGCCAGGTCGGGGCCGCCGGGAGCGGCTCGCCGGCGTCGTGGCGCTCCGCGAGCCGGGCGACCAGCGCCACGACCGTCGCCGCCACCGCCGCCGCGTCCTCGATCGTCGTCTGAGCGTCCGGCACCCGCACCTCGAGCGTGCCGTAGGCGGCGTGCGGGCGCAGCTCCCACCACCACGTGCGCGGCGTGTGCACGTTCCCGGCCGCCGCGCCCCAGCGCAGCGCGTCGGCGAACTCGTCCCAGCTCGGGATGGCCGGCGGCACGCCCTGGCGCGGGAGCAGCTCGTTGATCTTCGGCCGCGCCGTGGCCATGCCGCTGTCCTCGCCGCCGAGGTAGGGCGCGTTGGCCGAGAGCGCCAGGATCTCCGGCAGGTACGAGCGCAGCGCGTTGTAGACGGCGAGCGAGCGGTCGGCGCCGCCCACCGCCACGTGCACCTGCAGCGCCGAGACGAGCTGGAGCCGCGCCACCTTCCCGTACTCCGCGCGCGTGTGCTCGTAGGCCTCGAGCGGCGCGAGCTCGCCGAACGGGTCCGTGAAGGGGTGGAGGCCCGTCGCGGCCGGCCGGGCGATCCCCGCGGAGGCCTCGGCGAGCGTCTCGCGGCCGGCGGCCAGCTCGGCCAGCGCGCCGTCCAGTCGCTCGTGCGGGGCCGTCACGATCTCGAGCTGCGCCGCCGGCAGCTCGGGCTTGAAGCGGGCCGGGTCGCCCAGCCGCTCCAGCACCTCGGCTGCCCGCGGCGCGAGGTCGAGCGTCTCAGGGTCGAGCAGCAGAACCTCCTCCTCGAGGCCGACCGTCAGCGGTCCGCTCGCGTCGAAGCGGGCGCGCAGGGTCTCCGCGGTTATGTCTGAGCCGGGCGCCACGCGGGCAACATAGGCGGCGTGCGACTGCTGAGGCTTCCCGGGGTGTTCAAGCCGCCGAGCGACTCGTGGATGCTGATCGGCGCGATGCGCGAGCGCGGGCTGGCGCGCGGGGCGCGCGCGCTCGACGTCTTCACGGGCAGCGGCGTGATCGCGGTGGCCGCCGGGCAGCAGGGCGCGCGGTCGGTCACGGCGGTGGACGTCTCGCGCCGGGCCGCGCTCTGCGCCCGCGTGAACGGGCGGCTCAACGGCACGCGGGTGCGCGGCCTGCGCGGCGACCTGTTCGAGCCGGTCCGCGGCGAGCGCTTCGACCTGATCACCGCCAACCCGCCGTACGTGCCGAGCGCCGGGGACGAGCTGCCCGCGGCGGGCGCGGCGCGGGCGTGGGAGGGGGGCACCGACGGCCGCGTGCTCGTGGACCGCTTCAGCGAGCGCGTGGCCGAGCACCTGGCGCCCGGCGGAGCGGTGCTGATGGTGGTCTCGTCGCTGACCGGCGAGGAGGCCACGCTCGCGGCTCTGCGCGACGGGGGCCTCGAGTCCGGCGTGGTGGCTCGCCACCGCGGCCCGCTCGGCCCGCTGGTCTCCGCCCGGGCCGAGATGCTGGAGCGCCGCGGCCTGCTCGCTCCCGGCGAGCGCGAGGAGGACATCCTCGTGATCGAGGCCCGGCGGGCGTAGGCGTTCCCCGACCGGCGCACGCTGGCGCCCCGGCGCTCGTCGTTCCTTAGCATCCGTCCGGATGACCGGCTCCACTTCAGCACTCGGCGAGGCTGCGCCGCCGGACAGCCATCCGCGCTCCCTCTGGGCCGTCGTCCTCGGCGTCGCCGCGCTGTCCGCGCTCACGGCCGTCGGCGCCGTCGGACTGCCCGAGTCGGCGATCCACTTCTCGGACGACGCGGAGTGGGCCTACCGGGCCGGCCGCGAGATCTCGCTGGGCGCACTCGTGCTGGGCGCCGCGATCGCGGCGCTGCTCGCGTGGCGCTCCGGGTACGGCGTGCCGGCGATCGCGGGCCTGGCGCTCGTCACGCTGCTCCTGGCCACGGTCGGCCGCGACCTGTACGCGCGCGACCAGCAGCCCTCCTGGTGCTACGCGGACACGGTGGAGGCGACGCCCGGCGGCGCCATCAGCCTCGAGGGCGAGCACGACGGCTGCACGGTGCTGCTGCCGGCGAAGGAGATCTAGCGTCGATGCCCAACATCGGCCCGCTCGAGCTGGTCATCCTCCTCGGCCTCATCGTCGTACCCGGCTACCTGGTCGCGCGGCACGCCCAGAGCAAGGGCTACAGCTTCGCCCTCTTCTTCGTGTTCTGGCTGGTGCTCTGGCCGGCCGCGCTGATCGTCGCGCTGGTGCTGCCGGACAAGCGCCGGCAGGCCGCGCCCTAGCCCGGCGGGCACCGCGCCTAAGATCCGCGGGTGGCCGCCGACGAGAAGCGCGAGGAGGATCGCGAGCTCTTCCTGATCGACGGCAACAGCCTCGTCTACCGGGCCTTCTTCGCGCTCCCGGAGACGATCGCCACGTCCAAGGGCCAGCCCACCAACGCGATCTTCGGGTTCGCCTCGATGCTCGTGAAGATCCTGACCGAGTACGGGCCCAAGTCGACCGTCGTGGTCTGGGACGCCGGGATGTCCGGGCGCCAGGAGGTCTCGGCCGACTACAAGGCCCAGCGCACCAGCCGGCCCGACCTGCTCAAGGAGCAGTGGCCGCACATGAGGCCGCTCGTGGAGGCGTTCGGCTACCGCAACGTGGCGGTCGAGGGCTACGAGGCCGACGACGTGATCGCCACCCTCGCCGAGCGCGCCCGCGACAAGGGCATCGACGTGATGATCGTGACCGGCGATCGCGACGCCTTCCAGCTGATCGAGCCGCGCGAGGCCGGCAAGGGCGAGATCAAGGTGATGGCCACGAGCCGCGGCATCACCGAGACGAAGGTCTACGACCGCGAGGCGGTGATCGACCGCTACGGCATCGCCCCCGAGCTGATCCCCGACTTCTACGGCCTCAAGGGGGACACCTCGGACAACATCCCCGGCGTCCCCGGGATCGGCGACAAGACGGCCGGCCAGCTCGTCGCGCAGTACGGCTCGCTCGAGGAGGTGATCGAGCACGCCGACGAGCTGTCGCCCGCGCGGCGCAAGAACATCACGGAGCACGCCGACCAGGCGCGCGTGTCGAAGCAGCTCGCGACGATGCGCCGCGACCTCGAGATCCCCTGCGACCCGGCCGAGCTCGTCCTCTCGCCGCCCGAGCGCTCGACGCTGAAGGAGATCTTCCGGCGCTTCGAGTTCCGCAACCTGCTGAACCGTGTCGACGAGCTCG
>DASVVS010000067.1:0-3992 GCA_036386455.1 Thermoleophilaceae bacterium
CTCGTCTTCGACGTCGCCCAGCGCGAGCGGACCGAGGTGGCGGACCTGCGCGCCACCCTCGCCCTCGACGCCGGCTACCTAAGCCGCTTGATCGGGCGCCTCGAGGAGCGCGGGCTCGTGAGCCGCGCCCGCTCGGAGGCCGACGCCCGGCGGCAGGTGCTCGCGCTCACGGCTGAGGGCCGGCGCCGGTTCGATCTGCTCGACCGCCGCTCGGCGGCCGACGTGCGCAGGCTGATCGAGCCGCTGCCGGACGGCGAGCGCCGCCGCCTGGTCGGCGCCATGGCCGCCATCCGCGACGTGCTGGAGCCGCGCGAGCAGCCGCGCTCGTTCGTGCTGCGCCCGCCCGAGCCGGGCGACTACGGCTGGATCGTCCAGTTCCACGGCGCCACCTACGCCGCGGAGTTCGGCTTCGACGTGCGCTTCGAGGCGCTGATCGCGCGGATCGTCTCCGACTTCGCCGCGGACCACGACCCGGCGCGCGAGGCCTGCTGGATCGCCGAGGTCGACGGCGAGCCCGCCGGGAGCATCTTCTGCATGCGCAGGTCCGAGCGCGTCGCGCAGCTGCGGCTGCTCTGCGTGGACCGGCGCGCACGCGGCATGGGCGTGGGCACGCGCCTGGTGGACGAGTGCGTGCGCTTCGCCCGCCGGGGCGGCTACCGCAAGGTCACGCTCTGGACCCAGGACGTGCTCACCGGCGCCCGCCGGATCTACGACCGCGCCGGGTTCGAGCCGGTCGACGAGCAGGCGCATGAGGACTTCGGCCCGCGCGTGGTGGGCCAGAACCTCGAGCTCGAGCTCTAGGAGCCGCGCAGGCCCAGCTCGGCCTCGGCCCGCGCGAGCTCCTCCTCGGTGTCGACGCTCCGCACGAGCGCCGGATCCACCTCCACGAGCACCGGGTCGAGACCGCGCACGGTGCTCGTGAGCGGCGCGTCCGGTGCAGCTCCGCGGAGGGCCTCGAGCGCGGCGGGGGCATACGCGGCGAACACCGGCTGGAGGAAGTTGCCGGCCACGGCCACGGCCGCGGCCGGCCCCGGGGAGGGCCCGCCCCGCCGCCCGGCCCCCTCCCCCAGCCCGGCGGCCACCGCCCGGCACGCCGCCGCCGTGACGAACGGCATGTCGGCCGCGCACACGAGCACGGGCTCCCCCGCCCGCTCCAGCGCGAACGCGATCCCGCGCGCCGGATGGTGCTCCGCGTCCGGCTCGTCCCAGCGCTCGGAGACCGCCGGCAGCGGCGGCAGCTCCACGCCGGCCTTCGCCACCACCACGACCCGATCGCAAGCCTCGCGGAGCGCCTGCGCCGGCCACGCGATCAGCGGCCTGCCCGCCAGCTCGCGCGCCGGCTTGCCGCCGCCCATCCGCCGCCCGCGGCCCCCGGCGAGTAACGCGCCGATCACGACCCGTATGCTCCCAGCCCGTGCCCCTCGGCACCTTCATCTCGCCCGGCCGCAAGCTCGAGTCCGCCATCCGCCGCGCACGGCGCGCCGAGGAGCTCGGCTACGACTCGGTCTACACGACGCACATCGCGTCGTACGACTCGCTGACCGTGCTGGCCGCCTACGCGGGCGCCACCGAGCGCGTGAAGCTCGGCACGGGCGTGCTGCCGATGTTCTCGCGCACGCCGGTGGCCACCGCCCAGCAGGCCGTCACGATCGACGAGATCTCGGGCGGTCGCCACATCCTCGGGATCGGCGTCTCGCACAAGGTCACCGTCGAGAACTGGTTCGGCACCCAGATCGACAAGCCGGTCAAGGACATGCGCGAGTACGTCGCCACGCTGCGCGCCATCTTCGCCGGGGAGGAGCCGCCGCAGGACCACGAGCGCTTCCGCACGCAGTTCCGCTTCATGGGGCCGAAGCCGCGTCCCGACCTGCCGCTCTACATCGCCGCCCTCTCCCCCGCGATGCTCCGCCTCGCCGGGCGCGTGGCCGACGGCGTGATCCTCTGGCTCTGCAACCCCGACTACATCCGCGACGTCGTGATTCCCGAGGTCACGACCGGCCGCGAGCGCGCGGGCAAGTCCCTGGACGGGTTCGACGTGGTCGCCGCCGTGCCCAGCGCGGTCACCGACGACCCGGACGCCGCCCGCAACGCCCTGCGCGGCGAGCTGATCACCTACTTCTCGCTGCCCTTCTACCGGAAGATGCTCGAGGGATCCGGCTTCGGCGAGGACATCGAGCGCTTCGACGCGAAGATGGCCGGCGGCGACCCGCAGGGCGCCGTGGCGGAGATCTCCGACCGCTTCCTGGGCGTGCTCGGAGCGATCGGGTCGCCGGACGAGGCGAAGGCCTCGGTGCAGCGCTACGTCGACGCCGGCGCCAACTCGCCGTGCATCGGCGGGATCTCGGGCACGGACTTCGACGCCACGCTCGAGGCGCTGGCGCCGTAGGGCATGGCGAAGCTCGTCTACCAGATGGGCACGTCGCTCGACGGCTACGTCGAGGACGCGAGCGGCAGCATCGATTGGTCGGTCCCGCCCGAGGACGTGCACCGGATCGCGAACGAGAACGCGCGCGCGGCGAGCGGGTTCCTGTTCGGCCGCGGCCTGTACGAGATGATGGAGCCGTACTGGCCGGACCTCGCCGCGGACCCGGGCGACGCGCACGAGATCGAGGCCGAGTTCGCCCGCGAGTACGTCGCCACGCCTCGGATCGTGTTCAGCGACTCCCTGGAGAGCGTAGGCGAGGGCGTCACGCTCCTGCCGCGCGCGCAGGCGCGCCCGGAGATCGAGCGCCTGAAGAGCGAGAGCGACGGGGCCTTCGACATCGCCGGCCCGACCCTCGCCGCATCGGTGTTCGACCTGATCGACGAGTTCCGCACGTGGATGAACCCGGTCGCGCTCGGCGGCGGCAAGCCGTACTTCCCGCAGGGCGCCGGCCAGCTCGACCTGCGCCTCGTCGAGAGCCGCCCGTGCAGCGGCGGCGTGCTCTACCTGCGCTACGAGCGCGCCGGCTGAGCCCGCAGCGCGCCTAGCGCTCCTCGCGCGCCGGCGGTCCGGCCGACTGGATCCTGAACCGCCCTCGCTGGCGCACGAGCCTGATCGTGTCCGCGACCGGCCGGCCGCCGCTCACGCTGGCCTGCACGTGCACGTCGGCACCCTCGCGCGTGACGGTCAGCTCGACGATCCGGACGTTCGGGTTGCGCAGCTTCGCCGTCTCCTGTGCCAGGACCGACTGGCAGTCGTCGCCGCCGGCCGCCTCGCGGGCCTCGACCGTGTACAGCTCCTCGCAGATCCTCGCGAAGTCGCGCGCCGCCAGCGCCTTCCTGAACGACTCCACCACCTCGACCGCCTCCTTCGGCGTGCCGCTGATGGGGGGCGCCTTCTCGTCGTCGCCGCGCAGCGCCGTGACCAGCGCGATCACGATCACGCCGGCGACCGCCGTGAGGAACAGCGGGTGCCGCAGGACCCGCGCGAAACGCAACCTCTCGCCCATCCGGCACTTATAGCTGTTCGGGCTGGACGCTCTCCGCCATAATTCGCGCATGGAGGGATCGGCCCCGGACTCGCTCGGGACGTCGGCCAGCTGGCTGCGCTGTTACAGATGCTGGTCGCAGAACCTCGAGGTGCAGGTCCATTACGAGGGAGTGCTCAAGGTCGACCCGGGATCGGGGGAGGCGGTCGAGCCCGTCGAGGAGGTCCAGGAGGCGGTCGTCCAGTGCCTCGACTGCCTGCACGACCAGCCGCATCTGAGCCTCGCCTTCTACGAGGAGAACGGCCGCCGCATCAGCCGGATCGAGGCGGTCGAGGACCGCTGGGAGCGGATGATCGCCGGCACGCCGTGGGTCGCCTCCTGCACCGTCACCGTCGACTCGGACGCCGTCGAGAGCTGCTCCGGCCCCGAGGCCGCCGACTCGCTGGCGTTCGGGGCCTTCGGCGACCACGGCACCCGCGAGTTCTTCACCCACGTGCGCTTCCACAAGCACGACGGCGACCAGATCGTGATCCACATGCTGGTCGAGCTCTACGCGCGCAGCTCCGACGAGGCGAGCGACGT
>DASVVS010000068.1:0-3534 GCA_036386455.1 Thermoleophilaceae bacterium
GCCGGGCACCGGGTCACGATCGTCGCGCGCGAGCACAGCGCGGCCGCCATCGCGGAGCACGGGCTCGACGTGGACAGCGTGCGGCTCGGTGCCATGCGCGCCGAGCCGGCCACGGCCACGCGGCTGGACCGCGACGCCGACGTCCTGATCGTCGCGGTCAAGGCCACGGGCCTCGCGGATGCGCTCGGGCGGATCGAGTCGGAGCCGCACCTCGTCGTGCCGATGCTCAACGGCCTCGATCACCTCCCGCCGCTGCGCGAGCGCTTCGGCCCGCGCGCCGTGGCCGCCGCGATCCGCATCGAGTCGACGCGCACGGCGCCGACGCGGATCGAGCAGACGAGCCCGTTCCTGCTGGTCGAGCTGGCCACGCCGAACCCGCGCATGAGCGCCGCCATCCACTCGTTCGCCGACACCCTGAACGCGGCCGGCATCCCGGCGAAGGTCAAGCAGCACGAGCCGGACGTGATGTGGGGCAAGCTCGTGCGGCTGTGCGCGATCGCGCTCACGACCACCGCCTACGACCTCCCGCTCGGCCCGATCCGCACCACGCCGGAGCTGCGCGCGGATCTCGACGCCTGCGTGCGCGAGGCCGCCGCGGTGGCCGTCGCCGACGGCGCCGGCCAGGACCCGGCGCGGACCATGGAGGAGATCGAGGACGCGCACCCCGAGCTCGACACGTCGATGCACCGCGACGTGGCTGCCGGCCGCGAGCCGGAGCTGGACGCCATAGCGGGCTCGGTGCTGCGCGCGGCGGAGCGGCACGGGCTGAGCTGCCCCACGATCGAGCGCCTCGCGGCGCGGGTGGCGGAGCGGGCGCGGATCGAGCCACCCGCGCCGCGATAATCGCCGCGTGCTCCTCAAGGGTCTCTTCTGGGCGTCCGCCGCGGCGATCGTCTACACGCACGCGGGCTACCCGCTCGTGCTGCGCGCGGTGGCCGGCCGCCGCGGCGCCGAGCCGCCCCCCGCGCCGCTCCCCGACGAGAGCCTCCCGCGCGTCTCACTGATCGTGGCCGCCTACGACGAGGAGGAGGTGATCGAGGACAAGGTGCGCAACGCGCTCGCGCTCGACTACCCGCGCGAGCGCCTGGAGCTGATCGTGGCCTCCGACGGCTCCACCGACCGCACCGCCGAGCTGGCGAGGGCAGCCGGCGCCGACGTCGTGCTCGACCTCCCGAACGGCGGCAAGGTGCGCGCCCAGGACCAGGGCGTGGAGCGCGCCGGCGGCGAGATCCTCGCCTTCTCGGACGCGAACACCACGCTCGAGCCCGACGCGCTGCGCCGGCTGGTCGCTCACTTCGCGGCGGACCCGCGCGTGGGCTACGTCTGCGGTCAGGTCCGCTTCGATCCGGCGGGCCCGAACCAGGAGGGCGCCTACTGGCGGTACGAGACGGCGATCCGCGCCCTCGAGTCGCGCCTGGCCGGCGTCACCGCCGGCAACGGCGGCCTCTACGCCACGCGCCGCGAGTCCTACATCGTCGTGGACCCCCGCATGGGGCACGACCTCTCGTTCCCGTTCAACATGGTCAAGCGCGGCTGGCGCGCCCTGTACGAGCCGCGCGCGCAGGCGCACGAGAAGACCACGCCCGACAACGTGGCCGAGGGCAAGCGCAAGCGGCGCATGATGAGCCACATGTGGCCGATCGTGATCGAGGGCGGGATGCTCGCGCCGCACGGGTACACCCCGCTCTACGCGTGGCAGCTCGTCTCGCACCGCGTCCTCAGGTACGCCACGCCGTTCCTCCACCTGATCGCGCTCGCGGCCAACCTGGCGCTCGCCCGCCGCGCGCGCGTGTACGCGCTCACGCTCGCCGCGCAGCTCGGCCTGGCCGCCGCCGCGCTGCTCGCGGTCGCCGTCCCGTGGCGGCCGTTCCGCCTCGCGCAGTACTACCTGCTCGTCACGGGCTCGATACTTGGCGGCCTGATCGACTGGATCCGCACCGGCACGCCCGCCGCCTGGGAGAAGGCCGAGGGCACGCGTTGAGCCGCGCGTTCGACGCGCTGGTCGCCGCGCTCGCGCTGGCGGTCACGAGCCCGCTGCTCGCCGTCGCGGTGATCGCGATCCGGCTCGAGTCGAGGGGCTCGCCGATCTAC
Organism: Thermoleophilaceae bacterium; assembly: GCA_036386455.1. GTDB lineage: Bacteria > Actinomycetota > Thermoleophilia > Solirubrobacterales > Thermoleophilaceae > AC-37. The sequence goes on from DASVVS010000068.1 coordinate 2,092, forward strand.
CGCCAGCGCCGCGTCGGCAAGGACGGCGAACCCTTCGAGATGATCAAGCTGCGCACGATGGTCAGCGGCGCCGAGCGGATCGGCGCGGGCCTGGCCGTGAACGAGGGCGACCCGCGCATCACGCGCGTGGGGGCGCTCCTGCGCCGCTTCTCGCTCGACGAGCTGCCCAACCTCGTCAACGTCCTGCGCGGTGAGATGGCGATCGTCGGCCCGCGCCCGACGATCCAGGCGCAGGTCGACCAGTACACGCCGCGCCAGCGCCGCCGGCTCGAGGTCAAGCCCGGCATCACCGGCTGGGCGCAGGTGAACGGCCGCGCGTCGCTGCCGTGGCACGAGCGGATCGAGCTCGACGTCTGGTACGTGGACAACCGCTCGCTGCTGCTGGACCTGCGCATCCTCGCGAAGACGGTCCGCATGCTCGTGACCGGCCACGGCCTCTACAAGGGAGAGACGGGCGGATGGAAGCCGACCGCGTAGCCGTACTGCTCACGGGCGTCGGCAAGCGCTACGACATCGTCAGCGCGTTCGCCCAGCACGCGTTCGTGATCGCGGCCGACCCGAGCCCGCTCGCGCCCGCTCGCTACGCCGCCAACGTGCGCGTGGCCCCGCCGCGGATCGATGACCCCGGCTACGTCCCGTTCCTCCAGAGGCTGGTGGCCGAGCACGGCGTGGGGGCGGTCGTGCCGCTCACCGACCTCGACATCGAGGTGCTCGCCCGCGGCGACCTCCCGGCGTTCGTGCCCGACCCCGAGGTGTGCCGCGCGACCTACGACAAGTACGAGACGCACGAGCTGCTGCTGGGCCACGGCCTGCCGAGCCCGCCGACCGTCCTGCCCGGCACCGAGCCCGAGTCGTACCCGGTGATGGTCAAGCCGCGCCGCGGGTCGGGCGCCCGCTCGATCCACCCGGCGGCCGACCGCGAGCAGATGGAGTTCTTCGTCCGCTACGTGGACGAGCCGGTGATGGTGCAGCGCCTCATGGGCGGCGACGAGTTCTCGATCGACATCCTCTGCGACCTGGACGGACGCTGCCTGAACGCGATTCCGCGCACGATGATCGAGTCGCGCGGCGGCGAGTCGATCAAGGGCACGGTGATCGCCGACCGCGAGCTGATCGAGCTCGGGCGCGCCGTCGCCGAGGCGCTGCCGGTGCGTGGGCCGTGCACCGTGCAGGCCTTCCGCGACCCCGAGATCGGCCTCGGGATCACCGACGTGAACACGCGCTTCGGCGGCGCCTTCCCGGCGCCGATGTACGCCGCGCGCCCCGGCCGCACCTACCCCGAGCTGATCTGCCGCATGGCGGCGGGCGAGCGGATCGAGCCGCACGTCGGCGAGTTCGACGCGGGCATGACCTTCACGCGCTGGTTCTGGCAGATCGAGCTCGACGAGCGGCACGAGCCGACCGGCCGCGACATCGTGGCGGACGGCCCGCGCGAGCCGCGCT
>DASVVS010000069.1:0-26087 GCA_036386455.1 Thermoleophilaceae bacterium
TTCGCCTCGATCTACTCGGCGGACGCCGGGAGCGATCTGTACCTGCCCCGCAACCAGGGGCCGCCGCCGCTCCCGCCCGGCCACGTCGCGTTCTCCGACGACGGCTGCGGCGACCTCTGCCTCTTCCCCGTGCGCGACGGCGCCGCCGAGGATCGGGTGCTGTGGTTCGACCACGAGACGGACGAGCTCACGGCGGACGAGGCAGACGGCTTCCTCGGCTTCGTGGCGCGCGACGCGCTGCGGCCGGCCTGAGGCGGCGCTCCGCCCTAGGGCACGACCTCGACGCCGACGCGGTCGGTGCTGCCGATCGTCCGCCGCTTGGCGTCCGTGGCGCGGGCGCTGATCCGCAGCACGCCGTAGGGCAGCCCGACCTTCGCGCGCCAGCGCGTGTTGCTGAGCCGCTTGGCGGAGAACGTCTTGTCGTAGGCCGGCCGGCTGCCCCTGCGCGAGCGCTTGACGCGCACGAGCAGCTGCGGGACGGAGCCCGCGCCCGGGCCGGACGCGCCGACCTCCACGTAGCAGCGCGACCCGCACCAGATCCGGCCGATCTCCACCCGCGGGTCGAGCTCGCCGGCGGGCGGCTCCGGGCCCGGGGGCGGGGGAGGGGCGCCGCCGAGCTGGGCCGATACGAACTCGGACTCGCCGCTCACCCGCGTGTACACGCCGGGCGAGGCGGGATCGCCGCACACGTCGCCGCCGTAGGAGACCACGCCCACGAGCCGCGGGCCGGCCGGGCCGTCGGCCACGAGCGGCCCGCCGCTGTCGCCCTGGCAGCTGTCGGGCACGCCGGTCTCGGGCGTGCCCGCGCAGATCTGCGTGTTCGGGTCGAGGGAGCCGTAGGCCTTGCGGCAGCGGCTCGGGCCGAAGACCGTGAGGCCGGCCTGCTGGAGCACGGTGGGCCCGCTCGGCGGGCTCTGGCTGACGAGTCCCCAGCCGGCCACGCGCACGGGCGCGCCGGCGCGGGCCAGGTCGGCCTCCGCCGGTCCGGCGGGCGCGATCGGCGTGCCGGCGGCGAGCGGCTCGGCCAGGCGCAGGACGGCGATGTCGTGGATCACGGCGTCGGTGTCGTAGGCCGGCTGGACGGCGATCGAGGCCACCCCGACGCGGTGCCCGCCCTCGCCGGCCAGCCGCAGGCGGCCGGCGACGACGTCGATCCGCGACGCGCTCTCGCCCTCCACGCAGTGGGCCGCCGTGATCACGTGCCGCTCGTCGGCGATGCTGCCGCCGCAGAACTGCCCGCGCTCGGCCGGCTCGCCGCGCACCACGAGCGCTGCCGCGAACGGCCAGCTCTCGGCCGCGGCGTCCTCGCCGCCCACGACCGACCCGCGGATCGGGGCAGCGGCCGCCGGTGCGGCGAGTGCGAGCACGAGCGCGAGCACGGCGGGCCAGAGTGCCGGGCGGGTCACGGGTCCAACCTAATCCCGTTCCGGCGGTCCCGCCAGGCTCTTGACGCGCCGAGATCCCTCGGAGAAGCTGGCGCGGTGACGTCGCTCGACGAGCTCTTCGCGGCAGCGCCTCCGCACGCGGACGCCCCAGTGGCCCGCGGCGGGACGGACGAGCTTCGCCGGGACGCGTTCGTCGCGGCGCTCGCCAGCCAGATCAGGCACGCCCCGGAGGACGGGTTCGTGATGGCGCTCACCGGCGAGTGGGGCAGCGGCAAGACGTCGCTCCTGAACCTCGTCGAGGACCAGCTCCCGGACGAGAAGGTCGTGCGCTTCAACCCGTGGCTGATCTCGGGGACCGAGCAGCTCGTGGAGCAGTTCTTCGGCGAGCTCGGCGGCCAGCTCGAGGCGAAGGACGAGCGGTTCAAGGAGGTCGGCAGGCTCCTCAAGGAGTACGGGGCGCGGCTCAAGCCGTTCCAGGTCCTGCCGTTCGCGGGCGCCTGGATCGGGCGGGCGGCGACCGCGGCGGAGGCGACCTCCAAGATGATCGAGGCGGCGTTCCCGGCGGGCGACAGCCTGGAGAGCCGCCGCAGGGGGATCCGGGAGGCGCTCGACGAGCAGGGCACCCGGATCGTCGTGATGATCGACGACATCGATCGTCTGGAGGACGACGAGATCCGGCAGGTCATGCGACTCGTCAGGCTCGTCGGCGACTTCCCGCACATCGTCTACCTGCTCGCGTTCGACAGCGAACGGGTCGTACGGGTCCTCGGCGGCGGCGATCCCGACGAGGGCCGCCGGTTCCTGCAGAAGATCGTCCAGATCCAGTACTCGGTGCCGGCGCTCGAGGAGGCCCAGCTGGCCGCGCTGCTGCGCGCGGAGATCCGGGTGAAGCTCAGTGCCGCGCGGCGCGTGCCCGACGCTGAGCGGCTGGACGAGCTCGTGGATCGGGTGCTGGCGCCGTCGACCTCCACGGTGCGCGAGGTGCGCCGCTACGGGAACGCCCTTCCGTTCGCGCTGGGCGTCCGCGGCGGCGACGTGGATCCCGTGGACCTTCTCGCGCTCGAGGCGGCCAGGCTCTTCCTCGCGCCGCTCCACGACGAGCTGCCGGCTGCCGCTCGCATGCTCACCGGCACGCAGGCGCTCGACGACGAGGACGAGCGGGCGGCGCTTGCCGCCGACGTGGAGGAGCTGATCGGCGCCGCGGGCGACGAGCGCGTGGCGCGGGCATGGATCGGCCTGCTGTTCCCCGGCGTGGCCGCGCGCCTCGAGGGCCGGGCGCCCCCGCGGCTGCCGGCCCAGCGCGTCGCCAACCGCGAGACGCTGTGGATCTACCTCAGCAAGCTCCTTCCGCTCGCGCGGATCAGCAGCGAGGCCGTGAACGCCGCGGCCGACGTCTTCATCGCGGGCGGGCCGCTGAAGGAGTTCCTCGCGTACGAGCGCAGGCTCTTCAACCAGCTCCTGGAGCGGCTGCCGGACGCCGTGCGCGACCGCGGCGGGGCGGACGGCCTCTCGGCGTCGAGCGAGCGCGTGGAGCGATCGCTCGTGGACGTCCTCGCGCGCGCCGAGGAGGTGAACCGCACGCGGGTCATCAACGACACCGCCGTGTGGGCGCTGCACGAGCTCATCGCGCTGGCGCTGCTGCCGCTCGCGGATGCCGAGGAGCGGGGCGCCGCCGCGTGGAAGCTGCTCCAGGGGGTCGAGGCGCCGCGGATGCGGCGCTGGGTGACCGACGGTGTCTTCCCGTCCTCGGGCAGGCGCCAGGCCCTGGTGGACGACGACTGCGGCTGGGCGATGCGGCGGGCGGTGTGCGCGGACGTCCTCGCAATGCCGGTCGAGGAGCGGCGCGAGCTGCCGGGGCTGGCCGTGCTGCTGAACTGGGTCGCGCGGGTCGACGACGAGGCGCTGCCGGAACTGCACGGATGGCTCGACGACCCGGACGTCTTCGCCCAGTACCTGGCGACGGTCCCCGCGGGCACGGAGCGCCCGAAGCTGCTCGAGGGGCTGCCGGATCGCGACGCCCGCCTGCGCCTGCTGGCCGAGGCTCCCGAGCCGCCGAGGGGGCGCGCTCGCCGGGCGTGGTCGACCGCGCGCCGCCTGACCGGCGCCGACGCCTAGCGCTTGGGCCCGCGCCGCGTGGTCGTGGGCTTCGACTGCTTGCAGCCCTTGTACACGCGGGTGCTCACGATCTCGGTCCGGTTCGAGTGGAACGCGTGGATGCGGACCACGAAGCGCTTCTTGGGCAGCGTCTTCAGCGTCACGCGGCGCACGTCCTTGCCCTTGACCCGCAGCCGCCGCTTGCCGTTCACGTAGCCCTCCACCCGCACGATCCGCGTGTGCTTCGGGCGGTGGAGCTTGAAGCTGAAGCGGCGGCGGTCCACGCACTCGCGGTTGCCGGGCAGGCCGAGCGGGTTGCCGGGGCTCGTGCCGCCGCCGGCCGGGTGCTCGATCGCCGCCGGCGGGGTCTCGCCGGGCGCGGGCACGATCACGATCACCCGCGCGGTGCCCTTGGCGCCGGCCTTCACGTCGAGTCCGCGGCTCAGGTCGGCGGAGGTCACGCGGTCGATCCGGTCGCCGCTCGGCCCCTCGAGCAGGTCGAAGCGCAGGCCGGGCGGGACGTTGCGCAGCGCGATCCGGCGCGTGCCGTCGTCCGAGCCCTGCCGGAACGCGTACAGCGCGCCGCGCGCCTGCTCCGGATCCCAGGCCTGGAGCGCAGTCCAGCCGCCCTTCAGCGGATCGTCGAGCAGCGGGTAGGTCATCTGCGACAGCTCGCCGCGGAAGCGCTTGTAGAACGACAGCCAGGTGGCCGCGCGGTCGACCACGGCGGCCGGCATCGTCCGCAGGTCGCTCCAGAACGTGATGTACGAGGGCAGCGCCGCGGCCATGATCGTGTCGACGCTCTCGCGCTCGTACGACTTGCCCCCGAGCACGTGCTGGCCGAGCGAGAAGCCCGGCACGTACGGGTTCAGCACCCAGAGGTTGTGGATCAGCTGCTTGGTCTCCGGGGTTCCGTTCTGGAACCAGCTCGGGCCGCGCGTGACCGACTCGTAGGGGAACAGGCGGTAGTCGTTGGTCTCGTCGATCTGGAGCGTGACGTCCGGGTGGTCGCGCCGGATCCGGTCGAGCATCGCGACGAACGCGTCGTGGTGCTCGTAGAGGTCGTTCTGGCCCGCGCAGTCGGCCCAGGCCATGAAGTCGAACTTGAAGAAGCGCACGCCCCACTTGGTGATCGCCTCGCGCACGCGTGCCTCGACGTGTGCGAACGCGCCGGTGCCCCACAGGCCCAGGCCGGCCTCGTTGGAGTCCTGGTACGGGTTGGCGAGGTTGTAGAGCGCCAGCGCGTGGCCGAGCGGCGCGCAGACCCACTCGGGGTGCTGCTGGTAGGCGCTCGACGAGGGGTGGAAGTTGAGCGGACTCATCCACAGGCCGAGGCGCATGGGCCCGATCGCCTCGCGGACGGCGCTGAAGGTGGAGTCGGGGAAGCGGTGGCCGATGCGGTCGGCGCGCGGCTCGGGGCAGCCGGGGGAGTCCGGGCACCAGTCGCCGGAGCGGGCCTGCCAGCCGTCGTCGAGCACGAACGTCTCCACGCCGAGGCGCTTCGCGATCGGCGCCACCTCGCGCACGGCCGCGATGTTGGTGTCGTCCTTGGCCCCGCCGTCGGGAGCCGTCAGCCTGTTCTGGTCGATCTTGTCGGAGTTGAACGTGATCGCGTTCGGGTAGCGCGGCTGCATCCGGTGGTGGAGCAGGTACTTCGACCACTGCCAGTGGGCATCCGCCTCGCTGGTCCCGACGCCCGTGAAGGCGGCCTCGAACGCGAAGGGCTCGCCCGGGCGGACCGTGCGCGTGCGGCCGCCCGCGGGGTTCGGGTTCTCGACGTGGAACTGCTCCTCGAACGGCCCGGCGGATACGACGTCGCGCGAGTACTGGAGGCGCAGGCGGGCGGTCGCGCCGTCGAACTCGACCCACGAGGAGGGCAGGTCGTTGCGCTCCATGACCATGAAGAGGCGGCGGCCGCCGGTGTCGCCCTCGAACCACTGCGCGGCCGCCTGGAGCGGGGTGCCGGCGGCGGCGGTGCGGGTGTCGCGCCAGTCCCCGGCGTGGGGGTCGCCGAAGGAGGTGGGCGGGCCGGGGTAGGCCTCGTCGGGCTGGGGACCGGCCCAGCTCGTGTCGCGCCAGTCGGCGCCGGCTCTCAGGGCGTGGAGGGTCGGCTTCACCTGGTTGCCGACGGTGTGCTCTTCCAGCACCGCCTCGTTCAACGTCAGCGGAGCGGGCGAGGTGATGGTCGTCTGGGTCCGGAACCCCGCCACACCCGGGTAGACCTCGACCGTCCTGACGCCCGTGAGCGCGGGGCCGGTGATGTTCATCCGCACGCGCAGGCCGCCCTTCGGCAGCGGCGTGACCGTGGCCGAGTCCACCTTGAAGAGCTCGCTGCCGATCTCGGCGGGGCCGGCCCGCAGGGCGAACTCGCGGCTGTTGCGGCTCCACGTGCGGCCGCCGTCGCGGCGGTCCACGAGGGCGGTGGTGCGGAGCTGGTCGCGCGACCAGCGGCGCTCCGCCAGGGAGTTGCCCAGGACGATCTGGTTGGGCTCGACGCGCGCGTAGGTGTCGTCCGTCTGCGTGCCCTGCGCTCCGCTCGTGCCGGGCGGCAGGATCAGCGTCGCCAGAGCGGCGGCAGTCAAGAGGGGCAGGCTCGGCCGCTTCCCGCTCCGCGCGAGTCGCCGCGGCCTCCGCCGCGCACGCCGCTCCGGCTCCCCCCGCTCTCGCAGCCCCCACCGCACGCCGTCAGGCTAGCTCGCCGCCAGGGCCATCCGCGCCGCCAGCTCCCGCGCGACCATCGCGGGCTCGTACATCACCTCGTGCCATGTGAAGCGGAGCACGCGCCAGCCGGCCAGGTCGAGCCGGCGGTCGCGGCGGCGGTCGGAGCCGAACGCGCGGCGGGTGCCGTGGGTCTCCCAGCCGTCGGTCTCCACGATCAGCTTCAGCTCGGGCCAGGCGAAGTCCGCCTCCACGTGCGGGCCCCCGTCGTCGAGCACGATCGGCATGTTCACGTGCGGGCGCGGGAGGCCGGCCGCGCCGGAGATCGCGTAGAAGGCCTCCTCGAGATCGTTGCGGGTCCATGCGGGCTCGGGCATCCCAAGCGCCGCGCGCGCGTTCCGTGCTCCTTTGCGGCCCGGCCGGTGGTCCAATTCGCGGCGGATCGCACTCAGGTCGAACACCCTCAGCTGCTCGGCGCGGTCGATCATCCGCTCGGCCGCGCGCTCTCCGTCCCGGCCCGCCACGTCCACGATCGTCCGGGGCCAGGCGGTGCACGGGATGCGCTGCTCGCGCGTGCGCTGCCATGGCTCGAGCGCGTGCGTCCGGTGGACCTCGACGCCCGGCACCCTCACCCGCCGGCCCGGGACGGTCACGTGCCGGGCGCCGGCGCCGACCAGCAGCCCATGCAGCCGCGCCGCCGCGTGGTGCGACGCCACGGCTCCCTCGCCGCAGGCGAGCACCGCGGCCATGACGTGTCCCTGCCAGGGGATGACCTCGTGGCCCACGGAGTAGACGCCGCGGTGCCGGCGGTGCAGCCGCCCGGCCGCCACCCGGTTCCTGACCGCGCTGGCTGTAAGACCGAGCCCGGTCAGGTCGGCAAGGGAGATCATGGTCCACTGGGCGTTCGCGATCTCCGCGATCCGCCGGTCGCGCTCGACCGGGGTCGATTGCGTCCCTATAGAGGACGGAAGTGACCCCGGTCGATCCATGCCCCTATTGATGCCGCGGTTGGCGTTACGGCTCAAGACGCGCGAGCGCCGAACCTGTGACGGCTTCGTTACAGAAGCGTTACGCCAGCACCGGCACGGCGTCCGAGGCGATCGACTCGATCTGCTCGGCCGCGCGGTCGAACTCCTCGTCGGAGAGCACGGGCGTGCCCTCGAACGGGAGGTCGCGCTGCAGCTCCAGCCAGGAGCGGCAGCCCAGGTACTCGTCGCGCACCTTGACGGTCACCGGGCGCGGGATGCGGTAGGTGCGCAGCAGCATCACGTGCAGCGGGTGGCGGCGCTTCCATGCCAGCCGCTTCTCGGCGTAGTCGGGCGTCCACACGTAGTAGGGCCGCAGGGCCTCCACGCAGCGCGGGTCGGTGATCAGGTAGCTGGCGGCCACCTCGGCCCAGGCGCGGATCCGGACCCGGTCCGGCTGCGGGATCCCGCCGGCGTGCACGAACACGTTGGCCGACGGCTCACCGTCCGCCCACACGCCCTCCTCCAGCGCCCGCCCCAGCTCCGGCCGGTGCGACTCGCGCACGTGCTGGCCCTGCTGGTGGTCGAACGTCGGGTAGAGGAAGAAGCGGTCGTGCTCGATCTCGAAGTGGCGGTTCTCCTCGCGGATTCCGCCCTTACGCAGGGTCACGAGCTGCTCGCCCTCGGCGAGAGCGCGCACTGTGACTGCCCATTCCTTGAAAGCGACCGGCATCGATGAGAGAGCAACGGCCCGCGAACCCCTTCGATCTCGCGGGCGAGCGGCGCGCATTCTTAACTGAACCACCGGTGTTTTTCAAGGGATTGTGCGTTCTGTAGCGAGATCAGCCCGCTATTTGCGGTCGTCCAGCGCCTCTATCACGGCCGCGAAGTCGCGCTCGCCAAGCCCGCTCTCCGCCGCCTTGGCGTAAAGGCGCTCGGCGCGCTCGGCCAGCGGCAGCTCGACGCCGAGGGCCCGCGCCTCGGCGAGGCAGTGGCGCACGTCCTTGAGCATGTGCTCCAGCTTGAAGAGCGGGTCGAGGTCGCGGTCGAGCATCGGCCGCGCCTTCAGGTCGAGCATCGCCGAGGCTCCCGAGCCGGCGGCGACGACCTGCAGGAGCGCCTCGGCGTCGAGCCCGTAGCCGCCGGCCAGCGTGAGACCCTCGGCCAGGGCGGCGGCGTTGATCGCGGCGAGGGTGTTGTTGATCAGCTTGACCATCTGGCCGTGGCCGCTCGGGCCCACCCGGACCACGAGCTGTCCCATGGCCTCGAGCACCGGCTTCGCCCGCTCGAAGTGCTCATGCTCGCCGCCGGCCATGATCGTGAGCGTGGCGGCCTCGGCCTTCGGCCGTGAGCCGGTCACGGGCGCGTCGAGGAACGCGACGCCCTGGGAAGCCAGCCGCTCGCCGATGCCGATGGCCGCCGTCGGCGCGATGGTGGACATGTCGACCGCCACGTGCCCGTCGCGCATCCCCTCGCTGCTGCCGTCCGGCCCGAACAGCACCTCCTCCACCTGGGGGGAATCGACCACCATCGTGATCGTGAGGTCCGCGGAGGCGGACGCCTCCGCGGGTGTGGCGGCGACCGGGAGGCCGAGCCCCTCCGCGCGCGAGGCGGTCCGGTTCCACACCGTGACCTCGAACCCCGCAGCCGCGACGTTGCGCGCCATCGGCGCGCCCATGATCCCGAGCCCCAGGAAGGCGACGCGTCTAACCGGCTCTGCCATGTCCTCCACCTCCCGGGGTCTCGATCCGCAACCGCTGGCCGGGCCGCAGCGTACCCAGCGCCTTGGGCGGCAGCTCCTCGCCGTCGACCAGGTTGCGCCCGCACGCCCCGGGTTCGCCGCCGTCGGCGCCGGCCGGCCGCGTCCGGCGCCGCTCGGTGATCAGCGAGTACTGCATCTCCTCGAGCGCCTCGACCTCGCGCACGACCCCGTCGCCGCCGCCGAAGCGCCCACCGCCGCCCGAGCCGCGCCGCACCGAGTACTCGACCGCCCGCAGGGGGAACTCGAGCTCGAGCGCCTCGAGCGGGGTGTTCAGCGTGTTGCTCATCGCCACGTGAACGCCGCTCGGGCCGCCGGCGCCCGGGCAGGCGCCCTGGCCGCCGCCGATCGTCTCGTAGTAGGTGAAGCCGCCGTTGCCGAGCGTGAGGTTGTTCATCGTGCCCTGGCCGAGCGCGCGGCCGAACGCGGCCAGCACGAGGTCGGCCACGCGCGAGGAGGTCTCCACGTTGCCGGCCACGACCGCGGCCGGCGGCCGCGCGTTCAGGACGCTGCCCTCCGGCGCGATCACCGTGACCGGCCGGTAGGCGCCCGCGCACGGGGGCACGTCCGGGTCCGCGAGCACGCGCACCGCGAAGTAGCAGGCCGACAGCGTGACCGCGAGCGGGCAGTTCATGTTGCCGCCGTGCTGCCCGGCGGAGCCGGTGAAGTCGAGCGCGATGGAGCCGCCCTCGACGGTGGCGCGGAGCCGGAGCCCGAGGTCGCCCTCGGCCGCCTCCAGCACGTCCGCCGCCTCGCGCACCCCGTCCCCGAGCTCCTCGATCGCGGCACGGGTGCGGCGCTCCGCGTAGTCGAGCGTGGCGTCCATCGCCTCGCGCACGGTGGCGAGCCCGTGCCGGCCGGCCAGCTCGGCCAGCCGCGCGGCACCCGCCCGGTTGGCGGCGAGCTGCGCGCGCAGGTCCGCCACCCGCTGGCGCGGCCCGCGCATGCGCTCCACGAGCGAGTCGAGCAGCTCGCGGTCCAGCTCGCCGCCGCGCACGAGCCGGCGCGGCTCGATCACCACGCCCTCCTCCTCAAGCGTCGTCGAGTCGGCGGGCATCGAGCCGGGCAGCTTGCCGCCCACGTCCGCGTGGTGCGCGCGGCTGGCGGCGTAGCCCGCCAGCTCCCCGTCCACGTGCACCGGAGAGACGACCGTGATGTCCGGCAGGTGCGTGCCGCCGCGGTACGGGTCGTTGAGGATCCACGCGTCGCCGGCCTCCGGCCCCTCGGCCACCACCGCCTCGACCGCCGCCGGCATCGCGCCCAGGTGCACCGGTATGTGCTCGGCCTGCATGACCATCTCGCCGCGCGAGTCGAACAGCGCGGTGGAGGCGTCGCGGCGCTCCTTGATGTTCGCCGAGTGCGCCGAGCGCACGAGCACCACGCCCATCTCCTCGCACGCCGCGCGCAGGGCGCCGACCATCACCTGGAGCGTCACGGGGTCCACGAGCTAGAGACGCTCCATCGCGATCGTCCCGTCGCCGGCGGTGTCGCAGCGCCAGCCGGGGGGGACCACGAGCGTGGCCTCGTCGAGCTCGACGACGGCCGGCCCGTCGAGTGCGGCGGCGGGCGGTCCATCGAGCACGGCAGCCTCCAGGTGCTCCCCATCGAACACGACGCGGCGGCGGCCCCGCTCGGACTGCGCGGCGGGCGGCTCGTCCGGCAGCTCCGAGGCCGGCAGCGCCGCTGCCACCCGCACCGTCACGAGCTCGAGCTCCGCCTCCGGATCGGAGTATCCGTAGCGCTCGTCGTGCGCGGCGTCGAACGCGCGCCGCAGCTCCTCCGGGTCCGGCTCCGGCGCGCCCGGGATCGTCAGCTCGAACGCCTGCCCCGCGTAGCGCAGGTCGTACTCCGCCCTCACCTCGGCATCCGGCTCGCCCAGCTCCTCGCGCCCGCGGGCGCCGAGCCGCTCGACGGCCTGGGCCACCGCCTCCCGCGTGAACGCGTCGCCGGACAGCAGCACGCTCTCGACCAGGTCGCGCCGCCGCTCCGACGCGATCAGCCCGACCGCCGACAGCACGCCCGACGCGCGCGGCACCAGCACGCGCGTCATGCCGAGCTCCTCGGCGACCGTCGCCGCGTGCAGAGGCCCGGCGCCGCCGAACGCCAGCAGCGCCAGCTCGCGCGGGTCGATCCCGCGCTCGACCGTCATCACGCGCACCGCGCGCGCCATCTCGACCCCCGCCACCCGGACGATGCCCGCGGCGGTCTCCTCGGCCGAGAGCCCGAGCGAGTCGCCGAGCCGCCCGACCGCCCGCGCGGCCGCGTCGGCGTCGAGCGCGACGCCGCCCGCCAGCGGCGAGTCCGCGTCGAGGTAGCCGAGCACGAGGTTCGCGTCGGTCACGGTCGGCTCCTCGCCGCCGCGCCCGTACGCCGCCGGGCCCGGGTCCGCCCCCGCCGAGCGCGGGCCCACGCGAAGCGCGCCGCCCGCGTCGCGCCAGGCCACGCTGCCGCCCCCGGCGCCGACCGTGTGCACGTCCACCATCGGCAGCGCGAGCGCGCGGCCGCCCACCTCGCGCCCGCCGGTGGAGCCCGCCGCGCCGCCGCGCGCGACCGACACGTCGGCGGAGGTGCCACCCATGTCGAGCCCGACCGCGTCCGGGCTGCCCGCCCGCTGCGCCAGCCTCGCGCAGCCGACGGCGCCGCCGGCCGGACCCGAGAGCACCGTCCACGACCCGTGCCGCGCCGCGGTGGCCGCCGCCACCACCCCGCCCCCCGACAGCATCACCTCGGGAGGCGGCAGCCCGGCGTCGCGCGCGCGGCCGGCCAGCCGCTCCAGGTAGCGGCGCAGCAGCGGCGAGAGTGCGGCGTCCACCACGGTCGTGGCGCAGCGCTCGTACTCGCGGAAGACGCCCGCCGTCTCGTGCGAGGTCGATACGTGCATCCCCTCGCCGACCAGCTCGGCCACGCGCCGCTCGTGCTCCGGGTGGCGGAAGCCCCACAGCAGGCAGACGGCCGCGGCCTCCGCGTCCACGCCGGCCAGCCGCTCGCGCAGCAGGGGCTCGTCGAGCTCGCGCAGCACGCCGTCCGGCCCGCTGCGCTCCGGCACCGCCACCCGCAGCTCGGGCGGCACGAGCGGCGGCGGGTGCCCGGCGCACAGCCGGTACAGCTCGGCGCGCGCCTGCCGTCCGAGCTCCTCGAGGTCGGTGAAGCCCTCGGTCGCCAGCAGCGCCGTGCGCGCGACCTTCCCCTCCAGCAGCGCGTTCGTGCCGACCGTCATGCCGTGCACGAAGCGCTCCACGTCCGCGGCCCCGGCGTCCGCTCGCTCGAGCGCCGCCTCCACCGCGGCGATCACGCCCTCGGACTGGTCGCGCGGCGTGGTCGGCGCCTTCGCCGTGACCAGGCGTCGGCCGTCCAGAAGCGCAGCGTCGGTGAACGTGCCGCCGACGTCGACGCCGAGCAGCACCTACTGCTCGAGGTGCGCGGCCGCCTGGCGGACCAGGTCCACGATCGGCTGCGGCGCCTTGGCGGGCGAGCCGGCGTCGAACGGCGGCTGCGGGTCGTACTCGATCGAGAGCTGCACCGCCTGGGCGATCTCGTCGCCCAGCTCGAGCTGGAGCAGCCGCAGCGCCATGTCGATCCCGGAGGACACGCCGGCGGCCGTGATGACCTTGCCCTGCTCGACGACCCGGTCGGACACCGGCTCCGCGCCGTACTCGCGCAGCGGATCGAGCCACATCCAGTGGCCGGTCGCGCGCAGCCCCTTCAGCACCCCGGCCTTTCCGAGCAGCACCGACCCGGTGCACACCGAGGTGGTCCACTTCGTGTGCTCGTGCGCGGAGCGGATCCACTCCACGAGCCGCTCGTGCTCGGCCGAGCGCGTGCCGATGCCGCCCGGCACGACGACGATGTCCGGGCGCGGCACCTCGTCGAGGTCGCTGTCGGCGGTCAGCGCGAGCACCCCGTTGTCGGTGCGCTTCGGACCGGCCCCGTCCGCCACGAACACGACCTCCCAGCCCGGCGGCCGGCTGAGCGCCTCGTAGGGGCCGACCGCGTCGAGCGCGGTCAGGCCGTCGAACAGCGGTATCGCGATCTGCACGCGCGGGATGCTACGCGCCGGCGCGGGCCGAGCGGTGCTTGCGCCGGGCTACGCCGCGGTGGCGGCGCCGGGCTACGCCGCGGTGGCGGCGAAGTCGTCCTCGAGGAACTCCTCGCCGTCGAGGGAGCCGAAGCCCTCCTCGAGGTGCTTGTGCGACGGGCAGTACTTGCTGCCGGGCAGCGGAACGCGCTGGCACGGGGTGCCCTTGCGCGTGCTGGCGTGGCAGCAGAGCGGGCTGCCGTCGATGCTGAGCCCCTCCTGCTCGCGCTGCACCACGTACTCGGCGGCGACGTGCATGTAGCGGTCGATAACGCGGTAGACGTCCATCTGGCGCGTCATCGGGAAGTGCGAGCGCACGTCGTTGAACAGCGTCCGGGTGGGACGGGCGAAGTAGTGACGGTCGGTGGCGAGGCGCGTGAACGCCCGCTCACACGACACGAGGAGCGCGCGGCGCGACTCCCGAGCGCATCCGTGGCAATCGGGCTGCACGATGGGGCTGAGCTCCCGATACACCGCGCGACTGAACTGGTACATGCTCTCCTTACCCCCCTCGGGTCCTCCCACTCGCCGGCGTCTCTGCCGGCTGCGCCGAGTATTCCAGCGGTGTGCTAATGCACAAAGAACACGCGGTTAAGGTTGTGTTAACCCACACAAGCTCACCGCCGCGGGAGCCGGGCGCCTACTCCCACCGCTCGAGACGGGGTGGGTCCCCCGCCGTGAGCGTGACGTGCATACCGTCCAGCCGGGGGTCCAAAACGCGAAAGTCCTGCCGCTGGTGGGCGCCGCGGCTCTCCTCGCGCGCGAGCGCGGCGGCAGCGATGCGGCGGGCGAGCGGGAACGGGTCCTCGAGCAGGGCGTGCAGGCCCTCGGCGGTGCGGTGCAGGCCGGCGCCGCGCCACAGCGCCGCGCGCGTGGGCCGCGGCGGGACCGGGTCCGGGCCCGTGGCGGGCGGCGCGCCCGGGTCGGCCGGCAGCGGCGGGCAGGCCGCGCCCGCGAGCCCCGCGCGGCGGCCGAACACGAAGCACTCGGCCAGCGAGTTCGAGGCCAGGCGGTTAGCGCCGTGCAGGCCGCTGCAGGCGGTCTCGCCGACGGCGAACAGGCCCTCGATCGAGGAGCGGCCGTCCAGGTCCACCGCCACGCCGCCCATCGTGTAGTGGGCCGCGGGCGCGACGGGGACCGGCTCGCGAGCCGGGTCGAGACCCGCGCGCCTCAGCGCGCGCGCGACGTTCGGGAAACCGCGCATGTCGATCCGGCGCATGTCGAGCCGCACGCGGCCGCCGGCCGTGAGGACGCCCTGCACCGCGAGGGCCACCTGGTCGCGCGGCGCCAGCTCGTCCACGAAGCGCTCGCCGTCCTCGTCGATCAGCGTGGCCCCCTCGCCCCGGATCGCCTCGGTGATCAGGAAGCCGTCGTGCCGGGGGTCGTCGTGGAGGAGCGCGGTGGGGTGGAATTGCGTCATCTCCAGGTCGGCGAGCTTCGCGCCGCCGTGCTCGGCGAGCGTGACGCCGGCGCCGATCGCGCCGCGCGGGTTGGTCGTGCGCTCCCAGAGCGCCGCCGCGCCGCCGGTGGCCAGGACCGTGGCGCGCGCGGCGATCACGGCGGCCGTCCCGCCGCCGCCGCGGGTGGGCTCGGCGCGCAGGCCCACGCAGCGGCCCTCGTGGCACCACAGGGCCGCCGCGGTCGTTCCCTCCAGCACCTCGATCCGCTCGTCCTGCGCGACCAGGGCCGAGAGCTCGCGCGTGATGCGCTGGCCGGTGGCGCTGCCGCCGGCGTGCACCACGCGCCGCACCGAGTGGCCGCCCTCGAGCCCTAGCGCGAGCGACCCGTGGCGGTCGGCGTCGAAGCGCACGCCGAGCGCCTCGAGGTCGCGCACGGCCGCGGGCGACTCGTCGCACAGCACCCGGGCGGCGCTGGCGCGGGTGGTGCCGCGGCCGGCGGCGACGGTGTCGGCCAGGTGGCCCTCCGGGGAGTCGTAGACCGCCAGGGCGGCGGCGATCCCGCCCTGGGCCCAGAAGCTGGCGGACTCGGCGAGCGGGGAGCGCGAGACGAGCACCACGCGCGCCCCCTCGCGTGCCGCTGAGAGCGCCGCGTAGAGGCCGGCGGCGCCGGCGCCCACCACCGCCACGTCCGCGTCGATGGACGCTGTCGGCTCGGCGTGCAAGCTGCGTCTACCGTACCGGCATCGCGCCGCCGCTCTACTTCCGCCACGAGTCGTCGCTGGAGCACGAGACGGGCCCGCATCCGGAGGGACCTGGCCGGATCCCCGCGATCGAGCGCGAGCTGGAGTCGCGCGGCTGGCTCGGCTACGAGCTGCGCGAGGCGCCCGAGGTCGATCTCGGCACGCTCACGGCGGTCCATCCGGAGCGGTACGTGGAGTCGATCCGCGCGACCTCCGAGGCGGGCGGCGCCGCGCTCGATCCCGACACGGTGGTGAGCCCGGGCTCGTGGAGCGCGGCGCTGCACGGCGCCGGCGGCGCGTGCGCGCTGGCCGAGGCGCTGATGGCGCGCGAGGCGCCGTTCGGGTTCTGCGGGCTGCGGCCGCCGGGCCACCACGCCGAGCCGGCGCGCGCGATGGGCTTCTGCCTGTTCAACAGCGTCGCCGTGGCGGCGCGGCACGCGCTCGACGCGCTCGGGGCCGAGCGGGTGCTCGTCTTCGACTGGGACGTGCACCACGGCAATGGGACGAACGACGTCTTCCACTCCGACCCGCGGGTGCTGTTCGCCAGCATCCACCAGTCGCCGCTCTATCCCGGGACCGGACCGCTCGGCGACGTGGGGTCGGGCGAGGGGGAGGGGTTCTCGCTGAACCTGCCGGTGCCGCCGGGATCGACCGAGCCCACGTGGCTCGCCCTGGTGGAGCACGTGGTGGTGCCCGCCGCGCGGGCGTTCGGGCCGGACCTGATCCTGGTGTCGGCCGGCTTCGACGCGCACCGCGACGACCCGCTGGCCCAGTGCCGGCTCGAGACGGAGTCGTTCGCCGCGATGGCGCTGCAGGTGAGACGGCTCGGCGAGGAGGCCGGCGCGCCCGTCGGGGCGGTGCTGGAGGGCGGCTACGACCTGGCGGCGCTGGCGGCCTCGGTGGCGGCGACGCTCGAGGCGTTCGCGGGCGGGGGCGAGCCGCCCTCGGCCGAGCCGGACGCGGTCACCGAGCGGGCGGTCGCGGCGCTCGGGCGCTACTGGCCGCTCGCGTAGCCGCCGCGCCGGCCTTGCGCGCTACTTCGGCTTGACCTGCCGCGGGTAGCCGCCGCCGAAGCCCTGCTCCGCGTAGCGGTCGGCCGCGCGCGTGGCCTCCTCGCTCGAGTCGTACTGACCGGCGAAGACGACCCAGTAGCCGGGACGCAGCGTGGAGAAGTCGTCGGAGCGCAGGACGCCCGCCTGGATGCCGCGCTTGACGGCCTGCTCGGCCTTCGCGTCGGCCGCGTTGCGCGAGGTGGCGGAGACGAGCACGACCGTGTAGGCGGTGCGCCCGGCGGGCCACTCGGCCACGCTGCCGCCGCCGCTCGGCGTGTCGGGCGTGGTGGGCGGCGTGCTGTCCGGCGGGTCCTGCGGCTTCGTGGGCTGGGGCTCGCGCGTGGCGGGCGGGATGGTGGGTGCGGGCGTGGTGGGTGCGGGTGCCGTGGTGGGCGGCGGCTGGGTGGTGGTCGGCGGCTGGGTCACCGGCGGCTTGGGGTCGTCGGAGAGGTCGGCGACGTCGCCCTTCTTCACCTCGTCGTCGGAGGTGAGCTCCACGACGGCGAACGCGATCCCCGTGCCCACCAGCAGCAGCGCGATGGCCGCGAGCACGACCGGGAGGCGCCAGCCGCGTCCGCCGGAGGCGCCGGACGCTCCGACGGGCGGCGCGATCCGCGAGCCGCACGCGATGCACATCTCCTGGCCGGCGTGGGCGGGGGTGCCGCAGCTGGGGCAGGTGGTGGCACCGGCGGCCGCCGCCGGCGCGGCGGCGGGCGACACGAGCTGTCCCGCCTGCGGCGGGGGCGCGGCGATGGCGCCCGGGTCGGGCGGCGGCGGCCCGGCCGCCTGCAGCGGGCCGGGCAGGTTCTCGGAGAAGATCTTGCCGGCCTTGGGGGGCTCGGCCTGGGGCGGCGGGGCGTCCACGCGGGTGCCGGCGCCTGGCGGCGGGGCGTCTACGCGGGTGCCGGCCCCGGGCGGCGGGGCGTCCAC
Organism: Thermoleophilaceae bacterium; assembly: GCA_036386455.1. Classification (GTDB taxonomy): domain Bacteria; phylum Actinomycetota; class Thermoleophilia; order Solirubrobacterales; family Thermoleophilaceae; genus AC-37. The sequence goes on from DASVVS010000069.1 coordinate 17,059, forward strand.
GCGTGCGCTCGGGCTCGGCGGATCCTCCGCCCGCGCGGTCGCGCTCGGGGGAGCGGCCCCCGGACTCGCGTCCGGCGGCTTGACCGCGGCCGGATCCTCCACCCGCGCGGTCGCGCTCGGCGGCGGCGCCGAGATCGTCTCGGTCGGCGCGGCGCCCGGATCGACCACGCGGGTCGCGGAGTCGGGCGGCGGGGAGGCGCCGTCGCCGGCGTCCCTGTCCCTGCGGAAGCGCATCACCTGGTCGTCACCGTGTAGGTGGGGATCCCGTCGCCGGAGGCCGGCTCCTCGACGCGGTCGCCCGCGCTGGGCGGGGGCGCCTCGACGCGCTCGGCGGCGGACGGAGGCGGTGGTGCGCTCGGCTCGACGGGCGCGCCGGAGGGCGGCGGTGCGCTCGGCTCGACGGGCGCGCCGCTCGGCGGTGGCGCCGCCAGTACCGGGGCCCCGACGGGCGCCGGCTGCGCGGGCGCGGACCGCACCGGGGCGGGCGTCAGCGACCCCGCCGCCGCCCCGCAGCGGTTGCAGAAGCGGTCGTCGCGCACGAGGAGGTTGCCGCAGGACCCGCACGGGCCCGCGACGCCGGCCGCCCGGAGGCTCCCGATCGGCTCGTCGCCGTCGAGGGCGCCCGCGAGCGTGCGCGCCTCGGAGTCGACCGCGATCGTCTCCCGCGCCTTGCGCTCCACGAGCGCCGGGTCGTGCCGGCCCTGGCGGTGCATCTCCATCACGAGCGCGCCGAGCTCGTGCAGCGCGACGTCGCGCCGGCGGCGCGCGGCGCGGAGCCGCTTGCGGATCGCGCCGCGGTCGGCGGTGGACGCCTGCACGGGCTCGCCGGGGACCTGGGGATCCCGGCCGGCGGGCGGGCCGTCGCCGCCGGCGGCGGCCTGGCGCGCCTTCTCTGCTGCGCGGTTTCGGAATGCCATCATCGGCTGAATCGAGACGTTAGCGGCGCGCGGAGCCCTCCGCGACCGCCCGATACGCCTCGAACACGCGTGCGGCCATGCGGTTGCGATCGAACAGCTCGGCGCGCGCCCGGCCCTCGATACGCGGATCGGGATCGGCGAGGTGCGGCTCGAGCGAGCGCAGCCAGCGGTCGCGGTCGAACGGGGCGCACAGCGTCCCCTCCACGCCGCGCAGCGCGACCGGCGCGATACCCACGTCGGTGGACAGGACCGGCACGTCGCAGGCGAGCGCCTCGAGCGGCGCCAGGCCGTAGCCCTCGCGCTCGGACGTGGCCACGACCGCGTTCACCGCGTTGATCAGGTCGGGCACGCGCTCCGGCGCGGTGCCGCCGTAGCCGAGCAGCTCGGCGCCCGCCGCCTCGGCGAGCGCGCGCGCCCGGTCGTGGCGCTTCTCGGCGCGGGCCGGGTCGGCCGGGAAGAGCAGGTACGGCTTCGCGGGGTCGAGGCCGAGCCGCGCGCGGGCCTCGGCGCGGTCGCGCGGCGCGAAGCGGTCGAGGTTCACCCCCGTGGGGAGGATCGCCGCGGGCAGCGTCCGGCCAGCCCCCGGGAGGCCGCCGCCGCCGAAGCGCGTGAGGCTGGCCGACACCGGCGCGGGCAGGTCGATCATCCGCGCGAGCGCGCGCGACATCCGGCCCACGACCGGATGGGCCAGGTCGGTCCCGTGGAAGGTGACCACGTGCGGTGCGCCGCGGATCGCGAGCGCGGTCCAGCCCGCCAGGCCGTAATGGGCGTGCACGAGGTCGAACCGCTCGCGCGCGTAGAGCCGGCGCAGCTCGCGCGCGGCCGTGACCCAGCGCGCGCTGCCGCCCGCCCCGATCGCGAACAGCTCGATCTGGACGCCGCCGATCGCACGCAGCGCCTCGACCTGGTCGCGCACGAAGCCCCCCAGGCCGGGCCGCTCGGGCGTCGGGTACATGCCAGTGACGAGCAGCACCCGCACGGCGCGGCAGCGTAGTCCGTGGGGGTCGACGCCGTCGCCTCTCCCAGCGTTAGCGCCGTCGCCTCTCCCAGCGCGAGCGCCGTCCGGCCGGCCGGCGACCGTTTCGCGATCGTCACAAACCCGACGCTGAATCGTCACACGCGCGTCTTGTCCCGTAACGCGCCCCTCGGGAGCATCGGCGGTGCAAAGTCGACGCGCTCCGCCGGGGCGCATTCACGGGAGGAGATCCATGTACCGCGCCTTCGGATACCTGCACGCCGCCGCGCTCCGCGGCGCCGACCGCCTGCGCTCGTCAGCCGGGCAGGGGACGGTCGAGTACGTCGCCCTGATCCTGCTCGTCGCGCTCGTCATGGCCGGCGTCGTCGCGGCGCTGAAGGGCTACAAGACCGACCAGGGCAAGGATCTGGGCGACGCGATCGTCGGCAAGATCAAGGACGCCGTCGACCAGGTGAAGTTTTGAGCGCCCGCCGGCCCCCGCGGGCCCACCCGGAGCCGCATGGACCGCCCGCGCGGAGCCCGTCGGGGCCCCGCCGATCGCCCGCTCGGAGCCCCTCTCAGCCCCGCCGATCGCCCACGCGGGGCCCCGATGTCCGACGTTCGGGGGGTGGGAATCGGCGGCGACACGCAGACGTGGCGCAACACCCGGCGCCCGCACGTCGGCACGTCCCACCCGCGAGCACCGTCGTTGGGGGGACGTGCCCCCCCGGAGCGAACACCGGCGGCGTGAACAGTGTGAGCTTGATCGGGAAGGTCGCGGCGCAGCCGGAGCTGAGGACGGGCGAGAGCGGCGAGGAGGTGTGCGCCATGCGGCTGGCCGTCCCGCGCGTGGCGCGCGGCGGCAGGCGCGAGCCCGGCGTCGTCTACGTCGAGGTCACCACGAGCGGCCCGCGGGCGCACGAGGTCTACGGCGCGCTCGCCGTGGGTGGCCGCGTGGGAGTGACCGGCCGGATCGTCCTCGACGAGTGGGTCACCCCGCAGGGCGAGCGCCGCTCGCGCTACGAGGTGATGGCGGACCAGCTCGAGCTGCTCGACCCGCCGCCGGACGGGCTGACACCCGGCCTCGCGGCCTGACGCGCGACTCCGCCGAGGGCCGGCGTGCGGCTCCGCCGAGGGCCGCCGCCTCAGGCCCCGCCGCGGGGCTGCTCGAAGCGCCGGTGGAACGGCTCCGCCCCGTCCTCGCGCACGAGCGTCAGGTCGAGCGTTGCGGCGCGGCCCGCGCCGCTCACCTTCAGCAGCGCGAAGTGCCCGCGCTCGTCGTCGGCGTAGGCCACGCCGGGCGCGGCGCGGGCCTCCTCGGCCGCGTTCGGCTGCGTGAGGGTGATGTCGTTCGGGGTCGGGATCCCCAGCGGGCACGGCCGCGCCTCGAAGAGCCCGTCGCGCTCGTAGGCCATCGTCCAGTGCGTGTCGCCGGTGACGAACAGCGTCTGTCCGGAGACCCGCTCGGCGACGTGCTCGAGCAGGAGGTCGCGCTCGGCCGTGAAGCCCGCCGCCCAGCTCCCGTCGCGTGCGTTCGCCGGCAGGGGAGCCAGCGTGCACGGGGAGCAGATCACCTTGAACGGGGCGCGCGACGCGGCCAGCGTCCGCAGCAGCCAGTCGCGCTGCGCCGTCCCCAGCAGCGTCTTCGCGGGCGTGTCGGGGGCGGTGGGGTCGGTCTTGAAGCGCCGCTGGTCGAGCACCCAGCAGTCGAGGAGCCCCGCCGAGAAGCGGTAGTGCAGGCGCCGCTCGACGAGCCGCTCCCAGGGCGCGAGGCCCCAGGGCAAGAGGTTCGTGGAGTTCGCGTCCTGCACGCCGTAGTCGTGGTCGTCGCGCTGGGCGGCGAACATCGCGCCCTCGAAGATCGCGCGCATCCTCGGGTTCGCGAGGAAGTCGCGCCAGATCCCGGCATAGCCGGGGACCGTCTGCGCGAGCGGGCCGACCGTGTCGGGGTAGTTGAGGTCGCCCTGCCACACGAACACGTCCGGCGCCCGCTCGGCGATCCGGTCGAAGGCCGGCCCGAACTGGACCGCGCAGGAGCCGATGGCGAGCGTCGCCGCCTTTCCGCTGCCGGCGCGGGGGAGCACGCGCAGGCTGCGGACCGGTCCCACGGACGAGCGGCGGCCGCGGCGCACCCGGGCGCGCCAGTAGACGCGGCGGCCCGGCCGCAGCCCGGACGCCGTCGCGATCACGGAGCCGAACTCGCCCGTGCGCCCGGCGCTCACGCGGCGGCTGCGCCGGAAGCGCGGGTCCTCCGAGATCTCGATCACCACGCGGGCCGGCACGTCGGTCGCCACCCGCAGCTCGGCCCCGCCGGTGCGCGGCGCGCCGGTCGTGGCCGCCACGATCGAGGGCACCGTCGGGCCGGTGCCGCCGGACGTGCTCACGGCGATCTCCTCGAACAGGGCCGTGGACCGCTCCCGGATCGTCGCGAGCACCGACTCGCCGACGGCCGTCTGCATCACGGCCTGCCCCTCCTGCACGCCGTAGGGCAGGAGGTGGAGGTTCCCGAGGGCGGGCAGCGGAGCCGGGCCCTCGCTGGGCACGAGCGTGCGCGCGGTGGCGAGCACGCCCGGGTCGCCGGCGGCCTGGAGGGCCGAGGCCGAGTCGCGCGCGGCGACGGTCACCGGCGCCCCCCGCCCGTCGTCGAGCGTGGCCCGCAGCTCGGTGGGCCGGGCGCCGGACGCCGCGAGCGACAGCCGGAACGGCGCGCCGGGCCGGGGGAGCGGCGCGCTCGCCAGCTCGGCCGCGCCGGCCGGCGAGCGCCGCAGCAGCACGAGCGCGCCCCTCTCGTCGTCGTAGACCGCCGCGTAGTAGTCGCGCGGGCCGACCCGCCGCAGCACGACCCCGGCGCCCGCGCCGCTCGCGCGCACCACGGCGGCGATCTCGCCGTCGCGAAGGCGCCGGTCGAGCGCGAACGCCACCGGCCGCGGGTCGCACGGGAACACGTCGGAGCCCGCCTCCAGCACGCCGGCTCCGTCGCCCCGGCGCAGGTTCGCGACGCCCGTGCAGCGCCACCCCGGCCACCCGTCGCCCGGCCCCAGCGAGCGGAAGTCGAGGATGGTGGACCGCTCCAGCGCCGGCCCGGCCTCGGCCCGGCCGTGCAGCGCCACGGCGGCGCCCGCGGCCATGGCTCCGGCCAGCAGCTCGCGGCGGTTCACGTGCGCGTCGTCCATCGCCGTGCGATTACACCCGATCCGGCGCCGGCGGGCGGCGGTGCCCGGCGCGCGCGGACCGGCGGTGTCCGGCGCCGCCCCGGCGCCGTCGCGCACCTCTGCGAACATGGCCGCGTGGCCGCGCGCGCCTCATCGCTGCCGATAGCCGTCTTCGACTCCGGCGTCGGCGGGCTCACCGTCCTGCACGAGCTGCTCGTGTCGCTTCCGCACGAGGACTTCGTCTACCTCGGCGACACCGCCCGCTTTCCGTACGGCGAGCGCTCGCCCGCGGAGCTCGAGGCCTTCTCGGTCGAGCTGGCCGAGCGGCTGCTCGCCGACGGGGCCAAGCTGCTCGTGGTCGCGTGCAACTCCGCCACGGCGGCGGCGCTGCCCGCGCTGCGCTCCACGGTCGGCCGGCGCGTCCCGATCGTCGCGGTCGTGGATCCGGACGCGTGGCTCGCCGCCCGGCTCACGCAGAACGGGAAGGTCGGGCTGCTCGCCACCGAGGCGACCGTCGCCAGCGGCGCGTACGGGCGCGCGCTCGCGACTCACGCGCCGGACGCCACGCTCCACCCGGTCGCCTGCCCCGAGCTGGCGCCGCTGATCCAGGCGGGCGAGGCGGTCGACTCGCGCGCGGTCGACCTGATCGCCGAGTACTGCGCGCCGCTGCGGCGCGCGGGCGTGGACACGGTGATCCTGGGCTGCACCCACTACCCCCTGGTGCGGCCGATGCTCCAGCGCGAGCTGGGCCGCGGGGTGATGCTGGTCAGCTCGGCGGAGGCGGTGGCCGAGGCCGTCGAGCGCGAGCTGCACGCCGACGGGCTCGGCGCGCCCCCCGAGCGCCGCGGCACGTACCGCTTCATCTGCTCCGGCGACCCGGACGAGTTCCGCCGCGTCGGCACCCGCTTTCTGCAACTCCCGATGGAGGAGGTCGAGCACGTGGACGTGGCAAGGGTGCCGGCATGAGCCGCAACGACGGCCGGTCCTCCGGCGACCTGCGGCCGACGGCGATCACGCCGGGGTTCGTGCGCACCGCGACCGGCTCGGCGCTGATCGCGCAGGGCGGCACGCGCGTGATCTGCACGGCGTCCGCGGTCGAGGACGTGCCGCGCTGGATGCGCGGCCAGGGCAAGGGCTGGGTGACGGCCGAGTACGGGATGCTCCCGGCGAGCACGGGCGACCGCAAGCAGCGCGACGTCTCGAAGGGCCGCCCCGACGGCCGCACCGTCGAGATCCAGCGCCTGATCGGCCGCTCGATCCGCGGGATCGTGGACTTCGCCGCGCTCGGCGAGCGCACGATCTACCTCGACTGCGACGTGCTGGAGGCCGACGGCGGCACGCGCTGCGCCTCGATCACGGGCGCGTACGTCGCGCTGTACCTCGCGTGTGCGCGCATGGTCGAGGAGGGCAAGCTCGGAGCGATCCCGCTCACCCAGTCGGTGGCCGCGGTCTCGTGCGGCATGGTCGGCGGCCAGGCGCTGCTCGACCTCGACTACTCCGAGGACTCGACCGCCGAGGTGGACGCCAACGTGGTCATGACCGGCGACGACGGCCTCGTGGAGGTGCAGGCGACCGCCGAGCGCACGCCGCTCTCGCGCGCCTCGCTCGACGAGCTGCTCGCGCTCGCCCAGGCGGGCATCGAGCAGCTGCGGGCGGCGCAGCTCGAGGCCGTCGGCGCGCCCGCCGCCTGAGGAGGAGGAGGCCTCCGTGCGGCTCGTCCTCGCGACGCGCAACGACCACAAGCTCCGCGAGCTCCAGGGCATCCTCGCGGACTGCGAGCTGCTGCCGCTGCCGGCCGACGTCGAGCTGCCGCCGGAGACCGGGACCACGTTCGCCGCGAACGCGATCATCAAGGCGGAGGCCGCCGCGGAGGCGACCGGCATGCCCGTGATCGCGGACGACTCGGGCATCGCGGCGGAGGCGCTCGGCGGCGCACCCGGCGTCTACTCCGCCCGCTACGCGGGGGAGCGCGCGACGGACCGGGAGAACCTCGACAAGCTGCTGCGCGAGGTCACGCCGGAGTCGGACCCGCGGCTCGCGTACGTGTGCGTGATCGCCTACGTCGAGTCGCCGGGCGCCGCGCCGCGCCTCTTCGAGGGCCGCTGCACGGGCACGATCACGCACGATCCGCGCGGCGACCGCGGCTTCGGCTACGACCCCGCCTTCGTGCCCGACGACCGCGACGACGGCCTCACGATGGCGGAGCTCGACGACGCGGACAAGCACGCGATCAGCCACCGCGGCCGCGCCGCGCGCGCCTTCCGGGACTGGCTGCGCGAGGAGGAGGCGGCCGCGTGATCGTCGCCGTCGAGCACGTCCACGCCGATCGCAAGTCGGGCGCCGCGCGCCTGTCGATCGTCTCGAACGCCTGCCTGATCGTCCTCAAGCTCATCGCGGGCGGCGTCACGGGCTCGATCGCCATCATCACCGAGGCGGTCCACTCGGCGATCGACCTGGTGGCGTCGGTGGTCGCCTACTTCTCGATCCGCAAGGCCGAGGAGCCGGCCGACGAGTCGCACCCGTACGGCCACGAGAAGGTCGAGAACCTCGCGGCGGCGCTCGAGGGCGTGCTGATCCTGGTCGGCGCCGGGGTCATCGTGTTCGAGTCCGCGCGGCGCCTCGCCGATCCGCCGGAGGTCGAGCAGCTGGGCCTCGGCATCGGCGTGATCGGCATCTCGGTCGTGGTGAACCTGGCGGTCTCCACCTACCTCTACCGCCGTGCGGCGCAGACCCACTCGCCCGCGCTCGAGGGCGACGCGGCGCACCTGCGCACCGACGCCGTCACCTCGGTGGCCGTCCTCATCGGCCTGGCCCTCGTGGCGATCACGGACGTGAAGGCGCTCGACCCGATCGTGGCGCTGACGGTGGCGGGCGCGATCGTCTGGGCGGGCGTCCGGCTGATCACGCGCTCCTCGCGCGTGCTGGTCGACGAGGCGCTGCCCGAGGACGAGCTGGCCGCCGTGGCGCAGGCGGTCGAGAGCAGCGGCGCGCCCGAGGTCGCCGGCTTCCACAAGCTGCGCGCGCGCCGCGCCGGCAGCCGGCGCTACATCGACCTCCACGTGCAGTTCCACGCGGGCACCACGCTCGAGCGCGCCCACGAGGTGAGCCACGAGCTCCAGGCGGAGATCCGCCGCCGCGTGCACCGCGCCGATGTGCTCATCCACATCGAGCCGGAGAGCCCGGCGAGCCGCTAGCGCAGGTTCACGGCGGCCGACGCCGCGACCGCCAGGAGCACGAAGAAGTAGCCCACGTAGCCGCTCAGGAGCACGAGCACGGCCGCGACCACGCAGATCGCAACCGTCGTGATCCACGCGATTCGGGACAGCGGCACGCCGCTATTCTGCCCGCTCAGGTGGCTGGACCCGCACTGACCCCCGAGCTGGCGCTCGACTACCTCGCGGAGCTCTCCACCGACATCCGCGCCGGAGTGCTGCTCGACGGCGACGGCTCCCTCGCCGCCTCGTGGGGTGGCGACGACTCGCGCGGCGAGCGCGTGCGCGAGCTGGTCGTGGAGTTGATGGAGCGCGCGGACGCGGCCGCCGGCGAGCGCGACCGCCCGTCCCAGGTGGAGGTCTCGACCGGCGCCGGCGGCGTCTTCTGCGTCCGCGAGGGGAGCTGGACGATCGCTGTGGTGACGGGCCGCTACGCCCTCGCGTCGCTGATGTTCCTCGACCTGCGCAAGCTGCTCGAGGACCTGGAGCGGAGCGCCGCGTGAGGGAGCAGAAGGGGCAGTTCGCGAAGCTCGCGGACACGATCACCGGCACCATGCGCCGCCGCCAGCGCGATCGCGAGCCGCGCGTGCTGCTCTACGACGGCGACGGGCTGTCGCGGCGGCTGCCGCCGGACGATGGCGCGCACGCCGAGATAGTCGACCTGGCCACGCGGCTGGTGGAGCTGGCGGACCCGAGCGCCCAGCAGCGGCTGGACGGCGAGCGGTGACGCTGATCGGCTCCGAGGTCGCCGCTCGTGCGATCGAGCGCGCGCTCCGGCACGGCGGCGACCTCG
>DASVVS010000070.1:0-2717 GCA_036386455.1 Thermoleophilaceae bacterium
TGTCCGACGAGGAGATCCTGCGCCGCTTCGAGGACTCGCTCTACATCAAGAACACGATCGAGGCCGACACGGAGCAGACGCGCTCCGAGGAGGGCGCGCTGATCGAGCTGTTCCGCAAGCAGCGCCCGGGCGAGCCGCCGAGCGTCGACAACGCGCGCAACCTGCTCAACCAGCTGTTCTTCGATCCGAAGCGCTACGACCTCACCCGCGTCGGCCGCTACAAGCTCAACAAGCGGCTCGGCCTCGACGTCGATCTCGAGACGCGCACGCTGACCGAGGACGACATCGTCACGCTCGTCCGCAAGCTGGTCGATCTGCCCAAGGTCCTCGGCATGTCCGAGGAGGCCGACGACACCAAGGACTACGCCGCCGAGGCGATGTCGATGCCGCGCGAGGCCGTGGCCGACCACCTCGACGAGTACGAGCACTTCGGCAACCGCCGGCTGCGGACCGTCGGCGAGCTGATCCAGGAGGCCTTCCGGATCGGCCTCTACCGGATGGAGCGCGTCGTGCGCGAGCGCCTCACCACCGAGGACGCGGACACGATCACGCCGCAGACGATCATCAACATCCGCCCGGTCGTGGCTGCGCAGAAGGAGTTCTTCGGCTCCTCGCAGCTCTCGCAGTTCATGGACCAGACGAACTCGCTGGCCGGCCTCACGCACCGCAGGCGCCTCAGCGCCCTCGGCGCCGGCGGCCTCACCCGCGAGCGCGCACCCATCGAGGTCCGCGACGTGCACCCGAGCCACTACGGCCGCATGTGCCCGATCGAGACCCCGGAGGGCCCGAACATCGGCCTGATCGGCTCGCTCTCGAGCTTCGCCCAGGTGTCCGAGCATGGCTTCGTGACCACGCCCTACCGCGTGGTCGAGGAGGGCGTGGTCACCGACCGCATCGTCCACCTCGACGCCAACGAGGAGGACGAGAAGGTCATCGCCCAGGCGAACGCCGAGATGGACTCGAAGACCGGCAAGCTGCGCGGCCCGAACGTCACCTGCCGCTCACGCGACGGCGAGTTCGTGCTCGCCGCGCCGAAGGACGTCGACCTGATGGACGTCTCGCCGGACCAGATCTGGTCGGTCGCCACGGCGCTGATCCCGTTCCTCGAGCACGACGACGCCAACCGCGCGCTCATGGGCTCGAACATGCAGCGCCAGGCCGTCCCGCTGCTCAAGACCGAGGCGCCGCTGATCGGCACCGGCATGGAGACCCGTGCCGCGATCGACACCGGCGACGTGATGCTCGCGCGCAACAAGGGCACGGTCACCTACGTCGACGCCGAGCGCATCGTCGTGGAGGACGGCTCGGAGCGCGACGAGTACCCGCTCCACAAGTTCATGCGGTCGAACCAGGGCACGATCATCCACCAGAAGCCGCGCGTGTCCGAGGGGCAGCGGGTCAAGAAGGGCGACGTGCTGGCCGACGGCTCCTCGACCGACAAGGGCGAGCTGGCGCTCGGCAAGAACTGCATGGTCGCCTTCATGTCCTGGGAGGGCTACAACTTCGAGGACGCGATCATCATCTCGGAGCGCCTGGTCAAGGACGACGAGCTCACCTCGATCCACATCGAGGAGTACGAGATCGACGCCCGCACGACCAAGCTGGGCGACGAGGAGATCACCCGCGACATCCCGAACCGCTCGGAGGAGTCGCTGCGCAACCTCGACGAGCGCGGCATCGTGCGCATCGGCGCCGAGGTCGGCTCGGGCGACCTGCTGGTCGGCAAGGTCACGCCGAAGGGCGAGACCGAGCTGACCGCCGAGGAGAAGCTGATCCGCGCGATCTTCAAGGAGAAGGCGCGCGAGGTCCGCGACACCTCGCTGAAGGTGCCGCACGGCGAGGGCGGCGTCGTGATCGACGTCCTCACCTTCCGCCGCGAGGACGGCGACGACCTGGCACCGGGCGTGAACGAGCTCGTGCGCGTGTTCGTGGCGAAGAAGCGCAAGATCGCCGAGGGCGACAAGCTCGCCGGCCGCCACGGCAACAAGGGCGTGATCTCGAAGATCGTGCCCGAGGCCGACATGCCGCACCTCGCGGACGGCACGCCGGTCGACGTCATCCTCAACCCGCTCGGCGTGCCGAGCCGGATGAACATCGGCCAGATCATGGAGACCCACCTCGGCTGGGTCGCCGGCGAGGGCTGGTACGACGACGGCTCGGTGGCCTACCAGCAGGCGCAGGACGACGGCGGCCGCGTGTACGTGGCCACGCCGGTGTTCGACGGCGCGACGCTGGAGCAGGTCGACGAGGCGCTGGTCCAGTGGCAGAAGCAGCACGACGAGCGCGGCGTGCACTTCGAGCTGGACGAGTCGGCCCCGCCCGGCTGGCGCTCCTCGGGCAAGGTGCAGCTCTACAACGGGCGCACCGGCGAGCCGTACGAGGAGAAGGTCACCGTCGGCTACATGTACATCCTGAAGCTCCTCCACCTCGTGGACGACAAGATCCACGCGCGGAGCACGGGTCCCTACTCGCTCGTCACCCAGCAGCCGCTGGGCGGCAAGGCGCAGTTCGGCGGCCAGCGCTTCGGCGAGATGGAGGTGTGGGCGCTCGAGGCGTACGGCGCCGCCTACACGCTCCAGGAGATGCTCACGATCAAGTCCGACGACACCGTCGGGCGCGTGAAGGCCTACGAGGCGATCGTCAAGGGCGAGAACATCGCCGAGCCGTCGATCCCCGAGTCCTTCAAGGTGCTGCTGAAGGAGATGCAGTCGCTCGCG
>DASVVS010000071.1:0-52456 GCA_036386455.1 Thermoleophilaceae bacterium
GCCGAGGGCCGCGCCACCGAGGAGGTCGCGGCTCTGCTCCACGTCAGCCCGCACACCGTCCGCAGCCGCGTGAAGACGCTGCTGCGCAAGCTCGGCGCCCGCAACCGCGAGCACGCCGTGGCCATCGCCCTGACCGAGGGCGTGATCCACCCCGAGCTGTAGGCCTAGAGGGCTTGCCAGAGATGTGAGTAGGCGGCCGCTTCGGCCCTGAGCAGCGCGCTCAGTCCCGCGACCTGTCGAGGGACGAACGCCTTTCCGCGCCGGACGTCGAGGATCATGGGCGTGCCGGACTTGCCGAGCGTTTCCTGCATGAGTTGCAGAAGCAAGTCCGCCCGCTGCTGTGACAGGGGTTGCTTCTTGAAGTAGAGCTTGACCACGTGGGGCTGTCCGTCGATGGCGAGGCAGAGCTCCGGGTTCACGATCACCGTCAGCGGGCTGGCTAGCCAGCGAGCTCGCTCGCGATGAGACCGCGAGACGCGCTTTCGCCTCAGAAACCCTTTGAGCCCGTCCGCGCATTCCTGATAGCTCGGGATCTTCTTGTGGTCGTTCGTGCTACCGAGAGCCTTCCCAATGCTCTGGCGTCCGAGCCCTGCCTCAAACTCGCGGATGAGGGCTTTACGGAACGGACCGTAGTAGTCGGTGCGCGTGTCGTACGGCGTGGCGTACTGCTGCTTCGCCCGCTTGATGGCGGTGATCCGCGGAGAGCCTGGCGATGCCACCAGGTAATCCGCAAAGGTTGTCATTCGTACTTCCGGCATGTGGCCCCCCATGTGGGGGGTCCCATCATTGACGCGAGGGCGGACAGAACGCTCAGCCGGCGGCCCGCTCGGCGAGCGCGGCCACGAGCGCCTGCACGTCCAGCCCGGGGTCCTGCTCCTCCAGGAAGCGCTCCGCCGCGCGGCGCCCGCCCAGCGCCCGCAGGCCCGCCTCGCCGTGCTCGGCGCCGAAGTCCGCCAGGGCGGCCAGCCGCCGGGCGCTGCGCCGCGTGGCCTCGATGTCGAGCCCCGCGCGATGCTCGTCGAGCGCGGCGGCCAGCTCGTCGATCCCGCTCGGCGGGGGGACCGAGGACACGCTCACCACGGGCGTGGCGCGCGCGCTCAGCGCCCGCAGCGCCTGGGAGAGGTCGCGCCGCGCGCGCAGCGCCACGTCGCCGAGGTCGGCCTTGGTCACGACCAGCACGTCCGGCACCTCCATGATCCCCGCCTTGAGGAACTGGAGCGTGTCGCCGGAGGCCGGCTGCACCACCACGACGGTCGTGTCGCAGAGCTCCTCCACGTCGGTCTCGGACTGCCCGACTCCGACGGTCTCGACGACCACCACGTCGTAGGCGGGCGCCAGCGCGTGGGCGGCCTCGCGCGTGGGCGCGGCCAGCCCGCCGAGGCGCCCGCCGGCGGCGGTCGAGCGGATCAGCACACCGTCGTCGCGCGGGTCGTGCTCGATCCGCGCCCGGTCGCCCAGGAGGGAGCCGCCGGAGCGCTTCGAGGACGGGTCGACCGCCAGCACGGCGACCGTGCGGCCCGCCTGGCGCCAGTGCTTGACCAGCGCCGACAGCAGCGACGACTTGCCCGCCCCCGGCGGGCCGGTCACGCCGACCATGTGCCCGGCGGCCTCGCCCCCGAGCCGCGCCGGCGCGACCTCCGCCAGGAGCTCGCGCGTGCGCTCGCGCCCGCGCGGCGAGCGGTCCTCGATCAGGTTGAGCGCGGCCGGGGCGGCCGAGCGGTCGGCGTCGCGCAGCCGGCGGCCCAGCCCGGCGGGATCGGCTCCGCGCGCGGCGTCCGGCCCCGGCGTCAAGCGGCCGTGGCCGCGGCGCCGTGGTGCTCGGCGACGAGCTCCACGATGTCGCCCATGATGCGCGTGATCTCGAAGTCCTTGGGCGTGTAGACCCGCGCGACCCCGGCCTCCTTCAGCGCCCGCTCGTCGGCCGGCGGGATGATCCCGCCCACCACGACCGGCACGTCGGCCCCGGCCTCGCGCAGCTCGTCGAGCACGCTCGGGATCAGCTCGCGGTGAGCGCCCGAGAGGATCGAGAGCCCGACCACGTGCACGCCCTCCTGGACCGCCGTCGTGGCGATCCGGGCGGGCGTGAGGCGGATGCCCTCGTAGACCACGTCCATGCCCGCGTCGCGCGCTCGCACGGCGATCTGCTCGGCGCCGTTCGAATGGCCGTCGAGCCCCGGCTTGCCAACGAGGATCTTGATGCGGCGCCCGAGCGACTCGGACACGCGCTCGACCTTCTCACGCAGCCCGGCGAGCGCCTCGTCCTCGACCGCGACCGCGGCGCTCTCCACGCCGGTGGGGGCGCGGTACTCGCCGAAGACCTCGCGCAGCGTGCCGCCCCACTCGCCGGTGGTCACTCCAGCACGGGCGCAGGCGAGCGTGGCGGGCATGACGTTCGTGCCCTCGTCCTCGGCCGCGGCGCGCAGCTCGTCGAGCGCGGCTCGCACGGCCTCCTCGTCGCGCTGCGAGCGCCACTCCTCGACCGCCTCGATGCGGCTGCGCTCCACGTTCGGGTCGACCGTCAGGATCCCGCCGTCCTCGCCCTCGGCGAGCGGCGACGGCTCGCTGGAGGTGAAGACGTTCTGCCCGACGACCTTCAGGTCGCCGCTCTCGATCCTCCCGACCCGGTCGCGGTGCGACTCGACGAGCTGGGTCTTCATGTAGTCGACGGCCTCCACGGCGCCGCCGTGCTCGGCCACCACGGCCATCTCCTGGCGGGCGCCCTCGACCAGCTCGGCCACGAGGCCGTCCATCACCTTCGAGCCCTCGAAGACGTCGGGGTAGTCGAGCAGGTCGGTCTCGAGCGCGAGGATCTGCTGGATCCGCAGCGACCACTGCTGGTCCCACGGGCGCGGCAGCCCGAGCGCCTCGTTCCAGGCCGGGAGCTGGAGCGCGCGGGCGCGGGCGTCGCGGCCGATCGTGACGGCCAGCGCCTCGAGCACGATCCGGATCACGTTGTTCTCCGGCTGCGCCTCGGTCAGGCCGAGCGAGTTGACCTGCACGCCGTAGCGGAAGCGCAGGAACTTCTCGTCCTCGACCCCGTAGCGCTCGCGGCCCATCTCGCGCCAGAGCTGGCCCATCGCGCGGAGCTTGGCGTGCTCCTCGATGAAGCGGATGCCGGCGTTCACGAAGAACGAGATCCGCCCGAACACGCGCGGGAAGCTCTCCTCCGGGACGCGCTCCCTGACCTGGTCGAGCACGGCCTGGGCGGTCGAGAGCGCGTAGGCGATCTCCTGCACCGGCGTGGCTCCCGCCTCCTGGAGGTGGTAGGAGCAGACGTTGATCGGGTTCCACTTGGGGACCTCGTCGACGCAGTGGGCGATCATGTCCGCGATCAGCCGCATCGACGGGCCGGGCGGGAACGCGTAGGTCCCGCGCGAGAGGAACTCCTTGATGATGTCGTTCTGGGTCGTGCCCTGGAGGACGCCCGGGTCGACCCCGTTCTCCTCGGCGGTCGCGACGTAGAGCGCCAGCAGCCAGGCGGCGGTCGCGTTGATCGTCATCGACGTGTTCATCTCGTCCAGCGGTATGCCGTCGAGCAGCGTGTGCATGTCGCCCTTGTGGGCGATCGAGACGCCGACCTTGCCGACCTCGCCGCGCGAGAGCTCGTGGTCGGGGTCGTAGCCCGTCTGGGTGGGGAGGTCGAAGGCGATCGAGAGGCCGGTCTGGCCCTTCTCGATGTTCTTCCGGTAGAGCGCGTTCGATTCGCGGGCGTCGGAGTGGCCCGCGTAGGTGCGCATCACCCAGGGGCGGTCCCGCTCGGAAAGGCGTGGATCCATGGTCCGAATTGTATGGTCACTCGCGCATGGCCCGGTTGGTCGACACGTGCCACCTCGGCTACGACCGCGTTATCGGCGCGTACGAGATCGACGGCGCGGTCGTGGATCCGGGGCCCGCGGTGAGCCTCGGAGCGCTCGAGGGGATCGAGCCGCGGGCGCTGCTCCTCACCCACATCCACCTCGATCACGCGGGGGGGACGGGCGTGCTGGTGAGGCGCTTTCCGCAGATGAAGGTGTACGTGCACGAGCGCGGCGCGCGGCACCTGGTGGACCCCTCGCGGCTCCTGCGGAGCGCCGGGATGCTCTACGGCGAGCACATGGACATGCTCTGGGGCGAGGTCGCGCCGGTGCCGGAGGAGAACATCGTGCCGCTGGCCGGGGGCGAGACGGTCCTCGACCGCTTCCGGTTCGAGTACACGCCGGGCCACGCCTCGCACCACGGCTGCTACCTCGACACCGAGGACGGCACCGCCTACACGGGCGACGTGGCGGGCGTGCGGGTGCCGCCCAGCGACCACACGATCGCCCCGACCCCGCCGCCCGACATCGACATCGAGCTGTGGCTGCGATCGATCGACGTCGTGGAGGGCTGGCGGCCGGAGCGGCTCGCGCTCACGCACTTCGGGTTCGTGGACGACGCCGCCGCGGGGCTCGATCGCGCCCGCGCGGCCCTGCGCCGCCAGCTCGAGTGGGCCGAGCTCGGGGCCGAGGAGTTCGCCGCCCGCTACGCCGAGCACAACCGCGCGGCGCTCGACGGCGAGGAGGCGGTGCGGCT
Source organism: Thermoleophilaceae bacterium (assembly GCA_036386455.1). Classification (GTDB taxonomy): domain Bacteria; phylum Actinomycetota; class Thermoleophilia; order Solirubrobacterales; family Thermoleophilaceae; genus AC-37. Next base: position 4,552 of record DASVVS010000071.1, read on the forward strand.
GGAGCAGGCCGCGCCGAGCGACCAGCTCCGCGCCGGGATCGACCGCTACCTGCGCAAGCGCGAGGCCTCGGCGGCGTGAGCACGGGCGGGACGATCGAGCTGCCGCGCGTGCGCGACCCCGGCTCCGGCCTGGGCGGCGCCTGGCGCGTGATCGTGCTGAACGACGATCACAACACCTTCGACGGGGTGGCCGCGGCGCTGGCCCGGATCATCCCCGGCGTGACGCTCGAGCGCGGGCACCAGATCGCGCAGCAGATCCACAACACGGGCCAGGCGATCGTCTGGACGGGCCAGCGCGAGCCGGCCGAGCACTACTGGGAGCAGCTGAAGGACGCGGGGCTGACGATGGCGCCGCTCGAGCAGGGCTAGGGCCGCGGCGGACACTGAGGCGGAGGCGGCGGCCGGGGCGGCGCACCGGGTTCCTCGGGGCGCAAGGCTGGGGCGGGGGCGGAGCGCCCCACGCCGGCGGAGCGTCCCACGCCGGCGGAGCCGGTGACGGGTACCTCCACACGGGCACCGGCGGTGCCGTCCGTAGCGCCGCCTCGACCGCCGCGTCCTGGCGGCGCTGATTTTCCTGACCAAGGGGATCGCCAGTGCCGCCGCGAGCACGTAGGCCCGCAGGCGACGAGCCTCACCACGATCGCGGTGCACTGCGCCGGGAGGGTCAGAGCTGGCCGGCGAGCGCCAGCTCGGCCGCGGCGAGCACCTACGTGACGCAGCAGGCGCCCCACCAGAGGTGGAGGAGCACGGGCACCGGCGGCCCGTCCTCAAGGCGCTTCGGGCCAGGCGCCCGCCTGGCCGCCGCGCCAGATGCCGTCGGCGATCTGGCTTCGGCCGGACGAAGCTGAGGAGCGGGATGAACCAGGCACCGATCTCCCAGCCGTCGCCATAGGCGCAGCGGCCACACGCCGAGCCGCGGCAGGTTCCGGTACGCCCGGGTGAACCAGGCGAGGAAGAGCGCCGCCGCGGTGAGGTAGGCGAGCGCCTGCAGCCGATGCCGAGGGCCACGCGCTGATCGCTCGCGTCGACGGTCTCGAAGCTGAGGTCCGTGCCGCGATCGAGGGCGTGATCCCCTGCCGGCCCGAGGACGAGTGCGAGCTGCCCGAGGAGATCGTCGTGCCGGCGGGCCATGTCTTCGTGATGGGCGACAACCGCCCGTACTCGGGCGACAGCCGCCACTTCGGTCCGGTCGACATGGAGGGCCTCAAGGCCCGGTGACGCCGCCGGACCACTAGCGCGTGGCCACGCCCACGCCTAACGGTCACTCAGAGCATCGCCAGCCCCATAGCAAGGCGGCCTAGTCTGGCCCCTGAGAGATTCGTTGTCCCCGAACCGAATCGCAGACGAGTTGGGCCGCGTGAACGGGATCATCATGCTCCCAAAAGCGGAGCACTGTCCACCCGTCGGCCCTCAGGGCCGCTGCGGTTCGCCCGTCGCGTGCCTTGTTGGTCGCGATCTTTTCGTCCCAATACGAGCGGTTCGTAGCCGAGCGGGTTCCGTGTAGGGGGCAGCCGTGCCAAAAGCAGCCATCTAGGTAGACCGCGACCCGCTGGACCGGGAACACGATGTCCGGCCGGATAAGGCGTCCTCCCGCCGGTCGGACGGGAAAGTCCGACCCGGTATCGAAGGCCGAGGCGGTGGAGGGCCCGCCGTAACGCCAACTCCGGGCTGGTATCGCGACGACGGTTTGCCTGCATAATCGCTCGACGCTCCGGGGAGACCCCAGGCCAGGTCGTCCCGCCCGACTCCAACGTTTCAGGGCACATTCCGGGCTAGCTTACGCGGTGCTTTCGAGGCGGCGGACGGCTTGCTGCGCAGGGTCTGCGACGCTTGGCCGCGGTACGTCAGCGGCGTGTACTAGCGTGATTAGCAGAGTACGAGCATCTCCGCGCGGCCCACGATTGGGTAGGGAACGTCCGCTAGCGCCAAAATCGACATGCCAAAGACAAGGCCTATTACCGAAGCTGACGCAGCTGCCGCTGAGGAGCAGATCGTCGAGCAGTCCAAACGCATCGACTTCTACCTCACCGAGTACTCGGTCGAAACCCTAGCGACGAAGATGCGATCCCGTGATCTCGTCGTTCCGGCGTATCAGCGGGAGTTCACTTGGGAGCACCAGCGAAAGTCGCGATTCATCGAATCGCTTCTAATGGGGCTACCGATCCCCTTCCTCTTTTTTTGGGAGATGGAGGATGGACGTCTCGAGATCGTGGACGGCTCGCAAAGGCTTCGGACGATCGAGGAGTTCATTCTCGGAGACTTGCGCCTCGGGGACCTCGAGACGCTTACGCACCTTTCTGGCTTTCGGTTCGCCGATCTGCCGGAATCTCGACGCCGTAAGACAGGCAACCGGTCCATCCGTGGGATCGTGCTCAATGAGCATGCTGATGATCAGGCGCGGTTCGACATGTTCGAGCGGATCAACACGGGCAGCAAAAATGCGAACCAAGCCGAAATCCGGCGAGGTGCATTAGCCGGTCCGTACATGGACTTGATCATCGCCTTGGCGCAGAGTGAGCCCTTTGTCAGCATGACGCCAGTATCGGATAGTCGCAAGGACGAACGTGAGCGTGAGGAACTTGTAGCCCGGTTCTTTGCGTACGGCGATGGGCTCGAAGGTTACAAAGACCGACCCGCTCAGTTTGTGTTTAACCACACCAAGCGAATGAACGAAGCATTCATCCGCAATCCTTCACTCGAGGCCGCGTACACTGACCGCTTCAATAAGACGGTTGCCTTCGTTGAACGGTTCTTCCCATACGGGTTCCGCCGTACCCCCACAGGCAAGGCGACACCGCGTGCACGCTTCGAGGCGATCGCGATCGGCTCTTGGCTTGCGCTAAGAGAACAGCCCGACCTGGTTCCGCCCGACGTAACCCGGTGGCTCGACAGCGATGCCTTCAGGCAGGTCACCGGGTCAGATGGCGCGAACGCCATAGCGCGACTGCGCGAGCGCATGGGTTTTGTCCAGAAGAAATTGCTCGGCATCTGAACTGATGTCTGAGTTGCAGGACGCGTTCGAGGAGCGGCTTCAGGAAGTTCGAGCATACATGAGTCTGCTCGCATTGATGGAGGCACAGGCACAAAGCGGACCACCGAGATTCGCGGGTACCGACACGGTCATAACCCCGCAACAGCAGAAGCTGCTCTACGCCGGAGTTTATCTGCAGCTCTATAACCTAGTTGAGGCAACCATGACTCTCTGTGTCGAGTCGATTGCCGAAGCCGCCTCACGCGATGATCAGTGGAAGCCGCACGATCTGTCAGATCCACTTCGACGCGAGTGGGTCCGTAGTACGGCACGTACACACGTCGATCTTAGCTACCCGAAGCGTCTTGATGCGGCCGTTGAGGCCGTGGATCATCTCCTGGCTGCGCGGCCTGTCGGGTCTGCTTTTACGATCGAGAGGGGAGGCGGGGGCAATTGGGATGATAAGGCGATAGAGGACATTAGTAGTCGCCTCGGGTGCACGCTGAAGGTAAGTCAGCCCGTACAGACGTCGGTCAAGCGCCGACTAAAGGACGATATGGGCGCGCTCGCACTCGTGAAGTCGAGACGTAACAGCCTAGCTCACGGGAGCATGTCGTTCACCCAGTCTGCTGAGGCTACGACGGTTTCAGATTTGGAGATGATCGTCGATGCCGTCGTTGCTTACTTGACCGAGGTTGTCGATCACTTTGACGCGTATGTCAAGAATCACGGCTTTCTGAGTCCTGAGCATCGACCGGTAGGGTCTCAATGAATGAGATCGCGGCGATTACCGGGGTAGATCTCTTCTGCGGGGTAGGCGGACTAACGTACGGCTTGCAGAAGGTCGGCGTCGACATCGTCGCTGGGGTCGACATTGATGCGGCATGTGCGTATCCATACGAAACGAACAACAAGTCCCGCTTTATCGAGCGCGACATCGCCACTCTCGATCCCAGTGAACTGAGTAATCTGTTTCCGCCAACGGGGCTCAAGTTGCTTGCTGGGTGCGCTCCGTGCCAGCCATTCTCGACGTACAGCCGAAGCGGTCGCGGGCGTCATGACGAGAGCATGTCACCGCTCCTCTTGAGTTTTGGGCGGTTAATTGAAGATGTTCAGCCCGACCTCATAACGATGGAGAATGTCCCGCAGATCCTCCACCATGCGGTGTTTCAAGGTTTTCTCGAAAGTTTGGGTGGTTACTACACGTGGTGGTCGATAATCGAGTGTTCAGCGGTAGGGGTGCCGCAGAGGCGTAAACGCTTGGTGCTGCTGGCGTCGAAGCTCGGACCGGAGGACCTGCACCTCACAACAACTCGATTCCAACAGCGGACGGTGCGGGACACCATTGGGTCACTGCCGCCAATCGATGCCGGAGGAGTGCTCGCAGAAGATCCGCTGCACGTCGCGTCACGTCTTAGTGAGCTCAATATGGAGCGCATCCGTGCCTCGCGGCCCGGCGGCACTTGGCGGGATTGGCCGGTATCTCTTCAAGCGGATTGTCACCGGCGTTCCACAGGAGCTACCTACCCAAGCGTTTATGGTCGGATGAGCTGGGACGAGCCAGCTCCGACGATTACGACTCAGTGCTTCGGCTATGGAAACGGGCGTTTCGGCCATCCCGAGCAAGATCGTGCTATCTCCTTGCGGGAGGCCGCCATGCTCCAGACCTTTCCGCGTAGCTATGCCTTCGCCCCACGCCACGCGAAGATCAAGTTCAATCGGCTGGGACGCCTAATTGGAAACGCGGTACCTGTCCGCTTGGGAGAAGTCATTGGGAAGGCGCTAACGCGTCACGTGCGCGCTAATGCGGGCACCGGCGCAGGCTCCTGAATCCTGCTTGACGCTTGGACGCCGCTAGCGCGTGGCCACGCCCACGCCGTCGATCTCGACGCGGCCGCCGAGCGTCGTCAGGCGCAGCACGTGGCGCTTGGAGCCGCTCGCCTTGATCGTCGCGACCAGAACGCGGTTGCGGGCGCGCGAGGAGCGGAACTTGACGATCCGGCGCGACTTGCCGTCGATCGTGACGGCGGCCCGCCCGCCCGCCGGGCTCGTTCGCGCGATCAGGTAGATCCTGCCGGCGCCCCTGAAGGCCAGCTTCATCGTGCGCCCGCGGCCCGTCGTGCGCGTGAGCCGCTGGCCCCACGCCGAGGCGGAGCGCACGCTCGCCCAGCCGCGCCCGAAGCTCGGCTTGCTGCGGCGGCGGCTGTCGTCGAAGGGCACGACGGTGGAGGCGCTGTCCCAGGCCCCGCGGCGGCCGAAGCGGTCGAGCGCCCGCGCCCTGAACTCGTAGGCCGAGCCGAAGTAGCCGGCGAACGAGTAGGTGGGAGAGCGGAGCGTCGAGGTGAGCCGCTTCCAGGACTTGCTGCGCAGGTTGCGCACCTCGAGCTCGTAGTGGTCGGCCCCGTTGCCTCCGCGCAGCGTCAGCAGGAAGCGCGGGTCGCGGCTCGTGTCGCTCGCCAGCCGCGGCGCCCCGAGGTCGGCGGTCGGCGGCCCGGAACCGGTCGCGCCCGCCCCCAGCGAAGCGCTCGCCTCGCGCACCGGCAGCTCGACCCGCACGGCCGAGATCAGGAGCGACGACGGCTGGTTCGACGCGCGCACGAACGGCGCGTCGTTCTGGGTCAGCTCGATCCGGATCCGGTGGCCCTTCGCGAAGCGCCAGCCGTTGCCGTGGAGCGGCAGCACGGTCGTCGCGTTCAGGTCGGTGAGCCGGTGCACGCCGCGGTCCATCAGCACCTGGGTGCCGTCGGGGAACAGGTCGTAGAGGCGCGCGTTGAGCTGGGCGCCCTGACCGGCGCCGGTGTGCGTCACCTGCACTCGCGAGCTGCCCAGCATCGTGAAGTCCGACGGGAGCTCCTCGCTGTCGTAGACCGCGACGGCGCCGCCGGGCGGCGTGGTCTGCGTCGGGCAGCGGCCGCCGTTCGTGGTGCTGTTGCCCACCGGGTCGGAGTTGAGCGCGTGGGCGTCGGCCGAGGAGTTGGCGGTGGCCTGCGCGCCCGAGGCGGCGATCGTCAGCGTGTTCGGCGCGAGCTGGTCGAACGACGGCGCGGTGAAGCGGTCGCCGGGCTCGTCGGCCGGCTGCCCGTACGCGTTCTGGGGGCAGACCTGGAGCGAGCCGGTCACGTCGAACGCGGGCTTGGGCTGGGACGGGTTGGCCTGCGGCTTGACGTAGTGGTCGAGGAAGGCGTTGAGCCGCGTGGTCACGCCGGTACGGACCCGTCCGCCCGGCTCCGCGTTCAGGTCGCCGCCTGGGTAGTCGCCGTAGCGGCACACGTGGCGGTCGTTGCCGCACACGTCGCCCCACTCCTTCGGCTTGTTCTGGACGAAGTGGTTGTAGTCGCCGTAGAACTCCTGCACCGGGTAGTCGGGCACGATCGACTTGAGCCGGTCGACCATCCGCCGGTGCTCGATCATCGTGAAGAGCTGGTCGGTGAAGGTGCCCGCGCTGAACACCGGAACGCGCGCGGCGGGATCGGTCGCCAGCCGGTCGAAGAAGTGGTTCTGGTAGTAGGCGGAGCGGTCCGCGTAGAAGGTGGGCAACACGTTCTCGACGACGTTCGTGCACGCCGGGTTGTTGTCGAACGGGTCGCCCGACGCCAGGCAGACGAACGCGTCGTAGATCGACTGCGGGAACGTGGTGTGCGGCGGAAGCTGGCCGCTCGCGTTCGGGATGCCGGTGGCGCCGCTGAGGAAGAGGCCGGCGTTGATGCTCGTCTTCGGGAGCCCGAAGGGGTTTGACGCCTGCTCGATCTCCGCCGGCGGGAGCTGTCCGTCGAAGTGGTGGCCGTTCGGCACGAGCGAGTAGGGCAGGTCGGTCCAGCCGTACTTGGGCGCGGCGGCCACGAGCTCGAGGTCCTTGCCGCCCGGGCTCCGCCACGTCGGGTCGGTGTAGGCCATCCAGGTGAAGCCGCCGCCGTACGAGCCGCCGGTGGCCACGATCCGTTTCGGGTCCACGCTGAAGAACGTGTCGTCGGCGAGCTGGCCCGCCAGGTGCTGGAAGTCGTTGATCTCGTAGTGGCGCGAGTCGAGCTGGGCCTCGCCGGTCGAGCCGCGGTTCTCGCCGTTCACGAACCCGCGCGAGGTGTAGTTGAGGACCACGTAGCCGCGCGATGCGAACCACGCGTTGGAGTAGTGCCAGCGTTCGCCGCCGGCGTCGACCGAGCCCGCCTCCCAGCCGGTCTTGTCGCCCGCGCAGCAGCCGTGCATCATCGCCACGAGCGGGTAGCCGCCCGGGGGAGGCGGGAACTTGGCCGGGTCGGGCAGGGAGACGTCGACGTCCAGGGCGATGTTGCCGTCCGGGTCCGCGCCGGCGTTGGGGTCCGGCGCGGCCTTGGCCGGGAGGCCCTCGAACCCGGCGTACTTCTGCGGCACCGCCACGCCCGCCAGGGCGCCCACGTTCGGGGTGCGCCCGCCGACCGGCGGCACGCCGTCGTCGCAGAAGCGGAACGGGAGCTGGATCCCGTTGCCGGTGTCGCCGTCGGCGGCGTCGCGCGTCTGGCACGCCGCCTTGAGGGTGTTCAGGTCCGCGCTGGCGGGAGCGGCCGTGGCGAGCACGGCGAGCATCACGACGAACGCGGGTGCGGCTCCCGCGAGGCCCCTCCTCACACGGGAGAGGCTACCGCCGGAGCACCCTCGCCTGCGCTAGCCCTCGGTCATCGCGCCGGCGAGCTCGCCGGCGTCCACGACCCGCAGCCACTGCGGCAGCACCGGCACCTGGTAGAGGCCGCTCGCCTCGGCGCGCGCCTCGGCGATCTCCTCCGAGTACCAGTAGCGGTCGAAATCGGTCTTCGACGCGAACGACGCCATCTGCGCGAAGTCGAGCGGATCGTCCTTCGACCGCATGAAGGCCCACGAGCTCGCGCCGTAGTCGAGCGCCGCCTGGGCCGCCGGCCGCCATGCCTCCTCGAACTTGTCCCCGCGGAACGGGTTCGCGTGCCAGAGGATGAAGACGATGCTCTCGTCCGGCTTCATCAGGCGCCGACCTCGGCGTAGATGGCGCCCGGGCCCTCGGCGGTCTTGCCCTGGCCGGTCTCCTCGGCGCCGACGAGGATCGCGATCTTCCCGAGGTGCTTGTTCTCCTTCATGATCTGGTGCGCCTCGGCCACGCCGTCGAAGCCCATCGTGCGCCACAGCACCGGCCGGATCGCGCCGGACTCCATCAGCTTGTTCGCCTTCGTGCACTCCCACGCGTTGGCGAAGTGCGAGCCGATGATCTCCTTCTGGCGCATCCAGAGGTAGCGGACGTCGAAGTCGAGGTTGTAGCCGGTGGTGCCGGCGCAGATCACGACCTTGCCGAACGGCTTGACGACGAACACCGAGGTCGGGAACGTGGCCGCGCCGACGTGCTCGAACACGATGTTCGGGTCGTCGCCGAGGACCTCGCGCACGGCCTTCTTGAAGTCGCGCGAGGCCTTGAACCGCTCCTTCTCCTCCTCGGGCGACTCGCCGCCCTTGCGCATCATCCCGGCGTGGTCGTTGCGGTTGATCCAGCCGGTGATGCCGATCTGCTCGAGCAGCTCGCCCTTCTCCGGGCTCGAGACGACGCCGCACGACAGCGCGCCCGCGACGTTGCAGAGCTGCGTGGCGAACACGCCGAGGCCGCCGGCCGCGCCCCAGATCAGCACGCGGTCGCCCGCCTGGATGTTGCAGCGGGTGATGAGCATCCGGTAGGCGGTGAAGTAGGTCAGCCCGTACGAGGCCGCCTCCTCCCAGGTGAGGTTCTCGGGCTTCTTGATGAGCTGCTGCGCCTGCACCTTCGTGAACTGCGCGAAGGAGCCCCAGGACGTCTCGTAGCCCCAGATCTTCTGGCTCGGCGCCGCGAGCGGGTCGAGGCCGTGGACCTCGGGATCCTCGTAGGAGGCCTGGTTGCAATGGATGATGACCTCGTCGCCCGGCTTCCAGCGGGTCACGCCGGGGCCGGTCTTCCAGACGACGCCGGAGGCGTCGGAGCCGCCGATGTGGTGGTCCTCGTCCGGGTGGGAGCGGAACACGGAGACCGGCTTGCCCATCGCGGCCCAGACGTTGTTGTAGTTCACGCCCGCCGCCATCACGCGCACGATGACCTCGAAGGCGCCGGGCTCCGGAACCTCGATCTCCTCGATCTGGAAGGCGTCGATCGGATCGCCCTCGCGCTCCTGGCGGATGACCCAGGCGGCCATCGTCTCGGGCAGCGTGCCGGGCTCGGTGCCGACTTCGGTCACGTTCTTCAGGTCAACGGCCATGCTGTGGATCAGACCTCCGGGGTCGCTCTGAGGGCGGGCGCATGGTATCGCCGCCCGGCGTCCGTCACTCCGTCCGAGCCCCCGCCTACCGTGGTTCACTGCCATGGAAGCCGCCACACCGCTACGACATCCCAGCGTTCGAACCGTCGCCGACCGGCTGGTCGTCGACGGCCTCGTCGTGCAGGACGAATGCGCCGTACGGCTTGTCCGCGAGCGCGAGGAGGCGGGGGAGGACCCCGCCCGCATCGTCTCCGACGCGATCGAGATCGGTGCGCGCGTACTGGACCGCGAGCAGGCTGGGGCCAACGCCGACTTCGTGCGCAGCGAGTTCGACAAGGTCTCGCGTGAGGTCGAGGCCGCGTTCACGGAGCGCGCGCGCGAGGCGGGCGAGCGGCTCGAGCAGCAGATGGAGCGGGTCTTCGGGCCGGAGAGCGGCGTGCTCACGAAGGCCCTCGAGCGGCACTTCTCCGACGACAGCACGGGCGCCGTCCAGAACCGCGTCAAGGACGTCATCACGGAGGTGATGAACCGCTCGCGCGAGGACCTGCTGCGGCAGTTCTCCTCGGCCGACGGCCAGAACCCGCTCGCCGACTTCAAGGCGATGACGGTCCGCCAGCTGCGCGACGCCGGCGAGCGGCAGGAGCGCCACCTCACCGCGGTGAACGACCAGCTCTCCGCCCTCAAGGTCGAGCTCCAGGCGCTGCGCGACCAGAAGGAGAAGTTCGAGGAGGTCGAGGCCGAGCGCGAGAAGGGGAGCGCCAAGGGGCGCACCTTCGAGGAGGCCGTAGCGGACGCGATCGAGCTGGTCGCGGCCGGCCGCGGCGACTCGTGCGACGCCGTCGGCGACCAGACCGGCGCGCTCGGGAAGGTCGGCGACGTGGTCGTCGAGATCGACGCCTGCAACGGGCCGCCGCGCGGGCGGATCGTCTTCGAGGCCAAGAGCGGGAAGGCGCTGACCAAGCCGAAGGCGTGGCAGCAGCTCAACGCCGCCCTCGACCAGCGGGACGCCGACTTCGCGGTGCTGGTGGTGCCGAGCGACGACCGGCTGCCGGCCAAGACCCAGCCCCTCACCGAGTACAACGGCGACAAGCTGCTCGTCTCGTACGACCCTGACGAGGACACCACGCTGCCGCTCGAGGTGGCGTACGCCCTCGCGCGGGCACGGGTGCTCATGACGCGCGCGGACGAGGCGACCGTCGACGCCGGAGCGATTCGCGACGTCGTGGACCGCGCGCTGGCCGTCGTGGACGACACCCGGAAGATCAAGCTGCAGCTCACCGGCTCGAAGAAGGGCATCGAGGGCGCCTACACGATGCTCGAGGAGATGGAGGGCCGCGTTCGGGCCTACCTGCGCGACATCGAGGGGCTGGCGAAGGCCGAGCCCGGCGAGGACGAGGAGACCCAGGCCGCCGTCGCGGACGCGGAGCTTCTGAAGGAGCCGGGGGCGCCCTCACGGGCCGCGGCGGCGCCCTCACGGGCCGAGGCGGCGCCCTCACGGGCCGGGGAGCCCGGGGAGCCCGGCTCCCCCGCGATCATGCCGGGCCAGACGAGCCTCGTCTAAGCGGTCACGTGAGATCGTGATCCGTTGAGGGGGTCAGGGCACCCCAAAGGGATCACGATGTTCGCGGGGCCCTACGGCAGCAGCACGTCGCCCGAGGACGACGGGCGCTTGGGGCCGACGCTCAGCTTGGCCGGCGCGATCTCCTGCTCCACGGCCTCGTCGGAGCCGGCGCGTACCTCGTAGGAGCCCTGCTGGAGCTCGTGCTGGATCCGGCCGGTGTCCTGCGGGTTGATCGGACCGACCTCCTCGCGTCCGCTCGGGCCCTCCAGCGTGACCGAGTGCGCCGTGTCGGTCTCGTTCGCCACGAGCAGCACGATCGGTCCGGCACCGAGCTTGCTCGGGTCGACGGAGATCGAGGAATCGGTGATCACGCCGCTGAGCTGGATCGGGATCGGGGGGCGCGGCTCGTTGGCGAACTCGTCGTCGTCGCCGCAGCCGCTCAGAAAGAGGGTGCCGACGACTGCCGCGAGGAGTCCCGCGCTACGGATCCGTCCGACTCTGCTCACACTCCCCATCCCCCTGGCGAACCCTATCCGAACCACACGGACGTACGCGCGGAGATCAGATCGTCGACCTCACGCTGGATTCGCTCGCGGATCCCCTCGGCCAGGGACTGCACGAGCTCGATGTCGTCTGCGTCCTCCGGTCCGTACTCGTCGAAATGGACGGGCTCGAGGAAGCGGATCTTGAACTTGGCGGGCATGTAGAGGAGACCGGCGGCCAGGCCGAACTGCGGGAAGGCGTGGTTGACCGGGAAGTAGATCAGGCCCGTCAGTCGTTGCAGCATCGGCACATGGGCGAATATCGGCATCGCCTCCTCGGCCCCGATCACTGCAACGGGAACCACGGGCACCCCGGCCCGCAGCGCGGTCTTCACGAACCCGCCGCGTCCGAAGCGCCGCAGCCGGTAGCGCTGCCAGTACAGCTTGCGCGTGCCCTTCTGCCCCTCCGGGAAGACGAGCACGAGGCGCCCCTCGTCGGAGAGCAGCCGCTGGGCGTTGGCCGGGTGCGCCGAGACCATGCCGATCTTGTTCGCCAGCATCCCGACCCCGGGGTAGCCCTTGAACCAGTTCTCGCCGAGCATGTAGAGGGGCCGCGACTCCGGGTGCTCGTTGCGCAGCGCCTGCATGATCATCGGCGCGTCCGGCGGCAGCGCCCCGGAGTGGTTCGACACGATCAGCGCGCCGCCCTCCGCCGGAACGTTCTCGATCCCCTCGGCCTCGACCCTGAACCAGTAGCGGTAGTAGAAGTTCAGGAGCGGCTCCATCAGCGTGAAGACGCGCTCGGAGCGACCCCAGTCGTCGAGCTCGCGGCCGGGCTCGGCGGCCGGGATCAGCTCGCGCAGCAGGCGCGGGTCGGCGTCGAGCGGCTCGTCGGCGGGCGGCGCGGTGGGCAGCCCGTAGGGATCGTCGCGCGGGTCGTACGCAACCGCGGCCGACCGGGGCTCCTCGGCCCCGGCGCCAGTATCGAGTGGTCCCCCTAGGAGCGGGCTGTCGGAACTCAGCCGCCCGCGACGAGCTGACGCTCGTCCTCGAGCTCCCTGAGTCTCCTCTGCAAGCGGTCCCACGACTGGTCCTCTGTCTCCTCGTAGTCCCGGCCCTCGAGCCCGCGAACACTGTCGCTGTACGCCTCCCACGCTTGACGCTCCCGAGCGTCGATCTCGGCGAGCCTCCGTGCCCTCTGGTCGGAGATGTAGGTCGTCATGTGGGTCCTCGCCCCCGGTCCGATCGGCGAGTGCGTGCATCGTACCCCGATAGTCGGCGGCTACACCCAAGCTGGGCGTAGCCACGCTCATCCGCTCTTCCGTGCGGGCGGGCAGCTACCTGCTGCGGGTGTGGAACTTCCACGTCCGCTCGGCGGCGGCCAGCTCGTTGTCGCCGAAGTCGACGAGCGTGCTGCCGATCTTCACGTAGTGCCGCGTCCGCGCGGCCAGCGGCTTCTTCGGGACGAGCCGCGCCTGCCGCCTGGCCGCGTCGTAGCTCACCCGCACCGGAACCTTCTTGCCGCCGCGCCCGACCAGCACGATCGTCTTGGTGCTGACGTTCTGCATCGGCTCGTTGAACGTGACCACCACCGGCGCCCTGGGCGAGACCTTCGCGCCGGGGCCGGGCGAGCGCTTGCGCACCCGGGGCGGCGTGTAGTCGTTCGAGACGTGCGCCTTCGCGAGCTGGCTGTCGCGCGCGTAGAGCCAGTCGTTGAGGAAGCTGGAGTAGCCGATCTGGCGCGCGTCGGCGTTGATCAGCGCCGCCGTCATGCGTGTGAAGCGGCCGGGGTTGGGGACCTCGACGCTCGCATGGCCGCCGTTCGGCAGCCGCACCATGTGCACGGTCGGCACGCCGGTCGTCTTGTCGCCCTCGCGGCCGATCACGGCGAACGCGCCGCGGGTGCCGCGCGGGAGCGAGCCGATCAGCTTGATCCGCTCGTCCCTGGTGGGGGTGACGTTCACGAACGCGTAGCCGAGGTGGTCGAGCTGGGTGGACGCCTCGCGCCCGCCCGGGGCGAGGTCGAGCCGCCTGACGCGCTTGACGGGCGGCCAGGAGGTGCCCTCCTCGAACGCGCCCGCCGACGAGTTCCACTCGGCCGTGTCGGTCACGAAGCTCGTGAACGCGTCGAAGAACGTGGTCCCGCGCGTCTGCAGCATCGCCTCGTAGGCCTCCGGGCCGAACGAGCGCGGGTTGGTGGTGAGCGACTTCTCCCACGCCACGCGGATCGAGTCCTGGCCGTAGTGCTCGTCGATCCAGCGGTTCCAGACCGCGTCGCCGTAGACCTTGTAGTTCAGCGGGTCGGACATGTCGCCGGGGTTGAAGGCCGTCAGCGCCGCCCGCGTGTGCCGCACCCACGGCGTCAGGTAGAAGACGTAGTCGTTGATGTCGTCGTAGACCTTGTCCTCCATCCAGACGGCGGTCGACTCGAACATCCAGAGGTCCTGGAGCACGTCGTAGCCGAACTGGAGCACGTGGTTGAACTCGTGCGCCGCCGTGACCTGCATCGGCCGCAGCGGGTCCATGTAGCGCTTGTACTCCTTGGTGATGTAGTCGTTGTCCATCACCAGGTAGCTCGGCTGCGAGTTGCCGGTCGCCTGCCCGCCGTCGACCGCCGCATAGCCGAAGTTGCCCTGGTCGCCGAGCTGCTGGATGTAGACGTCGACCTTGTCCACGTCGCCGCCGCGCGTGCCGTCCGGCGGCGGCGGGCGCCAGCCCATCTGCTCGACCTCGACGGAGTACACGTTCTCGAAGACGCCGGCCATCGTCTCCACGTAGTCGGGCACGCCGTCGCCGTCGCCGTCGGCGAGCGGCGGTACGTCGGGATCGGGCTTGGCCGGGTTGTCGGGGCGGGTCACCCAGTGCACGCAGAAGTGCTCGGTGCAGTGGCTGTGCTCAACCGCCCGCACGTCGTACGGCTCGTCGCCGGGCTGCTCCTCGCCGTTGGTGGGGCGCGCGAGGATCGCCCGCGCCTCGCGCCGCTCGCCGGACGGCAGCGCCTCCATCCGCCGGGCCAGCTCCATCAGCACCGGCGTCAGCTCCTTGCCCGTGCGCACGCCGCGGCCGTCGAGCAGGCGCTCGGCCTCGTCGAGCGTCGAGCTCGCCTCCTCGCGCGTGCCGGCGTCGCCCGCGCGCAGGGGCTCGTGCGCCGCGGCGGGGGCGGCGATCGCCAGCAGAGCCAGCACGGTGAGGAACGGTCGGAGGATCAAGCGCGCACCCGTCTCAACAGCGTCGGACGGCAAAAGGCGCGGCTTGAGCGCGCCACAGGGGGGTTCATGGGCGGGGAGTCACGAAAACGGGAGCTCGACGACCTCGGCGCTCGCCCCGGTGGCACCGACCTCGAGGGTGGCGCCCGGCTCGGCCTCGCGCCGCACGAGCGCCAGCGCGATCGGCCCGTGGACGGGCGACTCGGCCACCGACCCGAGCACTCCCACCACGCGCTCGCCCAGCCGCAGCTCGTCGCCGCGCGCCGCCGTCTGGGACAGCCGCAGGCCGCGCAGGTGCCGGTTCGGCTTGCCCTTGTAGTGCAGGCGGGCGACGGTCTCCTGGCCCACGTAGCAGCCCTTCGTGAAGCTCACGCCGCGCTCGTTCAGGCCGGCCTCCTGCGGGATCGTCTCGGAGTCGAAGTCGAATCCCAGCCGCGGGCGGCCGCTCTCCACGCGCAGGCACTCGGCGGCCTCCTCCGAGACGGGCTCGATCCCGTCCGGCGCCGCGCCCGCCGGCGCGATCACGTCCACGCCGAGGTCGGTCGCGACGTACAGGGTCCCGCCGCTCTCGGTGAACGCGTGCTCCTCCTCCGGCACCTCGACCGCCAGCGCCTCGCGAGCCCGCGGTCCGAGCACCGACACGATCGTGCGCGAATCGGTCACGTGCTCCGGGCGGATGTCGCGCCCGATGCCGTAGGTGCGGATCATGTGGTCGATCACGGGCAGGGCGCCCTTGGCGCAGTCGATCCAGATCCAGCCGGCGCCGCGGAGGATCCGCATGTCGATCCTGACCTTGCCCTTGTGGGTCAGGAGCAGGGCGTAGCAGCCGGTCCCGGGGGCCAGGCCCTCCACGTCGTTCGTCACCTGCCCCTGCAGGAAGGCCGGCGCCTCGGCGCCGCGCAGGATCAGCTTCCCGCGGGTGCGTTCGACCATCCCGGCCGACTCGCGCAGGAGCTCGTATTCGGAGGCGACGATCACCGCGTTCGAGGTTAGCCGCGAGTAGGGTTCGCATCGTGCCGCTCGCCGACGACTACGACCGCCTCGTCGCGTCGCTCCCGCCGGACTGGAGCTACATGGACATCGATCTGCGGATCTTCGACGAGGAGCGCTACGTGGAGGCCGCCTCGCTGCTCGTCCAGGTGAACGCGCAGCCGTACTCCAAGCACGACTGGCACTGGCGGCTGCGGGTGGCGCGCGAGTTCGGTCACGCGGCCGCGCCCGAGGCGGTCCACGGCACGCTCGCGGTGCTCGACGGCGAGGGGATCGAGGGGGAGCTCGAGCTGCGCGACGTCCGCGTCGGGCGGGTCGAGGTCACCCCGATGTGGGGCCGGCCCGAGTCCGCGCGGCAGGAGTTCCGCCGCCGCCGGGCCCAGTGATGGCGCGGGTCGCGCTGCTGTGTCCGGACCTGCTGTTCGGGTCGAAGGTGGAGGGGGCGCTCGCGGCCGCCGGGCACGAGGTGGTGCGCTACGACCGTGAGGACAAGGCGCGCGAGGCCGCCGGTGCGGCCGACGTGCTCGTGGTGGACCTGACGACCGACGCGATCGACGGCGCGGCGCTCGGCGGCGCCGGGGTCCCGACGCTGGGCTTCTACTCGCACGTGGACGTGGACACGCGCCGCCGCGCCGAGGAGGCCGGCTTCGACCTCGTGGTGCCGCGCTCGCGCATGGCGCGCGAGACGGCGGCGCTGGTGGAGCGGCTGGCGGCGTGAGCCGGACCGCCGTCATCACGGGCGCTTCGAGCGGCATCGGGGAGGCGGCCGCGCGGCGGCTCGCCCGCGACGGCTGGCGGCTGCTGCTCGTGGCGCGCCGCGGCGACCGCCTCGCGCAGATCGCGTCCGAGATCGGCGGCGCCGAGACGCTGGCCGTCGACCTCACCGCCGGCGACGCGCCCGCGCGCGTACGCGAGGCGGTCGAGGCGCGTTGCGACGGGCGGCTCGACCTGCTCGTGAACAACGCCGGCGCGAACTGGCGCGCGTACTTCGGCGACGAGGACGGCGGGTGGGCGAACGTCGAGCGGGTGCTCGAGCTGAACCTGCACGCGCCGATCCGGCTGACCGAGGCCCTGCTGCCGCTGCTGCGGCGCTCGGCGCCCAGCTCGATCGTGAACGTCGCCTCGGTCGCGGCACGCATCCCGTACCCGCGCGGGGGTCAGTACGCGGCCGCCAAGGCCGGCCTGTCGGGCTGGACCGAGTCGCTGCGCTACGAGGAGGAGGCGCACGGCGTGCACGTGGGACTCGTGCTGCCGGGCTTCGTCGCGACCGAGGGCTTTCCGCAGGAGGCGCTGGTGGGCCGAGCGGCCACGCGCTGGGCGGTCTCGACGCCCGAGGTGGTGGCCGAGGCGATCCTGGAGGCGGGGCCGGGCGGCAAGGCGGAGCGCCTCACGCCGCGGCCGTGGGCGATCGCGGTGCTCCTGCGCACGCTGGCTCCGGGGCTGGTTCGCAGGATCGCGCGAGGAATGGGCGGCTGACCGGCGAACCCCCGTCTCAGGGCGCAGCCAGACCCCGTCCCGGCGGGATCGATAGCTAGACTGCGCCCGCTTTCGCGGTCCACCGGGCCGTCTTGACCCGAATCTTCTCCAGGGAGGCCTGAAGCACGTGGCAGAGACAGGAGCTACCGCAGCGGACGCCGGCGGCACCGCGGCCGCAACCGCCGCCGAGGCGCGCATCCCCGATCGCGGCCCCGCCGCCTACGTCGCTGAGTTCATCGGCACGTTCGTGCTGGTCTTCGCGATCGTCGCCGCCGTGGTCCTCTTCGTGCCGGGGGCGCCGGAGCAGTCGGCCACCGCGCAGGCCCCGGCCACGGGCACGTTCTTCCAGGACTTCGCCGTCGTGGGCCTCGTCCACGTGCTGGCGCTGTTCTTCCTGATCCAGACGCTGGCGGTCATGTCGGGCGCGCACTTCAACCCGGCCGTGACCGTCGCGATGACCGTCGTCCGCCAGATCAAGGCGATCGACTCGGCGATCTACATCCTCATGCAGCTCGCCGGCGCCACGCTCGGCGCGCTCGTCGCCAAGCTCCTGGTCGGCCAGAACGACCAGACCGAGATGTTCGGCGCCGTCGCCTACAACGGGAACCGCCTCGACAACACGCTCGAGGGAATGGGCCTCGAGGCGCTCGGCACGTTCTTCCTGGTCTGGGCGATCATGGGCGTGGCGGTCAACCCGAGCGCGATCAAGGACTGGTCGGGCCTCGTGATCGGCGGCACGCTCGGCTTCGCCGTGATGATCATCGCGCCGCTCACGGGGGCGGGTCTCAACCCGGCCCGCGCGCTCGGCCCGGCGATCGTCGCGAGCGAGTTCGACGAGCTCGGCCGCTGGCTGCTGCTCTACGTCCTGGCGCCGCTGATCGGTGCGCTCGTGGCCGTCTTCTCGTACTCGTGGCTGATGGTCACCGAGGGCAAGAAGGGGCGCGGAGGAGCCGAACCGGTCGGCTGAGCGCCGCAGGGCATCGCAGCTCGGCGTCCCCGGGGCTCGCCGTACCCAGTACGGCGTCGCCCCTGCGTCCTTGATCTGCGGGCCCCGCGACGCTCAGGGCGCCGAGCCGCCCGCGCGTAGACTGCGCCTCGGATGAGGCGGGTCACCTTCTCGCGGAACTTCACGCTGTCGCTGTCGCGGACGTGCCGGTGCTATTGCAAGTACTGCGCGTTCGCGACGCACGGCGCCCACCTGTACGCGCCTGACGAGGTCGAGAAGATGCTCGACGACGCCGCGCGGCGCGGGGTCAAGGAGCTGCTCGTGCTCACCGGCGAGTCGCCCGAGGTCAACCCGCGGGTGGCCGAGCGGCTGGCCGAGTACGGGCACGCCGACTTCACCTCGTACGTGGCGTGGGCCTGCGAGCGCGGGCTCGAGCGGGGCCTGCTGCCGCACACGAACATCGGCGTGGTGGGGCGCGAGGACCTGGCGCGGCTGCGCGAGGTCACGGCCTCGCAGGGGCTGATGCTCGAGTCGATCGAGCCGGATCTCGTGGTGCACCAGGGCTCGCCGACCAAGGATCCGCGCGTGCGGCTCGAGACGATCCGCGCCGCCGGCGAGCTGCGCATCCCGTTCACGAGCGGGATCCTCGTGGGGATCGGCGAGACGCCCGAGCAGCGGATCGAGGCGCTGGAGGCGCTGGCCGCCGTCCACGCCGAGCACGGCCACCTCCAGGAGGTGATCCTCCAGAACTTCGTGCCGCACCCGCGCTACTACGGGCAGGAGCCGGCGCAGATCGCCGATGCGGCGCAGCGGGCGCAGAACGGGGCGGCCGAGGAGCTGCCGCTGCCCGCCTGGGCCACCCCGATCGGGCTCGACGACATGCGCGAGCTGGTGCGGGCGTCGAAGCGGCTGATGCCGGACGTGGGCGTCCAGATCCCGCCGAACCTCTCCGACTGGTGGCTGCCGCTGGTGGAGGAGGGCGCCACGGACCTGGGCGGCCTGTCCGCCAACGGCGACCACATCTCCCCGGAGCACCCGTTCCCCTCGCCGCACCGGATGCGCAAGCAGCTCGCGCCGCGCGGCTACGCGCTGACCGAGCGGCTGTGCGTGTACCCGCAGTACATGACGCCCGAGTGGCTCGAGCAGGGCGTGCTCGACGTCGTGAAGGCGCGCTACTGGAGCTTCATCCCCCGGCGCGGGTCGGGGCGGCGCGAGGAGCGCCCGATCCGGCGCGACCTGGTGCCGGGTGCCGTCGCGCGCGGGCGCGAGGGGGCCGAGCTGACGCCGGAGGAGCTCACGGCGCTGTTCGCCGAGACGCGCCCCGAGGCGATCGAGGACATGCGCCAGGCGGCCGACGAGCTGCGCGCGGAGGTGGCCGGCGACGAGGTCACGTTCGTGGTCAACCGCAACGTGAACATCTCGAACGTCTGCGTGGTCGGCTGCGCGTTCTGCGGGTTCGGCCAGGGGCGGCGCTCGCCGGACGCCTACGAGCACGACCGGGCGGAGTTCGCCCGGCGGATCGAGGAGGCGGTCGACTACGGCGCCACCGAGATCTGCATCCAGTCGGGCATCCATCCGGACTGGACGCTCGACGACTACGCCGGCTGGCTGCGCTTCGCGAAGGAGTGCGCGCCCGACATCCACCTGCACGCGTACAGCGCGATGGAGGTCGACCGGATGTGCGAGGTCTCCGGGCTGCCGCCGCGTGCGGTGTTCGAGCGGCTGATCGATGCGGGGCTCGGCTCCACGCCGGGGACGGCCGCCGAGGTGCTCGACGACGGAGTGCGCGAGCGGATCTCCCCGAACAAGCTGCCGGTCGCCCGCTGGATCGAGATCATCGAGGCCTCGCACGCGAGCGGGCTGCGCTCGAGCGCGACCGTGATGTTCGGGCACGTCGAGGAGCCATGGGAGCTGGCCGAGCACATGCGCGTGGTGCGCGCGCTGCAGGGGCGCACCGGCGGCTTCACCGAGTTCGTGCCGCTGTCGTTCATTCCGTACCACACGCTGCTGGGCCGCACCCACGGGATCGAGGAGATCTCGCGGGAGGAGAACCTCAAGCACACCGCCGTCTTCCGGCTGGCGCTGGGGCGGACGGTGCGCAACGTGCAGGCGAGCTGGGTGAAGATGGGCCTCGACCTCGCCACCGAGGCGCTGCGCTGGGGCGTGAACGACCTCGGCGGCACCCTCATGGAGGAGTCGATCAGCCGGATGGCGGGCTCGCAGCACGGGACGATGCTCGAGCCGGACGACTTCGTGGGGGCGGCGCGGGCGGCGGGACGGCCGGCGGCTCAGCGCGACACGCTCTACCGGGTTCTGCAAACCTACTGACGGTATGTAAATCGCCGAGAGGAGTTGCCGTGCCCGCTTTCACCCTCAAGCGCATCGACGAGATGGAGGCCTCGTTCGGAGGCTCGTACAAGCGGGCGCGGGCGGAGCTCGGCGTCACGTCCTTCGGGATGCAGGTGCTCGACTTCCCGCCGGACGCCACGCGCTATCCCGAGCACGACCACGGGCACGACGGGCAGGAGGAGGTCTACGTGGTGCTGAGCGGTCGCGGGCGGATCGACGTGGACGGCGAGCGCGCCGATCTCACCCCCGACGTGATGGTCCGCGTCGCGCCGGAGGCCAGGCGCAGGATCACGACCGGCGACGAGCCCATGCGCCTGCTGGCGCTCAGCGGCGTGCCGGGCGGGGTCTACGAGCCGGCGCCGAACTCGATCCTGGGCGTGCCGGACCCGCTGGCGCAGGGCCGGAGCCAGTAGCCGTACCCTCCACCCCGTGAGGGGGAGGGCCTGGCTGGCCGCGTTCGTCGCAAGCCTCGCGGTGGCGGCACCCGCCGCCGCACAGGTCCCCTGCGTCGCCGACTTCCCCGACACGGCCCCGGCCCCGCAGCCGGGCGCCAAGCTGCGCTTCGGGATCTATCCGGGCGGGCCGGCCGGCCAGCTCGGCCCGGTGCCGGCCCCGCACGTGCCGGAGGACCAGGGCAAGATCTTCGAGGCGCTGGAGCGGCTGCGGCCGCCTGGCGGACCGTTCACCGTACATCTGTATCGGTCGTACATGACCGACGAGGCGCAGGCGAGCGAGGAGGCCGAGCATCGCCGCAAGGTCGACCTCTACACGGCCCGCGGCTACGGCGTCGAGATCGTGATCCGCTACCGGCGCGACAACGATCCCGCCGGCTTCGCGGAGTTCGTGCGCGGCGTAGTGCGCCGGTTCGGCCCGAACCCGCTGGTGCGCGGCTTCCAGATCACCAACGAGGTGAACCTCACGTTCTCGCCGGATTCCTCCGACGGCGCCTACGCGGGCTCGCGCGACGCGCTCATCCAGGGCGTGATCGCTGCGAAGGACGAGGCGCGCGCCCGCGGCCACGCGCACCTGAAGATCGGCTTCAACTGGGTCTACCGGACCGATCCGGGGAACGAGCGGCAGTTCTGGGAGTACCTCGGCAGCGCGGGCGGCGAGCGCTTCGTCCGCTCGCTCGACTGGGTCGGGCTCGACGCCTATCCGGGCACGTTCTTCCCGCCGCGCACCGAGGCCTCGACGACCGGCGACATCCTCGTGCACGCGCTCTCGACGCTGCGCAAGTGCAGCATGCCGATGGCCGGGATCCCCGACAGCGTGCCGATCCACGTGGAGGAGAACGGCTACCCGACGGGCCCGGACCGCCCGTACGAGGACCAGCGCGTGGCGGCCGAGAGGATGCTCGACGCCATCGACTCCTACGCGCGGGTGTACGGCGTGACCGACTACTTCTGGTTCGACCTGCGCGATGCGGACTCGGCGAGCCCGAACTTCCAGCAGCAGTACGGCGTGATGCGTGACGACTACACGCCGAAGCCGGCGTTCGAGGTGCTGCGGGAGCGCTTCGCGCGGATGACTGCGCCGGGGGAGGTGCGCCCGCCGGGGTCTGGGGGCCCGGGGCCGGGTGGCGCCGCGGCTCGCGTGAAGCTGCGGCTTCGGTGCTACTCGAGGGGCGTGACCGTGTACCTGAAGGGCGCCGGGGGCGTGTCGAGCGTCCGCTTCGCGCTGCGGGGGCGCCGCTTGACGGACTCGCGCGCTCCGTTCAAGCGGCACCTGCGCCTCCGGCCTTCGCCGAAACGGCAGCGGGTCAGGGCCGTGGCTCGGATCCGCTCCGGCTCATCGGCGGTCACGCGGGTCAAGCACGTTCGCTGTCCTGCCTGAGGGTCGCTATGCGACCCCAGGGCAGGACGGTGGCTCAGAGGCCGGCGGGGTGGCGGACCTTGAAGCCGCCCGCGGGGCGGCCGGTGATCCGCCAGCGCGGGCCGCGGGCGCCGCTGCCGTAGGGCGAGGTGTCGAAGCGCATCCCGGCCACGACCATGAAGACGTGGCCGTTGTTGGCGTAGATCGAGATCCACTTGCCCGCGCCGCCCTTGCCGTAGCGGGCGAGCATGCCCGAGGTCTGCGGCGAGCCGAGCAGCCCGGCCGCGTGCAGCGCGAACGAGACGGAGCCGGAGCAGTCGTAGCCCGAGTCCTGCCAGCGCCCGTGGCCGCCGCCCCACTTGTAGGGCTTCGCCTTGAGCTGGTTGGCGGCCCAGATCACGCGCTTCACCGCGGCGGGCGCCTTCGACGGCGCGTAGGCGGCGCCGTTGGTGCCGAGCTTCGCGAGGCGGCCCTTCACGACCGGCCGCGCGCCGGCGGGCGGTAGGAGCTCCTCGCCGGGCTGCTCGCCGACGCCGGGCGGGGAGAGGTCGTCGCCGTCGATCCAGCCGGAGCCGGGGGAGCCGGGGGCGGAGCCGTCGCCGGGGGCGCCGGGGGCGGAGCCGTCGCCATCGCCCGAACCCGCGTCCTCACTGCCGCCGTTGCCGTCGCCGTTGCCGTCATCGCCCCACCAGCCGCTCCACGGGTGATCGCCTCGACCGTGGTCGCCGCGCTGCTCCGCGCTCGAGCCGTCGCCCCAGCCGCTCGGGACCGAGGGCACGCTCTGCGCGCTCGCGGGAGCGGCGATCACGAGGGTCGCGAAAAGGGCAGCGAGAGACGTCAGCGGCATCCGTGCCATAGGCCCCGTTGTCGGCATCGCGGGCCAAGCCTTGACCCGGCGCGGCGGGGCCGGGGGGCGCCGGGCGGCGGGCCGGGGGCGCCGGGCGCGGCGGGGCCGGGGGGCGCCGGGCGGCGGGGCCGGGGGCTCCGGGCGCCCGCGCGGCCCTACCGGAACAGGTCCTGATGGCGCTCGCGGCGCAGCGGCGCGGCGCCCGGCCCGTCCTCCTCCGTGACGAGATGACCCAGCCCGCGCACGAGCACCGCGGGCCGGCGCGAGTCCTTCGCGCGGGCGAGGTCGGCCGCCCCCGCGACGGAGTCCGCCACCGCTATCGCCGTGGCCCGCAGCTCGCGCCCGGCGGAGTCGGACCGGCCGCGCCAGTCGTCCACCGGCACGATCCCGGCCGTCCCGATCGCGACGTCGGTCTGCCCTACGCGCCACGCTCGCCCGAAGCTGTCGGTCACGATCACCGCCGGGCGCACGCCGAGCAGCTCCCCGATTCGCGCCCGCAGCGTCCGGGCCGACCCGTCGGGGTCGAGCGGCAGCATCACGACCTCGCCCTCCGGCACGTTCGACGCGTCCACTCCCGCGTTAGCGCACACGAACCCGTGCCGGGTCACGCAGATCAGCACGCCGCGCTCCGCGCGCAGCAGCTCCTCCGTCTCGTCGAGCACCACCTGCACCAGGCGCGGGTCCTTCTCCGGATCGCGCGCCAGCTCGCGTGCCCGCTCGCCCGGCTCCACCTCGGCCAGCCGCCGCAGGCGGCCCTCCGCCTTCGAGACCACCTTGTGGGCGACCACCACGACGTCCGTGGGGGCGAGGTCCGCCGGGGCGGCGTCCGCGAGAAGGGCGCCCAGGTCGTCGCCGGGCCGGACCTCGGGCAGGTCCGGCAGCGCGGCGATGTGCAGGCTCAGGCCTGGACCTCGACGGGTGGGGAGGGGGACGCCGAGCCCTCGACCGGCGCGGAGGAGGGTGCCGCCGCGGGCGGCCGCGAGCACGTGCGGTCGATCTGGCGCACCGCGCCCCAGGTGCGCTGAGCCCGGGCCCGCACGCCGCCGAGCGCCTCGCGCAGCGCGTCGAGGTCCTCCGGCGTGTCCACGTCGTGCTCGAGCGACGGCACGCGCTCGACCCGGTACGCGCGGTCGCCCTCGATCGCCAGGTCCACGTGGCGGCCCCGGCTGCCCGGTCCGAACGCCGGCTCGATGGCGTCCGCAGGGGACAGCACCAGCGCGTTGGTGCCCGTCCCGTGCCGGTCGGCCACGATGCCCACCTCGATCGCGCCGGCCTCGCAGCGCTCGAGCAGCGCGTCCACCTCGGCCGGGTCGATCAGCGGCGTGTCGCCGGGCACGAGCAGCGCGCGCTCGAAGCCGTCCGCCAGCGCCCGGCGGATGCCTATCGCCGCCGCCACGGACTGCCCGGCGCGCCCGGTGTCGAGCAGAACGTGCGCGCGCCCGTGAGCGAGCTGCTCCGCCGCCGGGTCGGCGGTGACCACCGCGATCTCGTCGACCCGCGAGCAGCGCCGCAGCGCGGCCAGCACGTCCGAGAACATCGCCTGGGCGAGGCAGCTCCGCGCGCCTGGGGCGAGCGAGGCGGACAGGCGCTGCTTCGCCTCACCGAAGCCTTTGACCGGGACTATCGCGAGCGTGCGCACAGGCCGACTACCCGCAGGCGAGACTACAGCCGATCGGCCCCGCCGGAGTGGGGCCCGGGTGCCAGGCTCCGCGCAAATTCCAGGGTCTCCGTGGCGACGCGGGCGCGAGCGGCCCCGTCGTCCATCAAGGTGGGGGTCACGAGCACCGGGACGGGGGAGCCCGGGACCGGCTCGTCGGACACGATCCCGTCGAGCACGTCGCCGTACGCCGCGAGCACGCCCTCCGGCCCCACCGGCAGTCCCGCAGACTCCATGAACGGCTCGGTGGGGCCCTTCACGGCCCGGCCGTCCACGAATGGGCTGACGGCCACGACCGGCGCCGCCGCCTCGCGCAGCGCCTCGCGCAGCCCCGGCACGGCGAGGATCGGACCGATCGAGATCACGGGGTTCGACGGCCCGATCACGATCGCCTCGGCCTCGCGCAGCGCCTCCAGCACCTCCGGCGCCGGCGCGGCCGCCTCGACGCCGGCGAACGTCAGGCCCTCGATCGGCGTCGCCGCCCGGTCCACGATCATGAACTCCTGGAACGGCCGCTCGCGCCCGCCGGTCGTCACGACGGTGCGCACAGGCTCGTCGCACATCGGCAGCACGCGCGCCCCGGCGCCCATCGCCCGCACCACCTCGGCATGCGCCTCCGTGAGCCGCGAGCCGCCCGCCAGGAGCTCCGTGCGGATCAGGCACATCGCCAGGTCGCGATCGCCGAGCCGGAACCACGTCTCGCGCCCCGCCGCGGCCAGCGCGTCCATCACCGACCAGGTGTCGCCCGCGATCCCGTAGCCGCGCTCGTCGATCGCGTCGGCCAGCCAGTAGGTCACGAGGTCGGGATCGGGGGAGACGTGCACCCCGTAGACCGCCGCGTCGTCCGCGGTGTTAGCGACCACGGCGAGCGAGTCCGCCGCGTCGAGCATCCCGCGCGCCAGCTTCGCGCCGCCGGTGCCGCCCGCGAGGACGGCTACCAAAGCTCGTCCGGCAGACCCGTGAGCTTGATGCCGGTGTGCGTCTTGTAGCGCGCGTTCACGGAGATCATCAGCGGGGTCAGGCCCTCGATCAGCCGCGCGGTCTCCAGCAGCCCGGCGTTCACGGGCCGCAGGCCGGGGATCCGCGCGATCACCTCCGCCACGCGCCGCTTGTCCGCGCGCTTGTCGCCCGCCACGAGCACGTCCTCGTCGAGCTCCGCGTCGAGGTCCCCGAGCGTCGCCGCGCTGACCGTGTGCAGCGCGCTCACCACCACCACGCCCTCGGGCACCATCTCCTGCGCCTGCTGGCCGGCGGAGCCCTGTGGCACCCCCAGGAGCCGCGTGGCCTTGCCGGACACCGCCGCGGCGAGCGGCACCGTGGCGTCCACCAGGATCTGCCCGGGCTCGAGCGCCTCGCGCAGGTTGTTCAGGTTCTCCGACTGAGCGCGGAACGGGACCGCGAGGATCACGATCGGCCCGCGCCGCGCCGCCTCGGCGTTCTCGAGCCCCTCGGCCTGCGCCTCCGGCACCCGCTCGCGCACCCGCCCGGCGGCCTCCTCGGCGCGCTCGGCGCTGCGCGAGCCGATCACGACCGGCGTGCCGGCGCGCGCCAGCCGCAGCGCCAGGCCGAAGCCGAGCGCCCCGGTGCCGCCGACGATCGGTACGGGCTCGGTCACGGCGAGCGAGCCTATCGGCGCCGCGACGGTAGGCTCCCCGGCCGTGCGACTCGAGGGACGCGTAGCGCTCGTGACCGGCGGCGCCAGCGGCATCGGCGCGGCCACCTGCCGCCGCCTGGCCGCGGAGGGCGCGCGCGTGGCCGTCACGGACATGAACGTGGAGGGCGCCCGCGCGATCGCCGAGGAGGTGAGCGGCCAGCCCTACGAGCTGAACGTGGCCGACGAGGAGCAGGTGCGCGCGGCGGTCGCCGCCGCGGAGTCCGACCTCGGCCCGGTCGACGTGCTCGTGAACAACGCCGGCTACGACGAGTTCGGCTTCTTCGTGAACACCGACTCCGAGATGTGGAAGCGCGTGATCGGCGTGAACCTGATCGGCGTGATCGCCTGCACGCACGCCGTGCTCCCCGGCATGCAGGAGCGCCGCCGCGGGCGGATCGTGAACGTGGCGTCCGAGGCGGGCCGCGTCGGCTCGCCCGGCTCGGCGGTCTACTCCGGCGCGAAGGGCGGCGTGATCGGCTTCACGAAGGCGATCGCGGCGGAGGCCGCGCGCTACGACGTGACCTGCAACGCGGTCGCCCCCGGCCCGATCGAGACGCCGCTCCTGATGAGCGCCAAGATGCTCGGCGAGCTCGGCGACCGGCTGATCGGCGGCATGGTCTCGAAGACCGTGCTCGGCCGGCTCGGCAGCCCCGACGAGGTGGCCGCCGCGATCGCCTTCCTCGCCTCCGACGACGCTTCGTACGTGACCGGCGAGACCCTCGGCGTCAGCGGGGGCATGGGGAGGATCTAGACGGTGGCCGACGCGGTGTCGGTGCGCGAGGTCGGCCCTCGCGACGGGTTCCAGAACGAGCCCGAGGTGATCGCGACCGGCGACAAGGTCCGGCTCGTGGAGATGCTCGCCCGGACCGGGCTCAGGCGGCTCGAGGTCACGAGCTTCGTGCGCCCCGACGTGATCCCGCAGCTCGGCGACGCCCGCGAGGTGCTGACCCGCGCGGACGTGCCCGAGGACGTCTCGGTCTCCGTGCTGATCCCCAACGAGAAGGGCCTCGACAACGCACTCGAGCTGCGCGACCGCTTCCACGAGGTCAACGGCTTCCTGTCCGCGACGGAGACCCACAACCGCAAGAACGTGAACCGCTCCGTGGAGGAGTCGCTCTCCGGCCTCGAGCGGGTCTTCGGGCGCGCGCGAGCGGAGGGCCTGCGCTGCGAGGGCGTGATCTCGGTCTCGTTCGGCTGCCCGTACGAGGGCGAGGTGGATCCCGAGCGCGTGTTCTCGATCGCCGAGCGGCTGGCCGCCGCGGGGGCCGACGAGATCGCCTTCGGCGACACCACCGGCATGGCCAACCCGGCCCAGGTGCGCGACATGCTCACGGCGGCGCGCGAGCGGCTGCCGGGCGTGGAGCTGACCGCGCACTTCCACAACACGCGCGGCCAGGGCCTCGCGAACGTGCTCGCCGCGCTCGACGCCGGGATCCGCTCGTTCGAGTCGTCGTTCGGCGAGCTCGGCGGCTGCCCGGTGCCGCGCGGCGCGACCGGCAACATCGCCACCGAGGACCTCGTCTCGATGCTGCACGAGATGGGCCATCCGACCGGGATCGACCTCGAGGCGCTGGTCGAGTGCGCGCGCGAGGCGCAGCGAGTGCTGGGGCGGCAGCTCGGGAGCCACGTGATCGTGGCGGGGCCGGTCGACTGGCACCGGGGCTGAGCGCGGTCGCCGCGGACGGCGTCCGCGCCGACGTGCAGGCGCTCGCGGCGATCGACCGCGGCTCGGCCTCGCCGGGCGAGCTGCGCGCGGCGGAGTGGGGGGCGGGGCGGCTGCGCGAGGCCGGCGCCGCCGGCGTGCGCACCCAGCCCTTCCGCTACCAGCGCACGATCGCCGAGCGGGGCGTGCCGCACCTGGCGGCCGGGCTCGCGGCCGCGCGCGCGGGCGGGGCGGCCGGCGCGGCGCTGGCCGCCGCGGCCCTCGTCTCGTTCGAGCTCGACTTCGGCGGCCGCGTGCAGTGGCTGCGCAAGCTCGTCCCGGCGGGTGACGGAGCGAACGCGATCGGTCGCCTGCCGGCGCCGGGCGGCGAGGCGCGCCGCACGCTCGTGCTGGTCGCCCACCACGACGCCGCGCACACCGGGATCGGCTGGCGCAACCCCGAGCTGATCGGCTACGGCACCGGCGACCGGGTGCGCGCGCTGCTCGGCAGGCCGCCGGACCCCGACACGATGGACTCGCCGTCCACGGCCCCGAAGCTCGCGTTCGCGGCGATCGCCGCGGGCGGGATGCTGGGGAGCCGCGCGCTGCGGGCCGCCGGAGGCGCGGTCCTCGCCGCGTCGGTTGCGCTGTCGCTCGACGTCGCGCGCAGCCCGGCAGTGCCGGGCGCGAGCGACAACGCCACCGGCGTGGCCGGGGTGCTCGCGCTGGTCGAGCGCTTCGCCGCCGAGCCCCTCGACGAGGGCACGGAGGTGATCGCGCTGCTCACGGGCGCCGAGGAGTCCGGCATGGGCGGCATGGCCGAGTGGCTGCGGACCGAGGGGGCGGCGCTCGACCCGCGCAGAACGCTCGTGCTCGGCCTCGACACGCTCGGCGCCGGCGAGCCGATAGTGGTGCGCGCCGAGGGCTCGATCGTCCCATGGCGCTACCGGAGCGAGGACCTCGACTGGGCCGATCGCGGCGCCGCGCGCGCCGGCGTGGAGCCGCCGCGCCGCGTGCAGCTCGGCGGCTGGACCGACCCGCTGCTGGCCGTGCACGCCGGGCTGCCGACCATCTCGCTGCTGTCGGCCGACGGCAACCGCTTCACCAACTACCACCAGCCCACCGACACGCCCGAGCGCGTCGACTGGGACTCGGTCGCGGCCTGCCTACATCTCGCGGAGGGCATCGCCCGGGAGTGGAGCGGCGCTACGGCCTGAGCCGCCGTCCGCGGCGACGCGCGCCGCGAACTCCTCCACGAGCCCCTCGAGCGTGGCGGCGAACCGGCGCCGCAGCCACCAGCGCCCGCCGAGCGCCAGCAGCGCGCGGTCGAACGGCGCCGCGCGTTCGACCGACGCCGCCAGGCGCACCCGCGTGGAATCGAGGTGTCCGGCGAGCGACCAGCTCACCCGCGCCCGCGTCCGCTCGCCGACCTGCGCCGTGCCGATCAGCAGCCGCGGCGGCTTGACCGCGACCACCCGCGTGACGACCGTCCGCCGCACGCCGAGCGGCCCGCGCAGGCGCACGGCGCCGCCCGTCGCGTGCCCGCCCTCGCCGCGGTGCAGATCGAGCACCTCCACGAAGCGATCCGCGACGATCCAGTGGTTGCCGAGGTCGTCGAGGAACGCGAAGACGTCCTCGACGGGGGCGGGCACGAGGGCCGTGGCGGCGACGTCCGCGGCGGGTTCGGCGTCGATCCAGGCCACGGCCCCGTACGTTACGCACCTGCGGGCGCGGCGGAGCCCTGCGGGGCCGCTGCTAGGCGGCGGCTCCCGAGGCGTCCCCGCGGCGCGCGGTGGTCGGCTTCGCGGCGGCCGGGGTCGCGGCGAAGGCGCCGAGGCCGGCGAGGCCGATCAGGGTGTGGAGCACGTTGTCCTCCGTGTTCACCGGGATGATCCCGAGGATCTGGCCGCCGTCGCCCACGGCGAAGCCCCAGATCGCCACCAGCACGTAGACGGCGCCGAACGCGACCGCGTACGTGCGTGCGGCCGAGTAGCTCAGCGAGAGCAGGCCGAGCACGCCGCTGGCGATGTGCACGATGTTGTGCCACCCGTTCACGTCGAGGATGCCGAGCACTCCATCCACCTCGCCGGGCGAGCCGAAGCTGGCCGAGTAGAAGAAGCCGATGATGCCGGCGACTACGAGCGTCGCCCCGAAGACCAGCGCGTAGAGCTGGGCCGGGGAACGGCCTGTGGACTTGTCGTTCACTTGAAACCTCCTGATGTCGATCGGGTCACCGCCCTATACGCGGCAGGGCCCGAAACCGATGCCTCATAGTTACCCCGGAGGTGCCCGAAGATTTCGACACGCTCGTCGGCCGGCTCGACTATCCGATGTTCGTGGCCACCACGGTGGGGGCCGGCGGCGAGCGCGCGGGATGCCTCGTGGGGTTCGCGACGCAGTGCAGCATCGACCCCGCGCGCTTCCTCGTGTGCGTGTCGGACAAGAACCGCACCTACCGGGTGCTGCGCGGCGCGGACGCCCTGGCGCTGCACGTCGTGCCCGAGGACGCCGAGGACGTGGTCGAGCTGTTCGGCGGCGAGACCGCCGACGAGGTGGGGGACAAGTTCGACCGCTGCGCCTGGCACCAGGGTCCGGAGGGCCTGCCGATCCTCGAGCGCTGCCCGAGCTGGTTCGCCGGGCGCATTCTCGAGCGGATCGAGCTGGGCGACCACGTCGGGCACGTGGTGGAGCCGTTCGCGGCCGAGGCCGGTTACGAGGGTCGCGCGTACCCGTTCGCGCGGGCCAAGCGCGTCGACCCCGGGCACGAGGCCTAGCCGGTGGGCGTCGACCCGGCGCTCGGCGAGCTCGACTACGCGTATCTCACGACGACCGGCAGGCGCAGCGGGCAGCCGCGCGAGATCGAGATCTGGTTCGGCCTGCGCGGGTCCACGGTCTACCTGATCGCCGGCGGAGGCGAGCGCGCGCAGTGGGTGAGGAACCTGCGGGCCGACCCGTCCGTGACCGTGCGCCTGGGCGAGCTCACCCTGCGCGGCCGGGCGCGGGTGGTGCACGACGCCGCCGAGGAGGGGGTCGCGCGGCCGCTCGTGCACGGGAAGTACGCGAGCGGCCCGGACCACATGGCGGGCTGGCGCGACGACGGGGTTTTGGTCGCGATCGACCTGGAGGCGTAGTCTTCCGGCGCGATGGCGCTACCGGACGACCCAGCCGCCTTCGTGGCGGCCGCCGAGAAGGCGACGAACGACTACGACGTGGACGCCGCGCACTCGGTCTACTCGGCCGACGCGCGGCTCGAGAACTACGTGGACGGCTCGTTCGAGGTCTGGGAGGGCGGCGACGCGGTCCGCTCCGCCTGGGACGCGTACCTCGGCGCGATGCGCGACCGGAGCTTCTCGCTGCGCAAGACGCTGCTGACGGCGGACGGCGACACGATCGTCAACACGTGGACCGGCTCGCTCGGCGGGCGGACCGACGCCCAGGGGATCGAGTACTGGCGCTTCGACGGCGAGGGCAAGGTGCGCGAGCACCGGCTCTACAGCCTGATGAACGTGAAGCCGACGAACCACCCGCTGGCCCGCCTGCGCCTGGCGGCGGCCTACCCGGTGTCCGCGCTGGCCTTCCTGCGCTCGCGCAAGCGCGTCGGGATCTAGCCGCGCCCGCTCCGGGCGGGCCGCGCCCGCCCCGGGCGGGGCCGGGCTAGCGCCCCGCGAACTCGGGCTGGCGCTTCTCCTGAAAGGCCGCGGCCCCCTCGGCGTAGTCGTCGCTCGCCGCCAGGAGCTGCTGTGCCGTGACCTCCTGCTCGAGCGTCGCCGCCAGGGCCGGCTTGGCGGCCGCGTCCATCACCCGCTTGGCGAGCCCGACCGCCAGCGGCGCGCACGCCAGGAGCTCGTTGCAGAGCGCCTCGGTCGCCGCGTCGAGCTGGTCCGCCGGCGCGATCCGGTTCGCGAATCCGATCCGGTGCGCCTCGCGCCCGTCGATCGGCTTGCCGGTCATGATCAGCTCCTTCGCCACGCCCAGGCCCACCACGGCCGGCAGCCGCGAGGATCCGCCCACGTCGGGGATCAGGCCCACCCGGACCTCGGGGATGGCGAGCACCGCGTCCTCGGCCATCACGCGCATGTCGGCCGCCAGCGCCAGCTCGGCGGCCCCGCCGATGCAGGCGCCGTGGATCTGCACGATCGTCGGCTTCGTCATCTCCTCGAGGAGGTTCCAGACCGCCAGGATCGGCCCGCGGAACGAGCGCAGCTGCCCGGGGTTCTCCGACAGCGCGCGCAGGTCGGAGAGATCCATGCCCGACGAGAACATCGGCCCCTCGCCGCGCACCACGACCACCCGCACGCTGGGGTCGTCGGCGGCGTCGCGAAACGCGTCGTGGAGGCCCCGCACGACCTCCTCGTTCAGGGCGTTGCGCTTCTCGGCACGCGCAAGCACGATGTGCCGGACCGCCCCGCGATCGTCTACCTCAACCAGCGGCATGTAGGCTCCTCGCGCTCGAATCGCTGACCAGAAACAGGAAGACGGAGGCTAATGGAGATCTCGAAGGTGGGCGTGCTCGGTGCCGGTCTGATGGGCCACGGAATCGCGCAGGTATCGGCCGAGGCCGGCTACGACGTCGTGCTGCGCGAGGTCGACGAGGGCCGCCTCCAGAAGGGCATCGGGCGCATCGAGAAGCAGCTCGCGCGCGCGGTCGAGAAGGGCAAGGCGGAGCAGTCGCAGGCCGACGAGGTGCGCGGCCGCATCCAGACCACGCTCGACTACGCGGACTTCGGCGACTGCGACCTGGTGATCGAGGCGATCACCGAGAACCTCGACCTCAAGCTCGAGATGTGGCGTGAGCTCGACGGGATCGTCAAGGACGGCGCCGTGCTCGCGACCAACACCTCGTCGCTGTCGGTCATCGACCAGGCCGCCGCCACCTCCAAGGCGGAGCGGTTCATCGGGCTGCACTTCTTCAACCCGGTCCAGCGCATGCCGCTGCTCGAGGTCGTGAAGACGATCACGACGGACGACGAGTCGCTCCAGACCGGGCTCGAGTACGGCGCGAAGCTCGGCAAGCAGGTGGTGCAGGCCAAGGACAAGACCGGCTTCATCGTCAACCGCCTGCTGGTGCCCTACATGCTCGACGCGATCCGGGCATACGAGAACGGCGTCGGCTCGATCGAGGAGATCGACATGGCCATGAAGGGCGGCGCGGCGCACCCGATGGGACCGTTCACGCTGCTCGACTTCGTGGGCCTCGACACCACCAAGTCGATCGCCGACATCATGTTCGACGAGTACCGCGAGACGCGCTTCGCGGCGCCGCCGACGCTGCGCAAGATGGTCGCGGCCGGGTTCTACGGGACCAAGTCGGGGCGCGGCTTCTACGACTACTCGGGGGAGAAGCCGGTTCCGGTCGACCCGGGGCTGTGAGGGCTCGCGCGCGGCGGGGACGGCTCGCGCGCGGTTCTGACGGCTCGCGCGCAGGCCGGGACTGCTGTAGCGTGACGACCCGTGGAGCGCTCCACAGGTCCTGAGTGGCAGGGCGGGGAACCGCCTGCGGCGCCCGCGCCGGCGCCGGCGCCGGCCGCACGCCGGCCCCGGCTCCCGGCGAGCGCGGAACTGTTCGCGGGCGCCCTCGCGGCCGCCGTCGCCGCGCTGGTCCTGATCGAGATCCGCTTCGACGACGACTGGGCCGACGGCGTCCTGCTGGCGGCCGTCGCCGTCCCGTGCGTGGCCGTCTTCGCGCTCGGGCTGCGTGGCGGCCGGCCCGCCGCGGAGCCGGCGGGACAGCGCTCCGCCGCGGAGCCGGCGGGACAGCGCTCCGCGCTGCTGATCGCGGGGCTCGTGCTGCTCGTGGTGGTGCTCGTGCGCGTGGTCGAGATGATCGTGGACGACGACTCCCCCGAGACCGCGGTCGCCATCGCCGCCGGTGTCTTCGTGATCGTGGCCGCGGCGATCGCCCTCGCCTACCGCTCCGCCGCCTGCGCGCTGCTGGCCGCCGTCGGCGCCGGCGTGCTCACCCTCGCCGCGGTGGCAGCCGTGGGCGACCCGGACGACGAGCGGCCGTTCCTGTGGGCGTTCCTCGCCTACACGGCGGTGATGCTCGGCGGCGGGCTGCTGCTGCGCCTGCTGGGCGAGCGGCGCCACTCCACGCAGCTCGTGAACGCCGCCTCCATCGCGGTGGTCCTGTTCGGATGGTGGTTCGGCCTGTTCTTCGGCGTCGAGGACGACAGCGGCTCCTACGGCGGGGGTCTCGAGCGCGAGTGGGAGGGGCTGCTGGTCGGCGGGTCGCTCGCGGCGCTCCTGTTCGGGATCCTGTTCCGGGAGCGCGGCCCGGCATGGGGCGGGGGGCTCGGGCTCGTG
This sequence comes from Thermoleophilaceae bacterium, assembly GCA_036386455.1. Lineage (GTDB taxonomy): Bacteria > Actinomycetota > Thermoleophilia > Solirubrobacterales > Thermoleophilaceae > AC-37. Next base: position 38,666 of record DASVVS010000071.1, read on the forward strand.
CTCGCCATCTACAGCGTCAGCGGCGAGAGCGACGAGACGCCGACGCTCGTCGGCTGGCCCCTCTTCCTGATCGCGGCCGCCGTGGGGCTCGCCGTGGCCGCGGCGCTGCGCGCCCGCACCGATCACCGCTGACGCGGCGTTATCTTCTGCCGCCGTGTCGGATCTGAGGGAAGCCCTCGAACGCGCCCGCTCGGGTGGGCCCGAGCGCCATCGCGAGAAGTCGGCCCAGCAGGGCAAGCTGCCCGTGCGCGAGCGGATCGAGCAGCTGGTGGACGGCGGCTCCTTCGCCGAGGAGGCGCTGCTCGCGAACTGGGAGCAGGACGGCTTCGGCGCCGACGGCGTGGTCACCGGCATGGCCACCGTGGCCGGCCGGCCGGTCTGCGTGATGGCCAACGACCCCACGGTCAAGGCGGGCTCGTGGGGTCCGAAGACCGTCGAGAAGATCATCCGGATCCAGGAGCAGGCGCTGGGGCACGAGGTGCCGATGGTCTACCTCGTCGACTCCGCCGGCGCCCGCATCACCGACCAGGTGCAGATGTTCCCGGGCCGCCGCGGCGCGGGCCGGATCTTCTACAGCGAGGTGAAGCTCTCGGGCGTCGTGCCGCAGGTGTGCGTGCTGTTCGGCCCGAGCGCCGCGGGCGGCGCCTACATCCCGGCGTTCTGCGACGTCGTGATCATGCGCGACGGCAACGCCTCGATGTACCTCGGATCCCCCCGGATGGCGGAGATGGTGATCGGGGAGAAGGTCGGGCTCGACGAGATGGGCGGCGCCCGCATGCACACCGGCGTCTCGGGCTGCGGGCACTTCCTCGTGAAGTCCGACGAGGAGGGGATCGAGACCGCCAAGCGCTACCTGTCGTACTTCCCGACGAGCTGGCGCGAGGAGCCGCCGGCCGCGCCGCCGGCCGAGCCGGCCTCGGACCGGCCGATCCGGGAGATCGTGCCGGCCGACGAGAACAAGGCGTTCGACGTCCACGAGCTGCTCGACTCGCTCGTGGACGCCGGCTCGTTCGTGGAGGTGCAGAAGCGCTGGGCGAAGGAGCTCGTGGTGGGCTACGCGCGGATCGAGGGACGTGCGGTCGGCATCGTGGCCAACCAGCCCAAGCAGCGCGGCGGCGTGCTGTTCGTGGACTCCGCCGACAAGGCCGCGCGGTTCATCTGGACCTGCAACGCGTTCAACGTCCCGCTGCTCTTCCTGGCCGACGTGCCGGGCTTCATGATCGGCACCCAGGTCGAGCGCCAGGGCATCATCCGCCACGGCGCGAAGATGATCTCGGCGGTCTCGGAGGCCACCGTGCCCAAGCTCTCGGTCGTGATCCGCAAGGCCTACGGCGCCGGCCTCTACGCGATGGCGGGCCCCGCCTTCGAGCCCGACGCCTGCATCGCCCTGCCCGGAGCCCGGATCGCGGTGATGGGCCCGCAGGCCGCGATCAACGCCGTCTACTACAACCAGGTCCAGGCGATCGAGGACCCGGACGAGCGGTCGGCCTTCGTCGAGAAGCTGCGCCGGGAGTACGGCGAGGAGATCGACATCCTGCACCTCGCGTCAGAGCTGGTGGTCGACGCGGTGGTGCAGCCCGAGGATCTGCGCGGGGAGATAAGTCGCCGGCTGGCGCTGGGCGCGACCAAGCGCCGCGACTGGCCGGACAAGCACAACCCCGTGACGCCGGTCTGACCGGCGCCGCCGCCCGCTGGAAGGCCGGCGCCGCCGGCTAGAAGGTCGGCGCGGCCGCGAACCAGACCGGCTCGGGCGACTCGCCCTCGCGCAGCAGGTCGGCCGGAGCCCGGCCCTCGAGCTCCGAGTTCGGAGCCATCAGCCACTCGGGGGCCGACGACGGACGGTCGCGGACCGCCAGGAAGCGCGTGACCGCATAGAGGTTGCGCAGCCGCTTCTCGAGCTCGACGCGCGGGCAGGACTCGCCGTGTGCGATGTGGCGGATCTCGGTCTGCTTCGCACCCGTCGCGAAGGCGGTGAGACGAAGGCCGATCGTTGCCTCGAGCCATTCGGCCAGCAGGTCGATGGGCTCGCTCTCGATGCGCCCGGAGAGGCGCTCGTCGCCGTAGGTCATTTCAGGTCACTCATTTCCCTTCCCGGGACTGAAGGCCTGCTAACGGATGTTTTCGGTGCCCTGCCCGGATGGATAGGTTCTCTTTCGGAACCTGCTCCAAGACCTTTAACCCGAGGGCGGACTGTTAGGTGCGCGTCAGGGGACGGCGCGCCAGCGGGCTGCGCGTCAGCGGCGGCAGTGGCCGATCGTGCGCCGCAGGCCCACCACCCGGCCGTCGAGCAGCGTCGCGCGCACGCGCATCGACCAGCGGCCGCGATCGCGGTCGAACGTGCGTGCGGAGATCGAGCGCTCGAACGGCGGCTTGCGGTCCTCCGCCGCGCGCAGGTGGCCGACGCGGAAGCCCGCCCTCAGCACGCGGCCGGCGTCCGGACCGCCGATCCGCGCCTGCCAGCGGCGCGAGCGGCAGCGCACCGACAGCTTCAGCCGCGGCTTCGCGTAGCGGGCGCCGAGCTCGCGCACGAGCCGGCCGAAGAGGGGGTAGGCGGGCTTCGGCCGGTACTCGTCGGTGAGCAGCCCGTACTGGGTCTGGAAGTTGGCCGACGTCGAGTCGCCGTCGCGCAGGTTGAACCAGCGGTAGTCGGTCACGTTGTAGGTGCCGCGGAAGTCGTGCACGGCGCGCACCAGCGTCTCGAGCACCTCGGCCTGCTTCTCGTAGCTGCGCGCCGGCGGCTGGGTCGGCCAGCCGTTCTCCTCCACGTGGATCGGCACGCTCTCGGGGATCCCGGCCCCGCCCGCGTAGCAGCGGAACGAGCTGAACGCGTTGACCATCCCGTCCCGCTCGCCGCCCTGCGTGTGGGCGGGCGGGAAGACCGTGCCGGGATAGGCGTCCACGCCGACCCAGTCGAGCGCCTCGTGGAACGCCTTCGGGGCGTTGTCGCGGAGGTAGCTCCAGAACGCGGCGTCGGCGCTCGGATCGGTGCGGTAGGCCCAGTTGAAGCCGATCTCGAGCTGGCGGTGGCCGCGCCTGCGCGCCTCGTCCTTGGCGGCGATCACACCGCGGATCAGCGCGTCGCGCGCGCCCTCGTACGCGCCGTCTGAGGAGTCGGGCGAGAACGTGATGTTCACCTCGTTCGTCACCTGGATGGCTACGACGCGCGGGTTCTCGCCGAAGCGCCGCACCACCTCGCGCACGTGCGCCTCCCACGCGGCGAGGTCGCCCTCCTGCTGCTCGTTCGGGTGATAGCGGAGCTGCAGCTCGACCAGGTAGCCCGCGCGCGTGTAGAGGTCGGCGAGCGCGAGGAAGCGGCGGATGGCCTCCTCGCCGTCGGACCAGAAGAAGCGGTGCAGACGCAGGACGAACGGCGCGCCGGGCGCGCGCAGGCCGTCGAGCCCGGCGATTTGCCGCGCCGGGTCCTCGGGAGTCCGGGGCGGCACCGCGCCGGTGAAGAACTGGCCGGTCTGAGCGCCCGGGGTGATGCCGAAGCGCAGCGGCGGCGCACCCGGCTTCTGCTCGACCGCGGCGGCGTCGGTCTGGCCGAGGCAGTTGCCGCCGCCCTGGGCGTGGGCCGGCGCCGCCACCGCCAGGCTCGCGAGCAGGATGAGGGCCGCGCGCCGCATCAGAGCTCCGGTCCGATCTCCTCGTCCAGCAGCTCGATCAGCTCCGAGCAGAAGCCGAACGCGCGCTCGAGCGCCTCCGGCTCGAGGTTCGCCGTGACGTCGGTCGGCTGGTGGTAGTGCGGGGCATAGCCGCGCTCGCCCAGGCAGGCGACGCTGATCGCCGCGTACCCGGCGCCGCGGGCGGGCACGGCGTCGGTCACGCTCCGGGAGACGAACGAGCGCGCGCCGTAGCGACCCTCGTCCTCGGCGTCCTCGGCCGCGATCCGGTCGCACAGCCCGACGAGCATCGAGTGGTAGCGGCGCGCGAAGAGCAGTCCCTCGCGGCGGGCGTATCGCACCTGGCCGAAGCCGACCTTGTCCACGCACACGAACACGGTATGCCCGCGGCCGAGCTCGCGCTTGTGGCGGCGCAGGAAAGCCCTGGCGCCCGGCGCGAACGCCTCCTCCGAGCCGCTGAACAGCACCCACACGTCGAAGTGGTCGAGGTCGTCGCCGTAGCGCTCGGCGAGGCGCAGGGCGGTGGCGACCCCGGAGGCGTTGTCGTTCGCGCCCGGCACGACCTCCGAGAGCCCGATGTCGATCAGCAGCGGCACGCTCACGATCAGCACGACGGTGACGGCGAACTGCACCGCCGTCAGCGCGTCGCTCTCGATCCCCGCGAGCCGCAGCGCCGCGCACGCGAGGGCGACCACGATCGCCCAGAAGAAGGGCTCGAACGGGCCGATCGGGCGGCGCAGGAGCCGCCCCGCGAACGCCCGGCGGCGCATGGCGCGGTCGCTGAACACGACGCCGCTGCGCGCCGCGTCGGTGTGCGCCACGAGCACGAGCGTGCCGGGCCGGTCGCCGTCCTCGCGCGAGACGACGTTCTGAGAGGCGCGGCGCCCGGTCAGGCGCCGCGTGAGGTGGAACGTCCCGGTGAGGTCGCCGAACGCGAGCAGCGCGACCACCGCCAGGACGATCGTCCCGGCGAGCGCGTCGCTCGTGGCGACGAGGCTGCCGGCGATCGCCGCGACGGCATGGATCAGGTGCGCGAGCGGCCAGTTCGGCCACACGTCGAACGGCTCGATCTCCGCCTCGCGCCCCAGCTCGCGCAGCCGCCGCTCGAGGTGGCGGGCGGTCCGCCGCTCGGCGTCGGTGCCGGGCCCGCGCCCCGTGTGGGCGACGACGGCCTCGATATCGGTCATTACGTCCACCACGCGGGGCAGTATGCCGGGGGTTATGCCAGCGCTGACTCGGTTAGAGTGACGCGTTCCCCCTAGTAACCACGTTCGGAGACCCTCTTGAACAACCCACGAGCAAACATCGCGAACCTGATCGCCGCCGGCGGCGCCGGGGTGCTCATCCTCTCCCTCTTCATCTCCTGGTTCGGCTCGGGTGACGAGAGCCGCAGCGCATTCGGGGTCTTCAGCCTCGCCGACATCGTCCTGTTCCTGATCGGGATCGTGGCGGCGGCCCTCGCCGCCGCGCACATCACCGGTCAGGCCGCGTCGCTGCCGGGCTTCCTGCGGCCGAGCATCCTCAAGTGGCTCGGCACGGTCGCCCTGACGATCTCGCTCATGTTCGCGATCGAGTTCACGAGCGGCGACTTCGGCGCCGACCTGAAGATCGGCGCCATCCTCGGCGTGCTCGCGAGCGCGGCGATCCTCGTCGGCGGCATCCTCAACGACCGGCCCGAGTTGGCCGCGAGGCTCAACGAGGCCACCGCCGGCATCGGCAGCGGCGGCGGCCCGGGCGCAGGGTCCGGCGGCCCGGCGGCTCCGGGCGCCGGAGGCCACGCCGGCGGCGTCGGCGGCGTCGGCGGCGGCCAGCCCGGTGGCATCGGCGGCGGCCAGCCCGGTGGCGCGGCTCCCGCAGCGGCGGCTCCGGCCCCCTCGGCCCCGGCGCAGCAGCCGTCCCCGCCGCAGGATCAGCCGCAGACCGCGGCGCAGCCGGTCCAGTCGCCGTCTCCGGCGGCGCAGCCGGCCCAGGCGGAGTCCTCGGGCCCGGCCCCGGGCTGGTACCCGGACCCGCAGGGCCAGAAGCGCCTGCGCTACTGGGACGGCGGTCGCTGGACCGAGCAGACGGCCGACTGAGGACCTGCTGAGCCAGCAGCCGGGGCGCCCTGCCGCGCCCCGGCCCTGAGCCCTACGGCGTGTCGTCGAGGGCGCCGATGCCCTCCGCGAAGCACACGACCAGGTTGCCGTTCAGGTCAGCATCCGGCGCGGCCGCGAAGCCGAGCGCGATGTAGTTCTCCGGGCAGACCGTCGTGACCGTGCCGTCGTCGGTGCGCTCGCAGGAGAAGCGCTTGTGGTCCTTGCGCTTGCACTGCTTGACCTTCGTGTCACCGTCGAGCGGCTTGGCCGTCGCCGGCGCCGCCCCCACGAGCGCCGCGCAGATCGCCACCGCTGCCGTCCGTCCGAGCCTCATGTCCGTTCTCCCTCCGTGGATCACGAGGGCACCGTACGACAGCTCGAGGCGGAATTGACCCCATCTGGCCGGATGTGCGACCCGGGCGTGTGGGGCCGAGCCACCGGACCCTGAAAAGGGTCGAGCCGCCGCGCCTCCCCCGAGGACGCGGCGGCTCGGATGCGTAGGGGTAACTGGCTAGTACAACCCGGCCCGGACCAGCCACCCGTAGTGGGTCGAGCTGTTCACCGGCCGGAGCGGATCGCCGGTGAACCCGTAGCTGGGGTTCGCCTGCGTGTACGCCTCCGCGTCCGCGATGAGCTTCTGGATCGTCTCCGCGGGAGTCCCCGTGCACTGCAGCGTGGCGATGCACATCGCCGCGGCGCCCGCCGCGTGCGGCGTGGCCATGCTCGTGCCGGAGTTGTTCCCGTAGGTGCTGCCCTTGTAGGTCGAGCGGATGCAGATGCCCGGGGCCGCCACGGTGTGCGCGCGGTCGGCCGTGCTGATGGCATAGCGGCTCCACGAGGCGAACTTGTCGTCCACGTAGGTGGCCGACGACTTGCCGCTCACGAGGCTGCAGGTCGCCGAGCTGGTCGAGCTGGGCAGGCCCTTGCCGTTCGAGTCGCCGATCGCCGTGACGGCGAGAACCTCGTCGTAGCTGGCACCCGGCATGAAGTGCAGGTCGCCGGTGGTGTTGCCCGCGCCGAAGACCCAGAGCAGGCCGCTGGCCGTCGACTTGCAGATCGCCTGGTGCAGGACGTCGGCCGCGCTGTAGCCGCAGTTGCCGTCGTCGGCCTTGCCGAACAGGCCGGTGCTGGCGTTCACGACCTTGATGCCGAGCGCCGCCGCGTTCGCGGTCAGCCAGTCGATTCCGCAGAGCTGGGCCGAGAGCGACGATGCGCCGGCGCCGTCGCCGATGCGCACCGAATACAGCCGCGCACCTGGAGCCTCGCCGACCACGCCGATCGCGTCGTCCTTCGCGCCGATGATCCCCGCGACGTGCGTGCCGTGGCCGTACTGGTCGCCGATCGTGCCGTCGTTCCCGGTGTACTTCGCGCCGAGGCAGTTGACCCCGCCCGCGACGTTCAGGTCCGGGTGGTTGGTCTGGATGCCGCTGTCGTACACCGCGACGGCGGCGTTCACGTCGCCCGAGCCGTCGCCGGCCAGCGGCGAGCCGAGGTCCGAATCGAGCCGGTTGATGCCGGTCGGCAGCATCTGCGTCGGCTGGGTGGTCCCTCCGCCGCCGGGCTTGCCGAGGAGCGCGTCGTCCTCGAGATCCTCCGTCACGTACGCGACGCGCGGATCGGCCTCGATCTCCCGGAGCGAAGCCGTGGAGAGCTTGGCCGAGTAGCCGCTCACCGCGTGCGAGTAGGTGTCGAGCACCTCCGCCTGGGCAAGCCGCTTGTGGTCGGCCGCGACGGCGGCGCTGTCGGCGCCGTCCTCGAGCACGACGATGTACTGACCCGGAATCGGGTCGGCCTGCGCCGCGGATGCGGGCAGCATTACTGCAAGGCAAAGCAGCGGAAGCGCAAGACGCTTCTTCATGAGCGAGTCCCCCTACCTAGAACAGGCGTCCATCCCGTGTGGACGGCCCTTGAGCTATCTCCTTTATAACCCGATGCAGCGGGTTTCGCAATGCCCGCCGCCCAGGGGCTCCCACCCCCCGTCTGCGCCGCTCGCAGGGTCAAGTCTCACGGCTGTAGGCCGATACGTCCCGCGTGCACAAGGCGCTCATACGCCAAGAAGGTCATACCCTCGTCGAGCTCCTGGTCGCCATGGTGCTGATCACCGTCGGCGTTCTCGGGACGATGTCGCTTATCGACCGCGCCAGCGCGGGCACGAGCCAGACGAAGCAGCGCGAGGGCGCCGTCAACCTCGCACGCGAGCTCGCCGACGCGGCGCAGGGAATGCCGTTCGCGGCGGTCACGCCCGGGTCGATCCAGGCCGAGCTGAAGACGCGCGGCTTCCCCGACGACGAGACCGCGTCGGCCGGCACCTGGGAGGTCAAGCGACGTGGCGTGACCTACCGCGTCGAGGCGACCGCCTGCTCCGTCGACGACGGCGGTGACGGGCGCGGCGCGCATCCGTCCACGGCCGGCTTCTGCACCGACAGCGCCGCGGGCACGGCCGACGCCACGGCAGCCGACTACAAGCGCGTGATCCTCAAGGTCATGCCGCCGACCGGCAGGCAGGTGACCGTGACCGCGGTGGTCGGCGGCACGCGCGGGGCCTCGGGCCCCGGCGGAGGCGGCGGTGGCGGCGGTGGCGGCGGCGGTGGCGGCGGCGGCTCCGGCGGCGGCGTCGAGAGCCTGACGCTCACGGCTCCGGCGCTTCAGTACGGGCAGGTCGCGGCGTCGTGCTGGGCCACGTGCACGAGCCACACGCTTCACGCGAGCCAGCCGACCTCCGTCTCGTTCCGCGCGAACCTCGCTTCGAGCGCGCCGATGGTCAAGTGGTTCGTCGACGGCACGCACGTCGGCACCACGAACGGCCCGGCCACCACCTTCAACTGGACCTGGGCGCTGCCGGCGGCGCAGCCCGACGGCATCTACCAGGTCGCCGCGCAGGCGTTCGACTCGACCGGCGTGACCGCGAGCGGCAGCGTCAAGTCGGTGGACGTCACGCTGAACCGCTTCCGCCCGGATGCGACCGCGTTCGTGCCCGCACTCGCCGGACGCAACCACCTCTTCCAGAACGTCCCCGAGATCGAGACCTACCCCGCGACGAACACCGTTCGGGTGGACCGCGACGTCGCTCAGTTCGAGGCGTGGCGCTACGTGCCGCGACAGAGCGGTCGCGCCGCGTGCGTCGGCGCCGCCACCGTGCGCTGGTGCCGCGACACCGGCTACTCGAGCAGCTCGAGCGAGATCAAGTACGCCCTCTACCCGTACGACCTCGACCCCTCGGGCGCGCTGCGCATCGCGAGCACGTTCTCCGGCTACTCGCGCGACGTGATGCTGGCGAACGCCCGGCCCTACCAGCCGCGGAACTTCACCGCCGTCCGCAACGACGCGAACACCGTCACGCTCACGTGGACGCCCCCGATCAGCAACACCAGCACCCCGGCGCCGGGCGGCGATCCCGACACCACGACCGATTGCGTCGACACCTTCCGGATCTACCGGCGTGACACGGACACCACCACCTGGAGCTTCACGGACCGCTTCGACCGCACGGCCTTCGGCAACATCCATTCGCTCTGCGGCACCCAGGGGAGCACGACGTACGTGGACGAGGGCGCCGTCGGCGCGAAGGTCTACCGGATCACGGCGGTCGACACTCGCCTCTCGGAGTCCGACTGGGCGCTCAAGCCGGGCCAGTCGCCCGGCGTGGTCCCGAGCTCGATCTCGGTGGGCCCGTGAGCGGGCTGCGCGAGGAGCGCGGCAGCGCTCTGATGGAGATCCTCCTCACGACGTTCCTGCTCGGGCTCGTGCTGGCCGCGGCGCTCTCGCCGTTCCAGTTCTTCGAGCGCAGCGAGCGCCACGCCGCGATCCAGAACGACTCGCAGGAGCAGGCGCGCGTGATCCAGGACCAGATGATCCGCGAGCTGCGCAACGTGGCCGGGCAGACGCAGCTCATCGAGCGCGCCGATCCCTACGACATGCTGTTCCAGACGATCGACAGGACCCCCAGGCCGGCCGGAAGCCAGAACGAGCGCAACGTGATGCGCGTGCGCTACTGCCTCGACACCTCGCAGGGCGTCGACTACGGGCGGCTCATCAAGCAGACGCAGCGCTGGACGACGGCGGCCGTGCCGCCCGCGCTTCCGTCGTCGGCGATGTGCCCGGACGTGGGCTGGGGCGATCGCACGATCGCGGCCGAGCCCGTCACGAACAAGGCCGTCCCGCCGGGCCGCAGCCTGCAGTCGCCGCTCTTCACCTACACGCCGGGCGCCACGCCGCTCACGTCGATCACCTCGATCCGGGTCGACATCTACCTGGACTCGAACGGTCCGGCCGCGCCCAAGGAGGTGCGGCTCACGAGCGGCGTGTACCTGCGCAACCAGAACGGGGCGCCGACGGCGTCGTTCACCGCGACCGCCGCGGGCACCAGGACGGTGCGCCTGAACGCGTCGGCGTCGAGCGATCCCGAGGGCTACGAGCTCGCCTACCGCTGGTGCGACCTGACCAAGACGGCGACCTGCGACGCGACGACCGCGGTGGGGACCGCCGCCAGCTTCGACTACGTCGCTCCCGCCTCCGGCACTCGGAGCATCCGGCTCGTCGTGACCGACGTCGGCGGGATGAGCGCCGAGACCACGAACGCGGGGGTCGGCTTCCCGTGATCCGCAGGCGCCTGCACGACGAGACGGGGATCGCGATGGTCACCGCGATCATGATCACGCTGCTGATGCTGAGCCTCGGGCTCGCGTCGCTCAAGCTCGTGGACAACCAGACGCGGCAGTCGGGCGTGGAGCGCAACCGCGAGTCGACGCTGACGCTGGCCGAGGGCGCCCTGAACGCCCAGGCGAACTGGCTGATCGGGCGCTGGCCGAACAACTCGGGTCTCGCGTATCCGGGGTGCACTCACGCGGCCAACACGACGACATGTCCCGAGGGAGCTGCGCTGGTGAACGGCCTCCCGGCCTCGGACAAGGCCGCCGCGCAGTTCGTGACCTCCATCCGCGACGACGGCGTGAACGGCAACTACTACGACGACGCGGCCCTGGCCGGCGCCCCCGCCTACGACGCGGACGGCGACGGCGAGGTCTGGCTGCGTGCCCAGGCCACCATCCACGGTCAGAAGAGGACCGTGGTCGCGAAGGCCAAGTCCGTCCCCGGGATATCGAGCTCGTTCCCGCGCTACGTGATCACGGCCGGCAAGGTCGAGACCACGAACAGCGGCCGCAAGGTGATCATCGACGGCGGCCAGGGTCCGGGCATCGCGGTGCGCTGCAACACCTCGCCGCCGACGCCGAACAACGGCTGCACCGGATGGTCGAACGACAAGGGCCAGGTGTGGCCGGCGTCGGTCACGACCGGCTACGCGCAGCAGACCGCAATGTCCGACACCGAGCTCGCGGGGATGAAGCTGCGCGCTCAGTCCGCCGGGACCTACTTCAGCACCTGCCCGCCGTCGCTGCCCAGCGGCCCGATGGTGTACATCGAGAGCGGAAGCTGCAGCTACACCGGCAACACGAACTACAACAGCTCCACGAGCCCGGGCATGCTGATCCTCGAGCGCGGCACGATCACCATCGGCGGCAACACGAACTTCTACGGGATCATCTACGCGGCCAACCGCAACCAGCTGACCACGAACATGATCAGCCTCGGCGGCAACACGCAGGTGCATGGCGCGGTCGTGGTGGACTTCGGCGGCGGGGTCTCCGCGGGCTCCAGCAAGATGAACGTGAAGTACGACGCTAACGCGTTCAACGTGATCTCGACGAACGGAAGCGTCGTGATCGTCGCGAACTCCTGGCGCGAGCTGTAGGCGCCGGCGCGGGCACGCCCCCTTCCCGCACGAAATCGGTTTCAAACCCCCCGGGTGGGTGGTATGCGCCAACGCGTACCCCGGCGGACCGCCAAAGACGGCGATCCGTAAACAGCGTCAAGGAGGCTCCAATGAGGACTCGTATCACCCTTGCCGTGAGTGTCGTGGCGGTCGTCGTCGCCATGCTCGTTCCCGCGGCGCCGAGCAGCGCCGACTCGAACGTCCTGGGCACGTGCCCGGACGGTTACACGCCCACCCTGTTCATCTCGGCGCCCGATGAGGACCGCAACATGAACGGCGTGATCTGCGTCAAGTTCGTCGGCTCGCACGACAACACGCACGACGACCCGAAGGGCAAGAAGTACAAGTGCAACGGGGTCGCTCCGCCGCAGGAGTGCCAGCAGGACCCGGAGGGCGTGTTCTACGTGCTCGACGACATCGTCTAACGCTCCCAGCGCCCGCTCCTACGGCGCGCGTTTCGGCACTTTCGGAGGGCCGCCCGGACCGGGCGGCCCTCCTTCGTATCGGGGTCGCCCCAACCTTTGGCGCCGCGCAACCAAACGAGGGTTAATCCGCCAAGAGCGGTGGTATCTCCCGGGCAACCCCAGCGGCCTGCGCAAGAGGGAGCAGGACCGCGCCTTGAGGAGGCTTCCTATGCACAAGAAGGCTCGCTTCGCGCTGCCCGTGGCCCTGGTCACGGCCGGCATTCTCATCCCGTCCGCGTCGAGCACGGCCGACACGAACATGTGGGGAACCTGTCCGGACGGCTACACGCCGACGCCTCTGGTCGGGAGGCCGGACGACGACCGCAACGGCAACGGCGTGATCTGCGTGAAGTTCGTCGGCTCGCACGAGAACATCCAGGACGACCCGAACGGCACGAGGTACCGCTGCAACGGCTTCCCGACGCCGCCGCCCGAGTGCGTCAGCGACCCGGACGGCTCGTTCTACGTGCTCGACGACATCATCTAGTCACTCGCGCCTCGAGGCGCACAGTTCTCCGCGAAGGGCCGCCTCCGGGCGGCCCTTCGTCGCTTGGGGACGCAGGTCAAAATGACTGCACCAAAGGCAGGGTTTAGCCCCCCCACCCGGTGGTATCCCGGTGGCCGTACCCCTAACGGTCCGTGCGCCAGGGGCGCGCAGATCGGCTCCCAAGGAGGGCTCCCATGCTGAAGAAGGCGCGTCTCATCCTGCCCGTGCTCCTGGTCGCTGCGGCGGTGATCATCCCGTCCGGCTCGAGCACGGCGGACACGAACATGTGGGGCACCTGCCCCGACGGCTACACGCCGACCCCGTTCCTGGCCGGCCCCGATCAGGACCAGAACGGCAATGGCGTGGTCTGCGTCAAGTTCGTCGCCACGCACGAGAACGTCCACGACGACCCGAACGGCACGAAGTACCGCTGCAACGGCTTCCCGACCGTGCCGGCCGACTGCCTGTCGGACCCGCTGGCCTGGTTCTTCATCGGCGACGACATCGTCTAGTAGCCGGCGCCGCGAGGCGCGGAAGGAACTCGCGAAGGGCCGCCTCCGGGCGGCCCTTCGTCGTTCTGCGGGGCCGCCGGCAACGACGCTGCGGTGGAGCTCCGCCGGCAACGACGCTGCGGCGGAGCTCCGCTCCGATCGGGCATGCGGCGGGCGGGATTCGAACCCGCAAGCCCTTGCGGGCAATGGGTTTTGAGCCCATCGCGTATGCCAGTTCCGCCACCGCCGCCGGCGGGCGAACTATAGGTTCGGGTGCGGCCGTGCCGGGCCGCTGCGGCCCTCCCCGGGATCCGCTGCGGTCCCGCCCGGCCGGCTAGGTCTGCGGCTGCGGCTCGAAGCCGCCGGGACCGCGGCGCTCGTACTCGTCGCGGGCGACCTCGACCTCGACGTTCCACTGCTGGCTGAAGCCGCGCATCGCGAAGACGATCAGGAGGAACTGCACGGGCACGATCAGGATCGTCAGCACGCCCAGGAGGCCGGCCGGGATCGTCGATTCCTCGTAGCCGCTCGCGTCGCGATCGAACCAGGCCGGCCCGGCGATCGCGGCGACGACGAGCAGCAGCACCGCCAACCCCGACGCGACCGGGAGGGTGCCGCGGTTCCAGCGTCCGACGAAGAAGGCGATCGTCAGGTAGATGAGCACGTACGCCACCGAGACCATCTGCGCGCCCTGGAGCTCGCTCCAGCCGCCGATGGACACGATCGCGACCAGTGCCGCGCTGACGAGCAGCAGCAGAATGACCATCGCCTTCGTCGCCTTGGACGTGGTCTTGTCCCGATTGGGATGGACGATGACGGTCTCGGCCACCGGCGGGGAAGCATACGTGTCCGGCAGGCCGGATGCTTCAGCACCCGTCCGC
>DASVVS010000072.1:0-22700 GCA_036386455.1 Thermoleophilaceae bacterium
GCCGCCGCCGAGGAGTTTCGCGGGCGCTTCAAGGAGCAGGGCACCGTCAGGTCGGTCCAGACGGTCGACCTCGTCGCCGCCGGCTACCCGCTCCAGTACGCGTTCGGGGGCGCCGCGAAGGGGCTCAACCCGTTCGTGAGCATCCTCAACCGGCTGGTCGTGGTCCGCTTCGAGGACTTCGAGGGCCAGGAGAAGGTCCTCGCCTGGGAACCCACCGTGCCCGAGGGCTCGCAGGAGGCCCCCTTCTACGAGCAGCTCGTGGAGCGCTACGGCGAGTGGCTATCCACCAACGTCTTCGCCACCTACTACAACGACATCGGCCAGGCGCTCGCCAAGTGCGGCCTGAAGCCGGAGGACGTCGACTACATCGCGTTCGACCACCTGCACGTGCAGGACCCGCGCATGATGCTGGGCACCGAGACCCAGCCGGCCTACTACCCGAACGCGAAGATGCTCGCGCAGCGCGCGGAGGTCGACACCTTCAAGTCCCTCCACCCGACCCAGTGGGCCTGGTACGTGGACGGCGGCATGGACGGCGTGCCGGACGACAAGGTGATCCTCATCGAGGGCGACGTGGAGATCGGCAGGGGCCTCGCGTTCCTCGCGACGCCCGGCCACACCGACGGCAACATGTCGCTGTGCGTGAACACCCCGGACGGGATCTGGGTCAGCTCCGAGAACGGCGTCGCCGCCGACAACTGGCACCCGCAGCTCTCCAAGATCCCCGGCGTACGCAAGTGGGCGGAGTTCTTCAACCGCGACGTGGTCATGAACTCGAACACGCTCGAGGACTCGGTCGACCAGTACGACTCGATGGTCAAGGAGCACGCGGTCGCCGACCCCGATCCGCGCGACCCGCGCTGGAAGCAGGTCTTCCCGTCCTCCGAGCTCGCGCGCTTCAAGCGCCAGTGGCCCGTCGTCCCGACCCACAGCTTCGGTGGCATCGACTATCGCTGACCACCAGATCTTCCGGCTCGACGAGCTGCAGGCGAAGTACGACGTCGCCCGGCTGCCGTACTCGCTGAAGGTCCTGCTCGAGAACGCGCTGCGCAACGGCCACGACGAGTCGGTCGAGGCGATCGCCACCTGGGACGCCAAGGCCGAGCCGAGCAGGGAGATCGCCTACGAGCCCGCGCGCGTGCTGATGCAGGACTTCACGGGCGTGCCCGCGATCGTCGACCTGGCCGCGATGCGCGACGCCAGCGACGACCCGTCCAAGATCAACCCGCTCGTCCCCGCCGAGCTGGTGATCGACCACTCCATCCAGGTGGATGCGTTCGCCCACCGGATGGCCTTCCAGCGCAACGCCGAGCTGGAGTTCGAGCGCAACCGCGAGCGCTACGCGTTCCTGCGCTGGGGCCAGACCGCGTTCGACAACTTCTCGGTCGTCCCGCCCAACACCGGCATCTGCCACCAGGTCAACCTCGAGTACCTCGCGCGCGTGGTCATCTCGCGCGACGGGCAGGCGTTCCCGGACACGCTAGTCGGCACCGACTCGCACACCACCATGGTCAACGGCCTCGGCGTGCTGGGCTGGGGCGTCGGCGGGATCGAGGCCGAGGCCGCGATGCTCGGCCAGCCGATCTCGATGCTGCTCCCGCAGGTCGTCGGCTTCCGGCTGACCGGCGAGCTGCCGGAGGGCTCGACGGCCACGGACCTCGTGCTGACGGTCACGCAGATGCTGCGCGCGAAGGGCGTGGTCGGCAAGTTCGTCGAGTTCTTCGGCCCCGGCCTGCCCACCCTGCCGCTGGCCGACCGGGCCACGATCGGCAACATGGCGCCCGAGTACGGCGCCACCTGCGGGATCTTCCCCGTCGACCGCCAGACGCTCGCCTACCTCGAGTTCACCGGCCGCGACACCCGCCTCGTCGAGGAGTACATGCGGGAGCAGGGCATGTTCCACGACGACGGCGCCGAGGAGGCGACCTACTCCGACACGCTCGAGCTCGACCTCGGCGACGTGGAGCCGTCGCTCGCGGGGCCGAAGCGCCCGCAGGACCGCGTGCCGCTGCGCGACGCCAAGGAGTCGTGCCTGGAGGCGCTCGGCGAGCTCGTGGAGTACGAGGGCGAGGACGAGGCGGTGGCCGAGTCCTTCCCGGCCAGCGACCCGCCGACGAACGGCCGCGGCGAGCAGGAGCCCGAGCGCGAGGTGGTCGCGGTCACCGACAAGCGGCCCGAGGGCGAGGGCCTCGACCACGGCGCCGTCGTGATCGCCGCGATCACGAGCTGCACGAACACCTCGAACCCGAGCGTGATGATGGGCGCCGGGCTGCTCGCGAAGAAGGCGGTCGAGATGGGGCTCGAGGTCAAGCCGTGGGTCAAGACCTCCCTCGCGCCCGGCTCGAAGGTCGTGACCGAGTACCTCGAGCGCGCGGGCCTCACCGAGCCGCTCAACAAGCTCGGCTTCGACCTCGTCGGCTACGGCTGCACCACCTGCATCGGCAACTCGGGACCGCTCCCGGAGGAGATCTCGAAGGAGATCACCGAGCGCGACCTGGCCGTCTGCTCGGTGCTGTCGGGCAACCGTAACTTCGAGGGACGGATCCACCCGGAGGTACGGCTCAACTACCTGGCCTCGCCGCCGCTGGTGGTCGCCTACGCGCTGGCCGGGCGCATGGACATCGACCTGTTCGAGGACTTCCCGCTGCGCGAGATCTGGCCCAGCCAGGCCGAGGTGCAGGAGGCGATGCAGTACGTCGAGTCCGAGATGTTCACCAGGAGCTACGGCAAGGTGTTCGAGGGCGACGAGAATTGGAACGCGCTCGAGGTGCCCGAGGGCGACACGTACGTGTGGGACGACGATTCGACCTACGTCAAGCGGCCGCCCTACTTCGAGATGGAGCCGGCCTCGGGGCCGATCGAGGGCGCGCGGGTGCTGGCCAAGCTGGGCGACAGCGTCACGACCGACCACATCTCGCCCGCGGGCGCGATCAAGGAGGACTCGCCCGCCGGGCGGTACCTCCGCGAGCGGGGCGTCGAGAAGAAGGACTTCAACTCGTACGGGTCGCGACGCGGCAACCACGAGGTGATGGTGCGCGGCACGTTCGCGAACGTCCGGCTGCGCAACCAGCTCGCGCCCGGGACCGAGGGCGGAGTCACCGTCAAGGACGGCGAGGAGATGAGCATCTTCGATGCGGCGATGCGGTACGAGGAGGAGGGCATCCCCCTCTGCGTGATCGCCGGCAAGGAGTACGGGTCCGGCTCATCGCGCGACTGGGCCGCCAAGGGCCCGCGGCTGCTCGGGATCCGCTTCGTGATCGCCGAGAGCTACGAGCGCATCCACCGGTCGAACCTGGTCGGCATGGGCATCCTGCCGCTGCAGGCCGACGTGGAGCTGACGGGCGCGGAGACCCTCTCGGTGCCCGAGCTCGAGGACGGGCAGCGCACGGTGACGGTGAAGGCGGACGACCAGGAGTTCGAGGCGACCGTCCGCATCGACACGCCGAACGAGTGGCAGTACTACAGGGCCGGCGGCATCCTGCCGTTCGTGCTCAAGCGCCTCAGCAGTTGAGCGAGCACCACGACGGCTGCTTCGGCTGCGGGCAGGTCAACCTGTTCGGACTCCAGCTCGAGGGCGGCCGCTTCTTCGTGAAGCAGGACCACCAGGGGCCGCGAGGCTTCGCGCACAGGGGCATCATCGCGGCCGCGCTGCTCGAGGTGGTGGACGAGGAGCGCGTCGAGATCGAGTTCCACGCGCCGGTCCCCGTCGGGGTCTTCGTGCATGTTGGCGCCTCTGGGGGTGGCGCCGAGGCACGGGTCGATGGCAATCTGGTGGCTCGGGCGACCGTCAGGCCCGTCAGCTAGGGTGCCCGCGCCGAAATGATTCTCGAGATCACATCAGGAGCCGACGCCGGTCGTACCGCGAACGTACGCGGCGACCAGTTCACCCTCGGGCGCGAGGGAACCACCAACTTGGTGCTGCGCGACGCGAAGGCGTCACGCCGGCACGTGTCGCTGCGCGAGCTGCCCGACGGGCGGGTCGAGCTGACCGACCTCGGGTCGCGCAACGGCACCTTCGTGAACGGTCAGCAGGTCACGGGCCCCGTGGTCCTGAGCGGTGGCGAGGAGATCCGCATCGGCGACACCGTGCTGCGCGCCGTGCCCGAGCAGGCCGTGGCGCCGCCCCCGGCCGCCGCGCCGCCCCACGCCCCCGCGCCGCCGCAGGCCGGCGCTCCGCCCCACGCCGCCGCTCCGCAGGGGCCGCCGCCCCCGATCGCCCCGCCCTTCACGCCACCCCCGGCCGCGCCGTACCCGCCCGCGCCCGCCCAGGCGCCCGGGGCTCGCCCGGTCGTGACCCAGTCGGACGCGCCGCCGCCTCCCGGCCCGAGCGCGTCCACGATGCAGCGGCTCGTGATCCAGCGCGGCCTGCGCCGCGTCACGATCATCGGGATCGCGGTCCTGGTCCTGCTGGTGATCGCGATCGGCGGCCTCGTGACCGGCGTCTTCGGCGGCGGCGACGACGGCACGCTGACCAACGCCGAGGTCGTGGACGAGTCGCGCACGCGCACGGTCCTCGTCGTCACGAGCAAGGGCTTCGGCTCCGGGGGCCGCGGGTCCGGCTGGGTCTGGGACGCCAGCGACGGCATCATCGTGACCAACGCCCACGTGACTGCCGGCGGCGACAGCTACACGGTCAGCACGGGCGACAAGCTCACGATCGCGATCGGCGAGGACGTGACGATCGAGGGCGAGGAGTCGCGCGAGGCCGAGGTGCTCGGCGAGGCGCTCTGCGAGGACATCGCGGTGCTCAAGGTCAAGGACAAGGAGGGCCTCGAGACCATGCCGCGCGTGCCGAGCAAGAAGGAGCTGAAGGTCGGCGAGGACGTGGTGGTCGTCGGGTATCCGTCCACGCTCAACCTCACCGAGGGCCAGCAGCAGCAGGACGCGGACCTGACCGGGAACGCGGGCGTGATCTCGACCGTGAGCACCACCTTCCCGGCGATCCCCGGCGAGGGGCCGGACGACCCGACGGTGGGCCCGTACAAGGACGCGATCCTCACCGACGCCGTGATCAACCAGGGCAACTCGGGTGGGCCCCTCGTGAACCACGACGCCCGCCTGGTGGGCATGAACTCGGCCCAGCGCACCGACGTGCAGGGCCAGTTCTACGCGGTCGGCATCGATCGGATCAACGAGATCGTGCCGAAGCTCATCGAGGGCGACGACGTCTGCTGACCCTTGCCTGAGAGCCTGACCCGGCAGATCCTCCGCGACCACCTCGTGGACGGGGAGCTGAAGCCGGGCGAGCCGATCGGGCTCCGCATCGACCAGACGCTGCTGCAGGACGCCACCGGCACGATGGCGTTCATGCAGTTCGAGCAGCTCGGTGTGCCGCGCGTGCGCGTGGAGCGGGCGGTCCAGTACGTGGACCACAACGTCATCCAGCTCGACTTCAAGAACCCCGACGACCACCGCATGCTCCAGGCGATGGCGCGCCGCTACGGGGCCGACTTCTCGCGGCCGGGCAACGGGATCTGCCACTACGTGCACATCGAGCGCTACGCGCGGCCGGGCGCGATCCTCGTGGGAGCCGACTCGCACACGACCACGAGCGGCGCTCTCGGGATGATCGCGATCGGCGCGGGCGGGCTGGACGTGGCCGTGGCGATGGCCGGCTACCCCTACGAGATCGCCTGCCCCGAGGTGGTGGAGGTGCGGCTCGAGGGAGAGCTCGACCGCCCGTGGGTGCAGGGCAAGGACGTGATCCTCGAGCTGCTGCGCCGCCGCGGCGTGAGCGGCGGCAAGAACCGGATCTTCGAGTTCACCGGGCCGGGGACCGCCGACCTGACCGTGCCCGAGCGCGGGACGATCGCGAACATGATCGCGGAGCTCGGCGCCACGTCCGCGGTCTTCCCGCCGGACGACGCCACGCGCGAATGGCTCCGGCGCCAGGAGCGCGAGGACGACTTCGCCGCGATCGGGCCGGAGGACGGCGCGGAGTACGACGACCGCGAGGAGATCGACCTGGGCGAGCTCGGGCCGCTCGTCGCGAAGCCGTCGAGCCCGGGCAACGTGGTGCCGGTCGAGGAGGTCGCCGGGACGGAGCTCGGGCAGGTCTGCATCGGCTCGTCGGTCAACTCCGGCTACGCCGACCTGGCGCTGCCGGGGGCCGTGCTCGAGGGGAACATCGTGCACCCGGGGATCGCCGCCACGGCCACGCCGGGCTCGCGCCAGATCCTGTCGGCGATCGCCGAGTCGGGCGTCTACCGCCAGCTCGTGGAGGGCGGGGTGCGGATGCTCGAGCCGGTCTGCGGCCCGTGCGTCGGGATGGGCCAGGCGCCGCCCACGGACGCCAACTCGCTGCGCACGATGAACCGCAACTTCCCCGGCCGCAGCGGCACGCCTGAGGACTCGGTCTACCTCTGCTCGCCGGCGGTCGCGGCCGTCTCGATGATCGAGGGGAAGATCGCGGACCCGCGCGAGCACGGGGATCCGCCGGAGCTCCTGCCCGAGCCGGAGCTGAAGCCGTACGTCGACGACGTGCACATCTTCCAGCCGGCGCCGGAGGAGGAGGCCGAGCGGATCGAGATCCCTCGCGGACCGAACATCAAGGAGCCGCCCGAGCACGAGCCGCTGCCCGACTCGGTCGAGGCGCGCATCGCCACGGTGCAGCCCGACGACATCTCCACCGGCGACCTCGCGCCCGACGGCGCCGAGGTCATGGCCTACCGCTCGAACATCCCGGCGATCGCGGAGTTCACCTTCCGCCACCGCGACCCCGAGTTCCGCAAGCGGCTCGCGGAGTGGGAGAGCGGGTTCATCGTCGGGGGCGAGAACTACGGCCAGGGGTCCTCGCGCGAGCACGCGGCGCTGGCGCCGCTGCAGCTCGGCGTGAAGGCGGTCTTCGCCAAGTCGTTCGCGCGCATCCACCGGCGCAACCTCGTCGCGCAGGGGATCCTGGCGCTCACGTTCAAGGACGAGTCGGACTACGACCGCGCCGAGGTGGGCGACACCTGGACGCTCCCGCGCGTGCGCGAGGAGCTCACCGAGGGCGGCGACATCACCGTGCGCGCGGGCGACGACGAGTTCCAGGTGACCCACGACCTCGCCCCGAAGGAGCGCGAGATCCTCGTGGAGGGCGGCCTGCTCCACTGGCTCAAGGAGCATGGCGAGCAGGCACAATAGGCGCGTGCGCGTCCTTCTGCTGATCGTGGTGCTGGCGCTGGCGCTGCCGGCGACGGCCTCCGCGGAGGTCACCCTCAAGGTGGGCGGCAGCAAGTACCGCGAGGTCCTCTACCCGGACACGTTCCGCGTGAAGGGCAAGACGGGCGCCTATCGCGGGCCGGTCACGCTCGAAATCGACGAGTTCCCGTTCGACGGCAACTACGCCGACACCGCGACGGTCAACACCGACGAGGAGGGCGAGTACGTCTTCCCGAAGATCGGGCCGACGCGCAACGCGCTGCTGCGTGCGCGAGCCGGCGCCGAGCGCAGCAAGCCCCTGTCGGTCTTCGTGCACCCCGGCGTGAAGCTCAGCTACCGCACGACGTCGAGCGGGCGGCGCGTGAAGATCTCCTTCACGTACATCGGGCACCCCGGGTTCGCCCCGCCGCAGCGGTTCATCTACGCCTACATCGTCAAGAACAACCGCGAGCCGGCGCGCCGGCTGGGCGGGAAGCGGGCGCTGACCCAGACCGGCGACGGGCGCTGGCGCTACGCGGCCACGTCGGACCTGCCGGCGAGCCGGAGCGGCTACCGCTACTTCCTCGTGTTCTGCAGCCCGGGGCTGGCGAGTGGGGGCTACGGCCGCGCCTACGCGGTCGATCGCCACTGCGGCGAGAAGTCGTTCAAGCTCGGTAGCGGGGCCTAGGCCCCGGCTACATTAGAATCAGATTCTAGAATCTGATTCTAATGACCGCGAAGCAGCGCGACACCCGGCAGGGCCCCCGCACGCGCGCGCACGGGCGGACGCGGGGGCGCCGCGGCGACATCCTCGATGCCGCTCTCGTCCTGTTCAACGAGGCCGGCTACAACCTCGCCTCCGTGCAGGACATCGCCGTCGCGGCGGAGGCGAGCATCGGCAGCGTGTACCACCACTTCGAGGGCAAGGAGGCCATCGCCGCGGCGATCTACGTCGAGGGGCTGGCGGACTACCACCGCGGCCTGCTGCGCACGCTGGACCGGGAGCGGGAGACGGCGGAGGGCACGATCAAGGCGATCGTCCGCCACCACCTGGGGTGGGTGAAGCGCAACCGCGAGCTCGCCCGGTTCCTGTTCACGAGCCGGGACCCGGAGGTCGCCGGAGCGGCCTTCGACGAGCTGAGCGGGATGAACCGCCGGCTCTTCGACGCCGTGCGGCGGGCCATGGAGCCGTGGGTGGAGGCCGGCGACGTCCAGAGGCTGCCGACCGCCCTCCTGTACGCGGTCGTCCTCGGCCCCAGTCAGGAGTTCTCGCGCCACTGGGTGGCGGGACGAGTCAAGCAATCGATGGCCGCCGTCGAGCCGGTGCTGGCCGACGCGGCCTGGAAGGCGGTGAGGGCATGACCACGTACACCACGCTCGTCGAGGAGGCGCGCGCGCAGGGCGACGGGCTCGTTCAGGTCGAGCGCGGGGACGGCCACGCGATCGTCCGGATGCACGACCCCGAGCGGCTGAACGCGCTCAGCGCGCCGCTCACGCTCCAGCTGCTCGACGCTCTCACCGACGTGACCGAGGACGCCTCGATCCGGGCGATCGTGCTCACGGGCACGGACCCCGCGTTCTCGGCCGGCGGCGACCTCCGCCTGATGCGCGACCACGCCCACCCCATGGTCGACGAGTCGCCCGGCGGCGCCACCGAAGCGTGGCGCTGGATCCGGCGGCAGTTCGGAGGCGTCACGCGCGCGATCGTGAAGGCGGACAAGCCCGTGATCGCCGCTGTGAACGGCGCGGCGGCGGGCGTGGGGCTGGCGTTCGCGCTGGCGTGCGACGTCATCGTCGTCTCCGACCGCGCCCGCATCGTGCCGGCGTTCGGGCGGATCGGGCTCGTGCCGGAGGTCGGCAACTCCTGGCTCGTGACGCGGCGGCTCGGCTACCAGCGCGCGTTCGAGCTGTTCACCGAGGGGCGCGTGCTGAGCGGCGGCGAGGCCGCCGACCTGGGGCTCGTCAACGAGGTCGTGCCGCACGACGAGCTGATGCCGGCCGCGCTCGGCCACGTGGAGCGCATGGCGGCGCTGCCGCCGCACGTCGTCCCGATGACCAAGACGCTGCTGCGGCAGGCCGCCGACATGAGCTGGGACCAGGCGATCACGATGGAGGAGTTCGCGGAGCCGATGTGCTTCACCACGACGGGTCATCGGGATGCGGTAACCGAGCTACTTTCGAGTTAGCACGCGCCAGGACCGGGGTACCCCCGCGGCATGCTCAAGCTGCTCCTCCCGATAGCCGTACTCGTCGCGTTGCTGATCCCGGCCACGGCCGGCGCCGCGGTCACCATCCAGACGAGCAAGAACGTCCGCGACATTAGGTACGGCGACTCGGTCCGGGTCAAGGGCAAGACCGGCGACTACCGCGGGCCCGTGACCCTCGAGATCGACGAGTTCCCCTACGAGGGCAGCTACGTCGACAGCGCGACGGTGAGCACGAACGACAAGGGCGAGTACGTCTTCCCGCGGGTCGGCCCGACGCGCAACGCGCGGATCAGGGCGCGGATCGCCGGGCCCGTGCGCAGCAAGGCGATCGAGGTCTTCGTGTACCCGGCGGACAAGTTCAAGAGCAGCCGCGCGGACTTCGACCACGACCGTGTGAGCATGAGCATCAGCGGGCCACCCGGCTTCACGCTGCCGCCGGACAAGCTCTACATCTACATGCTCAAGCGCAAGTCGAAGGCGTTCCAGCGCCTCGGCGGAGCGCGGACCATGACCCAGTCACGGGACGGCGTCTACCGCTGGAAGGGACTCGTGCGGCTCCCGTCCTCGAAGCACGGCTACACGTACATCCTCGTCTACTGCGTGAAGGACTCGCCCGAGGGCTGGGGCCGCCCGTCCCCCGAGCAGCGGGCCTGCGGCGAGCGGCGCATCAACGTCAGGAACTGAGCCGGCGCTCGACCGACTCGACCTTGTCGTCGAGCGTCTGGTCCGGCCGGTCGCGGCGCTCGTCGAGCTTGAGCACCGTGTAGACGCGCGGCACGTCCATCTCGAACGGGACGGCGTGCAGCTCGCCGACCAGGCGCAGGACGTCCTCGGTCGAGCCCTCCAGCGAGGTGCCCATCGCGTGCATCCGGTAGCGCACGGCGTCCTGGGCGGCGAGCCGCCGCTGGATCTCGGCGATGTACTCGCTCGCGCTCGCCTCCGGGCGGCCGAGGGCGATCACGGTGAGGTCGGCGGTGCTCACGGGGCGGGCCGGTAGCGCTCCTCGCGCCGCTCGTTCCAGAGGCCGTCGAGCGTGGCGGCCGCCTGCTCCTGGTCCCACTCCGACGGGCCGCGCGGATGGTTCATCCCGAGCCTGAGCCCGGCGTCCACGTCCTCGACCGAGCCGACGCCCTCCGCCACGGCGAAGCCCGCCTCGTTCACGAGCTGAGCGACGATCCGGCCGAGCACGAGCCCGGGCGCGTCGCCCACCCACTCGCGGTGGAAGCCGAGCGCGCGGAAGAAGTCGTCGGTCGCCTCGGCCACGGCGCCGGGCGTGGTGTCCAGCCGCGTGAGCTCCACCAGGTCCCCGAACGGCGGCGCGAGGTGGAACCCGCACGCCTCGGGATGGCCGCGGGCGCGGAGGCTGCGGTCCGCGCAGATCGCCACGAGCGGCGGCCCCTGCGGCAGCTCGCCCATGTCGCTGACCGGCGCGGGCACGCTCGCGTCGACGATCAGGTCGGGCTCCTCGAGCCCGCCGACCGCGACGAGCTGGCGAGCGTCGAAGCCCGCGCGCGCCGCGCGCTCGCGCAGCTCGCGGGCGAGCGGCCCGGCCCCCTCGATCGCCACCACCCGGCCGTCGCCGCCTCCGATCGGCGGCGGCTCGGGGTCGGCCGGCCGCCCGGGCGGGTACTCGTACCAGCCGCGGCCGGTCTTGCGCCCGAGGCGCCCCGCGGCGACCATCCGCGCCTGCAGCGGGCTCGGCTTCCAGCGCGGCTCGCCGAAGCTCTGCTCCATGAACGACTTGGCGACCTCGAAGCCCACGTCGATCCCGACCAGGTCCATCAGCTCGAACGGGCCCATCCGGAAGCCGCCCGCCATCCGCACGATCCGGTCGATCTGCTCGTGCGTCGCGATCCCCTCCTGCAGCAGCCGCAGCGACTCCGCCCCGAACGGGCGGTTGCAGCGGTTCACGAGGAAGCCGGGCCCGTCGTAGGCCCTGATCGGCCGGCGGTCCATCGCCTCGGCCACGCTCACGGCGGTCTCGACCGCGCGCTCGGAGCTCTGCTCGGCGGCGATCACCTCCACGAGCTCCATCAGGGGAGGCGGGTTGAAGAAGTGCATACCGACGACGTTCTCCGGCCGCGCGGCCGCGCCGGCGAGGCTCGTCACGAGGATCGACGACGTGTTCGTGGCGAGGATGGCGTCGGGCGCGATCTCGGAGAGCCGCCCGAACAGCTCCCGCTTCAGGTCCGCCCGCTCCGGCGCGGCCTCCACGATCAGCTCGCAGCCGGCGAGGGCGTCGAGGTAGTTCGCGCGGCGGAGGCGGTCGCCGGCGTCGGCGGGCCAGCGGCCCTTCTCGGCGCCCTTGGCGATCCCGGCGCGTACGCGCTCCTCACCCTTGGCGAGCGCCTCGGGGACCGGATCGTGCAGCCACGTCTCCAGCCCCGCCACGCAGCCCAGCTGCGCGATCCCGGAGCCCATCGTGCCCGCTCCCACAACGCCCAGGCGGTCGATTGATACGGTCATTCGCTCAGCGGGTCCAAGGCGGCTGGGGATCATAAGCCCGGAGTTAAGTCGCGCGGCCCGCCGCAACTCGCGCCCCCCGCGCGTGTCCCTTCCGGACAACCCGACCCCCCCGTCTCCATGCACCGAACGACACTCATGACCATGCTGTTCGTCGCTCTGCTCGCGGCCTCCGCGGCCCCGGCCGGCGCGTCCAAGACGCAGGAGTCCATCTTCCAGGACGACCGGCTGCTGCTCGAGAGCGGAGCCGACGTCCGCGCGCGGACACTCGACGAGATCAAGGCTCTCGGCGCGGACACGATCCGCGTGAACGCGATCTGGGCGCGCATCGCGCCCGAGCGCGACTCGACGACCAAGCCCAACTTCAACGCCGCCGATCCGGCCGCCTA
The DNA here is from genome assembly GCA_036386455.1 of Thermoleophilaceae bacterium. Taxonomy (GTDB): domain Bacteria; phylum Actinomycetota; class Thermoleophilia; order Solirubrobacterales; family Thermoleophilaceae; genus AC-37. The sequence continues at coordinate 12,182 of DASVVS010000072.1, forward strand.
CCCGGCCGACAACTGGACGGCGCTCGACAACCTGCTCCGCGACGCGGCCGCCCGCGGGCTGGGCGTGTACGTGACGATCACGGGCCCCGCCCCGGCCTGGGCCTCGCCGTGCGGCGACCGCCGCACGTGCAACCCCGACACGGACGAGTTCAAGGCCTTCGCGACCGCGCTCGGCACGCGCTACTCCGGCAGCTACGTGCCCGGCGGCTCCGCACCCCCGAGCGGCGGTGGCGGCGGCGGTGGCGGCGGCGGGCTCCCGATACCGGAGCTGCAGGCCGCGCAGACGACCGGCGGCCCTGCGCTGCCGCGCGTCGGCCGCTGGTCGATCTGGAACGAGCCGAACCTGGGTGCGTGGCTCACGCCGCAGTACACCGGCTCGAGCAAGAAGCCGGTCTCGGCGTCGAGCAGGATCTACCGCGGCCTGCTGTACGCCGCGCTCGACGGGCTGGGCGCGAGCGGTCACGGAAGCGACCCGGTCATGATCGGCGAGACCGCCCCGATCGGGCGCACCTCGGGCTCGATCGACAAGCGCAGCCGCGGGCCGCTGTCCTTCTACCGCGATCTGATGTGCATCGACAGCCGGGGCCGCGCGCTGACCGGCACGAACGCGAAGCGCCAGGGCTGCACGGGCACGTTCCGCAAGCTCCCCGGCGCGGTGGCGCACCACCCGTACACGCGCGCCGCCATCGGGCCGCCGACCACCCGCGGCCGCGGCGACGAGGTGCCGCTGGCGTCGATCGGCAGCCTCTACCGCGTGCTCGACCTGGGGGCCAAGCGCAAGCGGATCGCGTCGAAGGCGCCGGTCTACCTGACCGAGTACGGCATCGAGACGAAGCCGCCGAACCGCTTCGGCGTCACGCTCAGCGCGCACGCGCTCTATCTGAACCAGGCCGACTGGATGGCCTACCGCGACGGGCGGATCCGCTCGGTGTCGCAGTACGAGCTGGTCGACCCGGAGGACACGTCCACGTTCAACATGGGCCTGCGCCTCGCGGACGGCAAGGCGAAGCCCGCCTTCGCGGCCTACCGGATCCCGATCTGGGTGAGCAGCAAGCGGGTCTGGGGCCAGGTGCGCGCGGCCAGCGGCGGGAACGCCGAGGTGCAGTGGCGCAGCTCGTCGAAGAAGGGCTTCAAGCGGTACAAGACCGTGGCGCTCAACTCCGCGGGCTACTTCGACCTCAAGGTGAACCGCCGCGGCGGGCAGTGGCGCGTGGTGGCCGGCGACAGCTCCAGCCGCACCGCCGGCGGCTACTGATCCAGCAGCGCCTGCACGACCGCCGCCGTTGAGGGGCGGCCGCGGTCGCTTGCGCGCGTGGCCACGAAGATCGAACGCTCGACCCCGGCCCGCCGCACCTTCACCCGCGGGTCCTGCCCGGGGCGGCCGAGCGCGGGGAGGAGGGCGACCGCCTCGCCCGCGGCTACGAGGTCGATCAGCAGCTGCATGTCGTTCACGCGGTGGCGCACCTCGGGCTCGAAGCCGCCCTCCGAGCGGCACAGCCGGGCGAGCATGTCGGCGTAGGCGGTCCCCTCGCGGGCCGTGGCCCACGGCTCGTCGCGCAGCGCCTTCAGCGTGACCGGCCCCGGCCGGTCCGCCGCGACCGCGAGCACCATCTCGTCGGGCCTGAGGTAGTCGCGGTGGATCCGGGGGGCGCGGGCGCGCGGCGCGTGCTCGTACTCCTCGGCCACCACCACGTCGAGTGCCCCCTGGGCCAGCAGCGGCAGCGACGCCTCGGCCTCGGCCTCGACCAGCTCCACGCGCACGTCCGCCGGAAGCCGGCCGAGCACCGGCATGACCACGAAGCGCAGCGCGGTCTGGAACGCCGCCACCCGGACCGTCCCGCCCGAGTGCGCGGCCAGCTCCGCCTCGACCCGCTCGACGTGCGCGAGCAGCTCGTCGGCGCGATCCACCAGCAGGCGGCCCGCGTCGGTCAGCTCCAGCCTCCGGCCCACGTGCCGGAACAGCTCGACGCCCGCCTCGCGCTCCAGCGCGGCGAGCTGCTGAGACACCGCCGAGGGCGTGAACGAGAGCGCCTCCGCCGCTCGCGCCACCGTGCCGCGCGCGTTGAACTCCCGCAGCACGGCCAGCTTGCGGGGGTCGAGCATCCTTTAAGAATAACTGAACGGATTATGCCAGTAACAATCGCTTGAACTGAAGTGTCTCAGCGCCGAACATTGCGGCATGAGCTCCTACCTCACCTTCGCCGCCGTCGCCGCCGTAGGACTCCTCGTGCCGGGGCCGGACACGCTCGTGGTGCTGCGCACCTCCGTGGCGGCGGGCGCCCGGGCGGGCACATGGGCGGCCGCGGGCTCGGCCTGCGGCAACCTCGTGTGGGGAACCGCCTCGGCCGTGGGAGTCACGGGCCTGCTCGCCGCCTCCGGCACCGCCTTCACCGCGCTCAGGCTCGGCGGCGCGGCCTACCTGCTGGCGCTCGGGCTGCAGGCCCTGCTGGCGGCTCGCCGCGGCGACAGCCTCGCGCCTGACACCGAGGACGCACCCGTCGGTTCGGGACGGGCCTTCCGCCGCGGGCTCCTCAGCGACCTGCTCAACGTCAAGGTCGGACTCTTCTGGGTCGCGCTTCTGCCGCAGTTCGTCGGCACGCAGACCGGCGCGCTCATGCCCATGGCGATGACGCTGACGTTCGCGGCGATGGTCTTCGCGTGGCTCTCCGGCTACGCCCGCCTGGCGGCGCGCCTGAGCGCGGCGCTTCGGAGCCGGCGCGGCTCGCGGCTGCTGAACGGAGCGGTGGGGGCGGTGCTGGTAGGGCTCGGGGTCAGCGCCCTCTGAACTCCGGGCGCCGCTTCTCGATGAACGCCCGCATGCCCTCGACGCGGTCCTCGGTCGCCATCGCGATCTCGAAGAGGCGCCGCTCGTGGGTCAGGTCGGCCGCCTCGGCGGTGAGCACGGCCTCCTTCGCCAGCCGCACCGCGATCGGCGGCCGCCGGGCGACGACCTGGCCGATCTCGATCGCCTTGCCGAGCCAGTCCTCGTCGATCGCGTTGAGGAGCCCCATCGAGTGGGCCTCCTGGGCCGTGATCCGCCGGCCGGTGAGCACGAGCTCCATCGCGCGCTGCTTCCCGATCGTGTGCGTGAGGCGCTGGGTCCCGCCGCCGCCGGGGATCAGGCCGAGCAGGATCTCGGGCTGGCCGAACTCGGCCTTGGGGTGGGCGACGATCATGTCGCACGCCAGCGCCAGCTCGAAGCCGCCGCCGAGGGCGTAGCCGGAGACCGCCGCGATCATCGGCGTCTGGACCGAGGCGAGCCGCTTCCAGAACAGCCGCGTGGGCGCCTCCATGATGTCCTGGAAGCTGCGATCCGCCATCGCCTTGATGTCGGCGCCGGCCGCGAAGTACTCGTCGTTGCCCGCGATCACCACGCATCGGATCTCGGGGTCGAGGTCGAAGCTCTCGACCAGGGCCGCGAGCTCCTCCATCACCTCCGGCGACAGCGCGTTGCGCGCCTCCGGCCGGTCCATCCGGGCGATCGCGACGCCGCCCTGGCGCTCAACCTGTAAGTGCATTGATGCCCGTCGCCGCTCGGCCGATGATGAGCTTCTGGATCTGCGACGTCCCCTCGTAGAGGGTGGTCACGCGCGCGTCGCGCAGGTAGCGCTCGACCGGGTGGTCGTCGACGTACCCGGACCCGCCGTGCACCTGGATCGCGGTGTTCGCGCTGCGCACCGCCGCCTCCGTCGCGTAGAGCTTCGCGATCGAGGTCTCGGTGGTGTTCGGCTTGCCGGCGTCCTTGAGCCAGCCGGCGCGCCACACGAGCCCGCGCGCGGCCTCGGCGTCCACGATCATGTCGGCGATCATCGCCTGCACGAGCTGGAAGCTGGCGATCGGGCGGTCGAACTGGTGGCGCTCCTTCGCGTACGCGACCGACGCGTTCACGCAGCCCTGGCAGATCCCCACGCAGCCGGCGGCCACGCTGTAGCGGCCCGAGTCGAGCGCCGACATCGCGACCTTGAAGCCGTCGCCGACCTCGCCGAGCAGAGCCTCGTCGCCCACCTCCACGCCGTCGAGCGAGAGCTCGGCCGTGTCGGACGCCTTCAGGCCCAGCTTGCCGTGGATCGAGCTGCTCGAGTAGCCGGGCGAGTCGGTGGGCACGAGGAAGGCGGCCAGGCCGCGGTGCTTGCGGTCCGGGTCGGTCTGGGCGAAGACCAGCGCGACCTTGGCGTGGTTGCCCATCGAGATCCACTGCTTCTGCCCGCTTATGCGCCAGCCGTCGCCGGTCTTCTCGGCCCGCGTCTTGAGGTTGGCCGCGTCGGAGCCCGTGTCGGGCTCGGTCAGGGCGAAGCAGCCGAGGATCTCGCCGCTGCACAGACGCGGGAGCCAGGCGTGCTTCTGCTCCTCGGTGCCCCAGCGCTGGATCGAGCTGCACACGAGCGAGGTCTGGACGGAGACGACCGTGCGGGCGGAGGAGTCGCCGCGGCCGATCTCCTCCACGATCAGCGCGTAGGTGCGGTAGTCGAGCCCGCGCCCGCCGTACTCCTCGTCCACGATCGGCCCCAGGTAGCCCATCTCGCCGAGCTTGCGGACGAGGTCGAGGTCGAAGCGCTCGTTGCGGTCGTTCTCGCGCGCCACGGGGATGATCTCGCGGTCGGTGAAGTCGCGCGCGGTCTCGCGGATCAGCTGCTGCTCGTCGGTCAGCTCGAAGTCGATCACGACGGGTCACACTAACCCCTCAACCTTCCGCGGGTCGGGCCGTTGATAGGGACGAAGCAGCCAGGGTCCGGTTCGGCGACCCCCCCTCGGCCGCACCCTGGCCAGTACCCCTACGTCGACCTGGCCGTCCGCGACACGGATCCGTCGCGGCGGCCAGGCGACCGGGTGCCTAGAGCGCCAGCAGACGCGTGGCGGCGGCCTTCCAGACGGCGTCGACCTCCACGCCGGGCGCCAGACCGAGCCGCTCCGCCGACGCAGTCGTCACCTCCGCGCTCAGCGCCTGCGGGCCGGCGAGGCCGACTCGGGAGCGGTTGCCCAGGCGCGTGACGCTCACCACCCGCGCGCGGACCCGGTTCTGGGCCGACCCGGCATGCGCGCCGAGGGCGATCTCCCACGGGTGCACGCTCACCGCCACCCTGCCGCTCGCCGTCTCCGTGCTCTGGATGGTGCCGCCGCCGTCGAGCTCCACGTCCGTCAGGCCGCCGGCTCCGGCCCGCGCCGTGCCGGTCAGGACCACGGCGCCGGTGAAGTCCGCCACGAAGCCGGACGCGGGGGAGGAGGCCAGCTCGCTCGGGCTGCCGCGCTGGGCCACGCGCCCTCCCTCCAGCACGGCGACCTCCGCCGCGAGCAGCGACGCCTCCGTGAAGTCGTGCGTCACCACGATCGACGGGACGTCGAGCGAGGTCAGGAGCTCCGCCAGCTCGCGGCCCGCGCGGGCGCGCGTGCGCGGGTCGAGCGAGGCGAGCGGCTCGTCCAGCAGCAGCGCGTTCGGGTCGCTGGCGAGCGCGCGGGCGAGGGCCACTCGCTGGCGCTCGCCGCCCGACAGCTCGCGCGGGCGCGCGTGCGCGCGGGCGGTGAGGCCGAGGCGGTCCAGCAGTCCGCGCGCGCGGGCCTCGTCGCCGCGCGCGCCGTAGCGCACGTTGCGGAGGGCGGTCATGTGCGGGAACAGCGCGTGGTCCTGGAAGACGAGCGCGGCGCGGCGGCGCTCGGGCGGCAGGTCGACCCCCGCCTCGGTGTCGAGCCAGGTCGCGCCATCGCACTCGATGCGCCCGCGGTCCGGCCGCGCCAGGCCGGCCGCCATTCGCAGGAGGGTCGTCTTGCCGGCGCCGGACGGCCCCGCCAGGGCCAGCACGCCGCCGGCTCGCAGGTCCTCGACCTCCACGAGCGGCGAGCTAGCGGAGAGGGTCAGCACCGAGCAGCCTCACGGTGAGCAGCAGGGCGAGCGAGACGGCGACCAGGACGGCCGAGAGGGTCAGCGCGCCCGTGAAGTCGTTGCCGAAGCGCTCGTAGATCGCGAGCGGGGCGGTCTGCGTGACGCCGCGGACCGAGCCGGCGAACATCAGCGTCGCGCCGAACTCGCCGAGCGCCCGACCGGTGGCCAGGGCCACGCCGGCCGCGAGGCCGGGGGCGGCGACCGGGATCGCCACGCGCGCGAGCGTCGCGGCCTCGCCGTATCCGAGCGTGCGCGAGGCCTCGACCAGGGTGGGGTCGACGGCCGCGAACGCCGTCTGGGCCTGGCGGACGTAGAAGGGCGCCGAGACGAACGTGAGCGCCACCACCACGCCCGCCGTCTCGAGCACGAGCCGCGGGCCGGCGAGGACCCCGTTGGGGCCGAAGGCGGCGAGAAGGGCGATGCCGGCGACCGCCGGCGGCAGCACGAGCGGAAGCTCGATCAGCGTGGTCACGACCGCCTTGCCGCGGAACGCCCGCGTGGCCAGGAGGTAGGCGGCCGGTGTGCCGATCGCGACCACCAGCGTCACCGCGATCGCCGTGGTCTGCAGGCTCAGCAGCAGCGCGTCGCGCGCGGCCTCGTCGCCGAGGCTGCTCGCGAGCTCACCCGGCCCGGCCTCGGTGAAGATGGCCAGCACCGGCAGCGCGAGGAAGGCGAGGACGAGCGCCAGGGCGAGACAGAGGGCCGCGCGGAAGATCATGGGGCCGGGGGGCGGAAGCCCGCCCGCTCGAGCGCCTCGCGGCCCGGCCTCCCGGCGAGCCCCCGCACGAAGCGCCGCGCCCGCTCGCGGTCCTCCGTGCCCTCGACGACGGCCGCCGCGTAGACGGCCTCGACGGGCTTCGGCGGCTCGATCGCCCGCAGCCCCGCCACGTCCGTGGCGTACACGAGCCCGGCATCCACGGCGCCGGAGCGCACGCGCGCGACCACCGCGCCCACGTCGGGCTCCTGGCTCACGATGTTCCGCTCGGCGGCTTCGGGGAGCGCGCGCCGCGCGTAGGCGCCGACCGGGACCGACGGCGCACCGGCCGCGATCCGGATGCCCGGCCTCGCGAGGTCCTCGAAGCGCCTCACGCGCCCGCCCTCCGCCACGGCCACCACGAGCCGGTTGCGACCGATCCGCACCGGCCGCTCCACGAGTCCCTCACGGTGGAGCGCCGCGGGAAGCTCCTCGTCCGCGGACACGAAGACGTCCGGCCGGGCGCCGGCGCGGATCTGAGCGGCGAGCTGGTCGGAGCCGCCGAACGAGAGGTTCACCTCGTCGCCCGCATACTCGGCGAGCGGCGCCTTCAGGGAGGTCGCGGCCGAGACGGTGAGCTTGTCCCCGCCGCCCCCGCAGCCGGCGAGAACCGACGCCAGCGTGGCCGCCGCGAGCGCCATCGCCGCCAGCGGCGGCGCGAGCCTCACGCCCCCTCGACCATGACCGAGGTGGCCTTGACGGTCGCGGTCGCGCGCACCCCCTCGGCGAGGCCCAGCTCCTCGATCGCGTCCCTGGTGATCGCGGCCGTGATGCGGAAGCCGCCCGCCTCGATCTCGACCAGCCCCATCACCCCGTCGACCTCGACCGATCGCACCACGCCCGGGAACCGGTTGCGCGCCGACAGCGGCTCGCCGGTCCGGTGCCGCCGCGGCCGGTCGCTCAGCCGCTCCACCTCCGCGGCCGGCACGAGCCGCCGGTTGCGATCGTCGCGAACGGTCCGGATCTTGCCGGCCCGGTCCCAGCGCCGCAGCGTGTCGACGGAGACGCCGAGGGCGCGCGCGGCGTCGCCGAGGGGAAGGTTTTGCGCCATCTACGCCTAAGCATTGCATAGGCAATATGTTGCGATCCCCCTAAATGGAGGAACCTGCTCCACGGGCAGCCGGACGCCCGGCTCCGGTGTTAGATTCTTGCGCGGTCGGGCAGGCTCATCCTTGATTCCTGTGGCTTTCAACAGAAAACCCTCCGAGCAGAGTGCCTCCATCGCCACGACGGAGGACGCGCTGCGCGTCGAGGGTCCCCTTGGTCGCGTCGAGAGCGAGGCATTCGAGAAGCAGCTCAACGATCCGGCGGTCCGCGATTCACTCGAGGCCGCCCGAAGGACCTGGAAGAAGTTGTACGGGCGCGATCCGGCGCCGTCACGGTCGTCTGGCAACCGCTGACGGCCGGCCGCCGCTGAGAGCCGACGCCCCACCCGCTGATCCGTGACGGAGGCGCCACGTTGGACTCGTCTTACTGAAGAACGTCTTCGCGCGCTGAAGCCGGAAGACGATCTTGCGGTGGCCCTCTCGACCTTCGAGCCCCTCGGCTTCGAGGCCGGCGTTGCGGCTGGCAACTGGCTGAGGGTCTGTCTCACGGAGCGCAAGGTTGCGCTCGAGACGCAGCTCGCATTCGGCGAAGACCCCCGCCGGCTCCTCGGCCTATACGTGATTCGCCCCGCGGCCTTCACGCTGTCCGTTCGCGAACGGAGACGGCTGGGGATTGGGCGGAGGTCCGCCGATCGTCACCTGCCCGGCATGTACCTCGAGCTGATTGCACGCGCGCGCGAGACACCGCCAGGCTTCGGCGACCAACTCGTGACGCATGCACTGGCCAATACGCTCGACCGTCGTGCAGTGGCGCTCGTGATTGAGGCGAGCGAGGAGGTGGCCACAGCGGTATGGCAGCGCCACCGCTTCGTCCCGTTCACCGACGGCAAACCTCGCGGGTCCGAGACGATGATGCTCTGGCATCCGGTGAGGGAGCCGGAGCCCGACGACGCGGTCTGATCAGGCGTCGCGCTCGTCGCTCAGCTTGCGCGCGCGTTCGAGAGCCTGCTGGACGTCGCTGCGCCTGAGGCGCTCCATGAACTCGTCCTCGGGGATCGTGCCCAGGGGCTCCAGCTGGTCCGGCGCCGGTTCCGGGTGCGTCTGCTGATCGTCCTGGGGCGTGTCCATGGAACCCTCTACGCAGGGAGCCGGCCGGGCGGCCAAAGTTGCGCCACCCGCGGCGCCTGCATGGCGCGTATCGGCACCTCGAGCTTTCGCCTCAAGCCAGACGCGAGCGAAGTCCGCTCGTCCGAGGGGGCGTCAGGCCGCCGGGTTCTCCACCACCATCGCCATGCCCATACCCACCCCGATGCACATCGTCGCCACCCCGTAGCGCGCGCCGCGGCGGCGCAGCTCCCAGACGAGGGTGCCCAGCAGGCGGGCGCCGGACGAGCCCAGCGGGTGCCCCAGGGCGATCGCCCCGCCGTTCACGTTCAGCTTCTCGTGCGGGACCCCGAGCTCGCGCGCCGAGGCGAGCACCTGGGCGGCGAACGCCTCGTTCAGCTCCACGAGGTCCACGTCCTCGATCGTCAGGCCGGCCCGCCGCAGCGCGAGCCGCGTGGCCGGGACCGGGCCCACGCCCATGTACGCGGGGTCGACCCCGACGACTCCGGTGGAGGCGATCCGGGCGAGCGGCTCGCGCCCGAGCTCCCGCGCGCGTTCGGGCGAGCAGACCACGACGCACGAGGCCCCGTCGTTCAGCTGCGACGAGTTGCCCGCCGTGATCGTCCCGCCCTCGCGGAACACGGGCTCGAGGTGCGCGATCCCCTCGGCGGTCGTTTCCGGGCGGATGCCCTCGTCGGAGTGCACCACGACGGGATCGCCCTTCCGCTGCGGCACCTTCACCGGCACGATCTCGTCGTCGAAGCGCCCGGCGTCCATCGCCTCGGCCGCGCGGCGGTGGGACTCGGCCGCGAACGCGTCCTGGTCCTCGCGCGAGACGCCGTAGCACTCGGCCACGTTCTCGGCCGTCGCACCCATCGACTCGGTGGAGTAGCGCGCCTCCATCCGCGGGTTCACGAAGCGCCAGCCGAGCGTGGTGTCCTCCATCTTCTGCGGGCCGCGCGGGAAGCCGCGCTCCGGCTTGGCCATCACGAACGGCGCGCGGCTCATCGACTCCACGCCGCCGCCGAGCATCAGCGAGCCCTCGCCGACCTCGACCGCCCGCGCGGCCTGATTCACCGCCTCGAGCCCGGACGCGCACAGCCGGTTGACCGTCACGCCCGGCACCTCCACCGGCAGCCCGGCGAGCAGCAACCCCATCCGCGCGACGTTGCGGTTGTCCTCGCCCGCCTGGTTCGTGCAGCCGAAGAAGACGTCGTCGATCGACTCCGCCGGCAGCCCGTTCCGCTCGACCGCGGCGGCGATCACGTGGGCGGCCAGATCGTCCGGGCGCACCGGCGAGAGCACCCCGCCGTAGCGGCCGATCGGCGTCCGCAGCGCGTCGACGATCACGGCGTTGCGCGTATCCGCCACGATTTCGCGATCCTACCGGGGGATGGCGCTCCTCCCGCTGGCAGCCGACGACCCCTACTTCGGCATCGCGATGGTCGTGATGCTGATCGTGCTGGTCGGGATCTTCCTCGCGATCGGCAAGTGGTACCCGGGCTCGGGAGCCGAGCAGCTCGACTGGAAGCCCACGCGCTCGTACGAGGACGAGATCCGCCTGGAGCTCGAGGACGTGGACCAGATGCTGGAGGCGCAGAACGAGCGCCGCCGCCGCAGCGGCCGCGCCGAGATCAGCGAGGACTCGATCCGCGCGGAGGTCGAGACCGAGGAGCGCGAGCAGGCCGAGCGCGCCGCGGAGTTCCGGCGCCGCCACGGCGGCACCGAGCCGCGCAACGA
>DASVVS010000073.1:0-1840 GCA_036386455.1 Thermoleophilaceae bacterium
CCCGCGACCACCGGGCCGTCGCCGAGCCGCTCGGCCTCGCCGACCACCCGCAGCCCGAGCTCGCCGAGCGGGATGTCCGGATGCGGCTCCTCGAAGTTCAGGCTCGGCACCAGCTCGCGCCGCTGCACGCACAGCGCCGCCTTGATCAGCCCGGCCACGCCGGCGGCGCCCTCGAGGTGACCGATGTTCGTCTTGACCGACCCGACCGCGAGCGGCTCCTCGCGACCGTCCCCGAACACCGCGCCGAGCGCCGCGGCTTCGACCGGGTCGCCGACCGGCGTGCCGGTCCCGTGCAGCTCGACGTAGCGAACCTCCCCGGGCTCGACCCCGGCCTGCGCCAGCGCCTCGCGCACGACCCGCTCCTGCGCCTCCGCGCTCGGAACGGTGAGCCCCGCGTCGGTCCCGCTCCCCACGGCGCTGCCGCGGATCACGCCGTAGACGCGGTCGCCGTCGCGCCGCGCGTCGTCCAGCCGCTTGAGCACCACCACGCCGCCGCCCTCGCCGCGCACGTAGCCGTTCGCGCGCGAGTCGAACACGTAGCAGCGCCCGTCCGGCGACAGCGCGCCGAACTCCGCCGCCTGCCGCGAGCCGAGCGGCGACAGCACGAGGTTCACCCCGCCGGCCAGCGCGAGCGCCGACTCGCCGCCGCGCAGGCTCTCGCACGCGAGGTGCACCGACACGAGCGACGACGACTGCCCCGTGTCGACCGTCATGCTCGGCCCGGTCAGCCCGAAGGAGTGCGACACGCGATTGGCGACGATGCTCCGCCCGAGCCCGGTGAGCGTGTGCCGGCCGACGGCGTCCTCGCCCTCGGCCACGACGAGGTCCGCGTAGTCGGCGGCCATCACGCCGAGGAACACGCCGACCGGCCCGGCGGCAGCGTCCGCCACCGCGATGCCGGCGTCCTCGAGGCCCTCCCAGCTCAACTCGAGCGCGAGCCGCTGCTGCGGATCGCTAGCGACCGCCTCGCGCGGCGACATGCCGAAGAAGTCGGGGTCGAACTCCTCGACGTGCTCGATGAACCCGCCGCGCGGCACCGCGGTGCCCGCGCGCTCCGGCGGCGCGTCCGTGAGCGCCTCGCGACCCTCGCGCAGGAGGTCCCACAGCCGGGCGGGATCCGGCGCGCCCGGCATCCGGCACGCGACGCCGACGATCGCGATGTCCGAGCGCGGGCGGCTCACGCGCCCACCACCACCGCGGTGGCGACGACGCCGCCGTCCACCTGGAAGCGCCCGCACAGCTCGGTCAGGCGCCGTCCCTCCACCACCGGCCCCTCCACGAGCAGCCGCGCGCAGAAGGTGCCGGCGTCCGCGTCGATCGCCATCTCGACGTCCTCGAATCCCAGCCAGCGGCGCGCCAGCGGGAACCAGGCCTTGTAGACGGCCTCCTTCGCGCTGAACAGCACGCGGTCCATGGAGAGGCCGGCGCCCTGGCCGGCCAGCAGCCGCCGCTCGGTCGCGCTCGACACCGTCTCGAAGACCCCGTCGGGCAGCCGCTCGTGCACCTCGGCGTCGATGCCGACCGACGCGACGTCGTCCGTCCGCGCCACCGCACACGCCCGGAGCACGGCGCAATGGGTGATGCTCCCCACCACTCCGTCGGGCCAGACCGGCTCTCCGCGCTCGCCACTCGGCACGGGCACCGGCCCGTCGCCCGCGCCGAGCCGCGCCAGCGCCCGCCGCGCCAGCGCCCGGCCGGTCACGAACTCGCGCCGCCGCTTCTCGACCGCGCGGCCCAGCGCGCGCTCCTCCTCGGGGAACAGCTCGGTCTCCACGAGCTCGCGGTCGGTCTCGAGCGTCACGACGGTCGGCGGCACCAGCTCCTCGATCACGCCGCGCCG
>DASVVS010000074.1:0-9086 GCA_036386455.1 Thermoleophilaceae bacterium
GAGCGGGGGCTCGACAAGGCCAGGCAGATGGGCGTCACGCACATCCGCGTGAACGTGCTCTGGGCGGCGGTGGTGGGCAGCTCGGCCAACCGCCGCTCGCGCCCCAGCAGGGTCACCTACGACTTCACCGCCTACGACCAGCTCGTGACCTCCGCCCGCGCGCGCGGGCTCGAGGTGCAGATGGCGCTGACCGGCCCCGCCCCCGCCTGGGCGACCGGCAACAAGAGGCGCGGCCCCTACAAGCCGAAGTACCGCTACTTCGAGGACTTCGCGGAGGCCACGGTCAGCCACTTCCACAGCCTCGTGAACCGCTACTCGATCTGGAACGAGCCCAACCACGTGGGCTGGCTCGCGCCGCTGAGGAGCGCGCCGGGCCTCTACAGCCAGCTCTACAAGGCCGGCTACGCGGCCGTGAAGCGGCACAACCCGAACGCCCAGGTGCTGTTCGGCGAGACCGCGCCCTACGCGAGCCGTCGCGGCTCGGCCACGCCGCCGCTCCAGTTCCTGCGGGGCGTGCTGCGCGCCAACCGCAGCTACGGGGGGAGCTCGCGCTACGCGCTGACGGCGGACGGCTTCGCCCACCACCCGTACGACTTCGGGCACGAGCCGACCTACCGCTTCCCCGGCTCCGACAACGTCACGCTCGCCACGCTGAGCCGGCTCACGGGCGCGCTGAGCAAGCTGCGCAGGTCCGGACTCCTGCGCACGCCGTCCGGCGGGCAGCCGCCGGTCTACCTGACCGAGTACGGCTTCATGCAGTCCGGGCGCTACGGGATCAGGGACGCGACCCGCGCGTCGTACCTCAAGCAGGCGTTCGACATGGCGCGCCGGAACAAGCACGTGCGCCAGATGCTCCAGTTCCTGCTGGTCCAGCCGACGAAGAGCTACCGCTTCTTCGACACCGCGATCCTGGGCCGCAAGGGCAAGGAGACCCGCGCATTCAGGACGCTCAGGTCCTGGGTCGCGCGGTACCGGTAGCCAAAGACCTCCGTACGCGCTTCAATGGGGGTTGTGCGCGTACCCCTCTGGCTCGCAGTAGCCGCACTCGTCGCCGTCCTGCTCGTACCGTCGTCGGCCGGGGCCGTCTCCAACCTGGAGATGGCGGTGCAGGACGACTCGGTCTTCGTCTCGCGTGAGTACTACAACCGCGACAAGGCGTTCACGCACCTGCAGGAGCTGAAGACCACCCACCTGCGCGTGAACGTGCTGTGGGCCGCGGTCGTCGGCAAGTCGGCCGGCTCGCGCACGCGGCCCAAGAAGATCAAGTACGACTTCGTGTCCTACGACCAGCTCGTGGTCGCCGCGCGGGCAAAGGGCCTGCAGGTGCAGATGGCGCTGACCGGCCCGGCGCCGGCCTGGGCGGCCGGCAACAGGAAGCGCGGTCCCTACAAGCCCAACGCAAAGCTGTACGCGGACTTCGTGAAGGCGACCGTGTCGCACTTCCACTCGCTGGTCGGCCGCTACTCGATCTGGAACGAGCCCAACCACGTCGGCTGGCTCGCGCCGGTGAAGAGCCAGCCGTCGCTCTACCGCTCGCTCTACAAGGCCGGCTACAGCGCGGCGAAGAAGGCGAACAAGAACGCGCAGGTGCTGATCGGCGAGACCGCGCCGTACGCGCGCAACTCGCGCACCGCCCAGGCGCCGCTGAAGTTCCTGCGCTCGGTGGTCAAGGGGCAGAAGCTGCGCGCGGACGGCTTCGCGCATCACCCGTACGACTACGAGCACGGGCCCGACTACCAGTTCCCGGGCGGCGACAACGTCACGATCGGAACGCTCGGCCGGCTGACCTCCGCGCTCGACGCCTACGCCAAGAACGGGTCGCTGCGCACGCCCGGCGGCGGCGCGCTCGACGTCTGGCTCACCGAGTTCGGCTACTTCCGCACCGGCCGCTTCAAGATCCCCGACGAGACGCGTGGCAACCACCTGAAGCGTGCGTACGACATCGCCCGCGCCAACCCGCGCGTGCGGCAGATGCTGCACTTCCTCCTGATCGAGCCGCCGAAGAAGTACGCGTTCTTCGACACGAGCATCGTCTCCCGGAAGGGCAAGGGGAGCGCGGCGTTCACGGCGCTGGCGCAGTGGGCGCAGGCCGCCTTCGGAGGCGGAGGCGGAGGCGGTGGCGGCGGCGGCACCGGAGGGGGCGGCACCGGAGGCGGCGGAACGACGCCACCACCCCCGCCGCCGTGCTACCTGCCGGGCACCACGGTGCCCTGCCCCTAGTCGCAGATCTCGATCGAGGCGCTGCCCGCGCCTGAGCGCTTGAACCGGGCGATCACGCGCTGCAGCTCTGCGTCGGACGCCGAGCTGTAGCCGTCCTGGCGCTTGGCGGTGATCCGCTGGCCGAAGCGGATCTGCTGCTGGGCGTCGTTGATCGAGCCGGTGCCGATCGACGGCTGGCCGGCGAAGAAGCCCGAGTAGGTGTAGCTCTCGCCCTTGCGCGCGTTCCAGGTCATGCGCGCGCCGCAGGCTGTGGGGGCGAAGGTGAAGGTCACGCCGCGGCGCAGCCAGCGCCCCGTCTTGGTGCGGAAGCCGCCGCGGCCGATCACGCGGCCGCCCTTTGCCGCCTTGAACTCGGTGAACTCGGGCACGCCGCCGCCGGACAGGATCGGCCCGGCGCTCTGGTCGCCCTTCAGCGTGCGGGGGCGCAGCGGCATCGCGTCGCGCCACCTGCCGCCGCGCAGGACCTTCAGGGCCACGAAGCCGGTGTCGTAGCGGAGGTCGCGGACCGAGGTGCGCGCCCGCTTGACGGCGAACCACGACTCGCCGGCGCGGACCGTGGCCCACGAGCCCGTGCCGCCGCCCACCACCACGGCCCCGGAGCGAGGCGAGGCGGCGCTGCCGTCCCCGGCAGCGGCGATCGCCCACTCGAGCGCGGACAGCGTCAGGCCGGTGTAGGAGGTGGCCGCGACGTACTCGTCGAGCCCCGGGATCGCCGCGGGGATGCTCTGCGCCAGCGAGGGTGTGACGAGGAAGCCCTCGGGGCCGGTCGGGTAGCGCGCGATGAGGTTGGCGACCGCGCGGCGGGCGAGGCCGCGGTAGTGGACGGCGCGGCCCGAGGCGCCGGGCTGCACGGCGGCCACCTCGGCCCCGTGGGCCGCCAGCGTGAGCGTCCACGCCTGCGCCTGGGAGCGGCCGTGGTAGGCCACCTCGCCGTCGGGCGCCGCGCTGGCCACCGACCCCTCGGTGGCGCGGCGCAGCAGCAAGCGGGCCGCGCCGGGGGCGTCGGCGCCGAGCAGCTCGATCGCGCGGCCGAGCACGCCGATCGAGAGCGCGTGGTAGGAGGGCGGCAGCAGCGGCATGTCGCCGAGCACCGCGCGGCCGCCACGCTCGTACGGCTTGGCGGCCCGCGGCAGGTCGCTGGACAGGAAGCGCCTCACGGCCGCGTCGGTGCCGGCGCGGTCGGCGAGCGCGGAGCCCGGCACGTCCGAGCTGAGCCCGCTCCGCAGCAGCTCGAGCAGCAGGACTGTCTCGACGATCGACTTGTTCGTGACCGCGCGCTTGCCGATCCGGTAGACCTCGATCCGCCGCAGCACGTCCTCCCAGCGGGCGCGGGCGCTCTGGAACACGGCGTGGCTCGGATACCGCTCGCGCGCCACGTTGTAGGCGCTCACGACGGCGAGCTGGTGGAAGACCTGGGTCGAGGGGCTGCGCGCGGCGCGGTCGAGCGAGTACTCGAGCGCGCGCAGGGCCGAGTCGGCCAGGGCGGCGTCGCCGGTCCGGACCGCGGTCTGCAGCAGGCCGTAGCCGAGCATCGGGTCGCCGTAGTCGTCGCGGTCGTCGGTCGGATCGCGGGCGATCACGTAGTCGCGAAAGCGCCCGTCGGTCTCCTGCAGGCCGGGCCACGGGGCGGCGATCTCGGCCGCCTTCTGGGTCCATTCGGGCGGCGCCGCGGCGAAAGCTGGCGTACTCGTGCTGACGATGAGCGCTGCAATCGCCGCGACTGCGTGTTTACTGGCCCCGATGCGACGAGCCGCGCTCGCCACGGTCGCCCTATGCCTGGTGCTGGCCGCACCCGCCTCAGCCAAGGCGCCCTCCGCCTGGGGTCCGCTCGCGGAGCGGATCGCCGAGCCCTGGCCGGGCCTGCAGAACGAGAACGGCACCTACCAAGACTACGTCTACGGGGGCGACGTCTCCTTCTGCCTGGTGCGCCAGTGCAAGCCCGGGCTCGGCAACGCGCGCTACGCCGAGGCCGTGCTCGGCCACGCGCTTCTGCAGACCGGAGTGCGCACGGGCAACGGCGCGCTGATCGACACCGCGCTGCGCTCGCTCACCTGGGTCGCCGAGCACCCCGAGTACCGCGACACGCTCCAGACCAACTTCGAGACCTGGGCGCTGGCGAGCTCCTACAACATCGCCAAGCGCCGGCTCGCCAGCCGGCCGCTGTTCCGCCAGAACCGGCGCAGCTGGGAGCGCTGGCTCACCACCGTCAAGCCGCTGCTGCTGCGCGCGAACGCGCGGCGCTACTTCAACCACCACCTGGTCGAGGCGGTGGCCGTGTTCGAGCTCAAGCGGACCGGGCTGCGGTCCAAGACAGAGGGCGCCGTGCTGCATCCGGGGACCTACAACAGCACGGAGCGCCGTGCGGTGCGGATAGTCGAGGACGAGGTGTACGCCGTGGCGCGTCCGACGCTGCTGCGGTCCGGCGGCGGCGTGGCCGCTCTCGTCAGCGACCGGCCCGAGTACCCGCTCGCCTACCAGGGGCTGTCGATCGGCTTCTACGCGCGGGCGCTCGAGGTGATGGGCAGCCGGCTGTCGGCGCGGGCACGGCAGCTGCTCGGGCGGATGGTGCACGCGTCGTGGCTCCTCACGGCGCCCGACGGGGACCTGGCCTACGCCGGGCGCTCGCAGGAGGAGTCGTGGGCGCTCACGATGACCGCCTACGGCGCGCAGGTGGCGGCGCGGCAGCGGGGCGTGGGCGGCGGGACCGCCGCGCGCTGGCAGGCGCTGGCCGACCGCGCCGTGGAGCGGCTGCGGACCGAGCACGACGTGGGATCGCAGGGGCTCTACATCGTGCCTGCCCTCGGGCGCGACCTCCAGCGCGGGCTCCCGGGCCTCGACCCGTACGCCGGCGCGGCCATCTTCAGCGGGCTGACGCTCACGTTCCTCGAGTACGCGCGCGAGGAGGCGGCCGCGCGCACGCGCACGATCGGGCGGCTCGCCTCGGACGCGCAGGGGCCGCGGCTGCTCGGCCGCGCCGACGACTCCTTCGTCACCCTGCGCACCGGCTCGCTCTGGTTCGCGGTGCGCCAGTCGCGCGACATGCAGCGCCGGCTCGACGACCTGCGCAGCGACTTCGGGATGGTCGCGCTGAAGCGCCGGGTGGACGGGCGCTGGCGCGACGTGATCCCGCTGCGGCCGCGGGTCGAGTCGCCGGACCGCCGGGCCGCCGACAGCGCCGGGCCGCGGCTGCGGCCGGGCGGCGGGACGCCCGTGGGGGTGCCCGTGGGCACGGCGATCAGCGCCGGGCGCTCGTCCGTCCGGGTCGTGACCGGCTGGCGGATGCCGGACGGGACGATGGCCCGCCCGGGCACGCCCGTGCGCTACGAGGCCGTGAGCTGCGGCGTGCGGATGCGGCTGCCGGTCGCCGCGGGCGACGCCGTGGAGTACGACGTGCTGGCCGTGCGCGACCCCGACGGCGTGACGGTCGACGGCGCGCGGGTCTCCGACGGCCTGCAGGAGGTCACCTTCAGCGAGGCCCCGTCCGGCGTGGAGATGCTGCCGGGCTACTCGTCGGGCTCGCACCCGGTCATCACGCGCGTGCGGGCGACGTTCCCGGCGGGCGCGGCCCGCACGCTCGACGTGACGACCTGCGGCGGCTGAGCGGAGCTCAGGACGCCGGCCGGCCCTAGCTGCCGACCTCCACGCCGGTGGGCGCCACCCCGGGCCGCCAGGGCCGGCCTTCCCCGGTCTCGGCCAGGGAGATCAGGCTGGCGATGAAGTTCCGCCATGCCGGCTGGCAGTCCGACGCGCATTCCTGGGCCAGCAGCCCGTGGTGCGTGAAGTGCAGGATGCTGGTCTCGGCGCCGGCGTCCTCGACGTCGAAGGTCAGGACGTCGCCGACCCACTCGTCGGCAACCGGCAGCGCCGGGGTGTCCTGCGCGGTGACCGTCCAGCGGTCGCCGTCGACGCGTATGCGGGTCCAGTTGTGGTCGAAGTGCGCGGTGAACTCGTCGCCGTCGCGGTCGAGCGCGGTGCTCCACCAGTCCTCGACGCGGGCGACGGCTTCACGTAGACGCTGGGCCGGTGCCGCGACGGGGAGGTCGAGGCGGAAATCGGTGTGGGTGCTGCTGTCAGTAGTCATGGGAGCGAATATACAAGTTTATACTTGTACAAGTCAAGTCTTGTAGTCTTGCCGCCATGCACCCCTTCGGAGCGCTTGCCGAACCACGGCGGCGCGCGATCCTGTCGCTCGTGCGGGAGGAGCCCCGCGCGGCGTCCGAGATCGCCCGCGAGTTTCCCGACATCACCCAGCAGGCCGTCTCGCTGCACCTGAAGGCGCTGTCGGAGGCCGGACTCGTGGACGTGCGACCCGCCGGGCGGCAGCGCCTCTACGTGCTCCGCCCGGAGGGACTGCAACCGGTACGCGACTACCTCGAGGAGCTCTGGCCCGCGCGACTGCGGATGCTCAAGCAGGCCGTCGAGCGCGAGGTCGCGAGTGGCGACGGCTGAGCCGGTCCTCGTCGAGTCCGTCTGGATCGACGCCGACCCCGAGCGGGTGTTCCCCTTCTTCACGGACCCCGCCCGGCTGACGCAGTGGCTCGGCCACGCCGCCGAGCTCGACCCGGTTCCGGGTGGCCGCTTCGCCGTCGACGTCAGCCACCGCCTCGTCCGCGGCAGCTACCTCGAGGTCCAGCCGCCGCGCCGTGTCGTCTTCAGCTGGGGCGACGCCGGCTCCGTCCGGCTCCCGCCCGGCTCGAGCACGGTCGAGATCGACCTCGAGGCCGCCGGCAGCGGGACGAAGGTCACCCTGCGACACCACGGGCTCAGCGGCGAGGAGCGTGCCGACCACGCCCGTGGCTGGCCGGTCAAGCTGGGCCAGCTGGCCGCGGTCGGCTGCGCCGGCCGCTCCGACGACCTCGGACCTACTCCAGCGGGTTGAAGACCAGCCCGGTCGGGATCTTGGGGTAGAAGTACGTCGACTTCGGCGGCATCGACTCGCCCGTCTCGGCGACGTCCTGGACCAGCTCGACCGGCGTCGCGCTCATGAAGAACGCGGCCTCCACGCTGCCCGACTCGACCGCCTCGATGGCGTGGTCGAGCCGCTTCGCGTAGGTCAGGCCGTTCTGGCGGGCGACGTCGTCCTCGGTCATGCCGAGCGTGTCGCGCAGGATCAGGGCCTCGAGCAGGGCGGTGTCCAGGCGGCGGTAGGCCGCCGGCTTGTCGGCCAGCACGCGGTCGGCGATCGCAGGGTCCTTGAGCGTCAGCCGCAGCGGGCGGCGGTGGTGGCGGTCGTAGTAGCCGATCGCGAGCCGCTCGCCGCCGGCGGGGGGCTCGAGATCGTCGCGCTCGACCGGCTCCACGTCGAACTCGCGCTCGACCGTCGCGCGCAGCGCCTCGCGCTTCTCGTCCGTCAGGTCGGTCAGGAGGCGGTGCGTGGGCAGCACGGTCAGGCCGGGGTCCGACATCGCGCAGAGGCACATCAGCGTGTAGCGGTGCTCGCCCTCGCCGCCGACCTCGTCGGCGTAGACGCGGGCGGTCTCGTAGCGGTGGTGGCCGTCGGCGATCAGCAGCTCGGCGTCGGCCAGCGCGGCCTGCACGGAGGCGATCAGGTCGGGGTCGGCGCAGCGCCAGATGCGCGTGGTCGCGCCGCCCTCGTGGTACTCGCCGAACGGTGCGCCGTCCGTCGGGAGGTCGACCGGCTCGCCGGGGTAGAGGCTGAAGATGGGGGAGAGGTTCGCGCGCGTGGCGCGGGTGAGGCGCAGGCGGTCCTCCTTGGGGCCGGGCTGGGTGCGCTCGTGGGGGCGGATGCGGCCCGCGCCGTAGTCCTCCACGCGGACGCGGCAGAGGAAGGCGCCGCGCACGTGCCTGGTGCCGTACGAGTCGGTGAACTCCTGCTCGATCGGCCAGATCGCTGGCTCGCGCTCGTGGGCGATCACGCCCTGCTGGCGCCAGGCCTCGAAGGTGGTCTGGGCGTGGAGGTAGGGGTCGTCGCCGCCCTCGGCCTGGGGCAGGTCGATCTCGACCACGTTGAACGGGCTCTTGGCCACGAGCTCGGCCCGCAGGGTGGCGTCGATGACGTCGTAGGGCGGGGCGGCGACCGCGTCGAGCGACCCGATGCTGCCCAGGTCGTAGCGGAGTGTGTGGAGCGGCTGGATGTCGGCCATCGGCGGCGGGCAGGCTAGCGAGCCCTGGCCGCGGCGGCCATCAGCCGATGGTCAACACTCGATCGACCGGGGTCACTTCCGTCCTCTATGAGGACGCAATCGACCCCGGTGGGCCGCGGGCGCGTTACCCGCGGGTGCCGAAGTCGGTCACGTAGGTGCCGCCGTCGCCGTAGGACCCGCTCGGGGTGCCGTAGGCGATGCCGACGCCGATCTCACGGAAGCCGCGGCTGAGGATGTTCGCGCGGTGACCCGGGCTGTGCATCCAGGAGTCCACGATCTCCTCCGGCGTACCGAGCACGCCGCTGCCCCAGGCGATGTTCTCGCCGAGGCGCCAGCCGCGCGCGCCCTGCAGGTACCGGGCGGACTTGATGCGGCCGACGAAGTTGCCGTGAGCGAAGAAGTTGCGGGCGGCCATCGACCGCGCGTGGCGGCGCGAGGCGAGGTCCAGGCGCTTGTTGCGGCGCAGGGCGCGGAGGCCGCGCGTGGTGCGCTCCTGGTTGATGAGGCAGAAGGTCACGGCCTCGGAGGAGCGGACGGAGCCGGCGGCCAGCTCGTCGTCGCCGCCGGGGCAGGCGGACGCGATCGACGGGGCGGCGAGGCAGAGGATGGCGGCGGCGATGACCGCGATCAGGGCATGGCGGGAGGTTCGGAGCATGGCGGCGGTGTGGGGGGTTGGCGGCCTCCGTCCGTGGAAGCCGCGATGTGCCCCTCTATTCGGCGCGTCGGCGCGACACCTGAACCCCCGTCCAGGTGGCCTGGACG
>DASVVS010000075.1:0-4944 GCA_036386455.1 Thermoleophilaceae bacterium
CGTCAGGACGCGAACGCCTAGGATCCCCGCGCGATGGTGGAGATCTACACCCGCAAGGGCGACGACGGCACAACCGGCCTGTGGTACGGCGGCCGGGTGGCCAAGTCGGACCTGCGCCCGGAGGCCTACGGGGCGGTCGACGAGGCGGCCTCCGCGCTGGGCCTGGCGCGCGCGGCCGCTCGCGACGAGCCCGAGATCACCGCCGACATCCTGCGCCTGCAGACCGAGCTCTTCATCGCCGGATCGGAGCTCGCCACCGCGAGCGAGGCGGCCCACCGGCTGGAGCCGGGCGTGACGAAGGTGACGGCCGCGATGGTCGAGCGCCTCGAGGCCGACATCGACCGCTACATGGCCCGCGTGGACCTGCCGCCCAAGTTCGTGCTGCCGGGCGGGACCGAGCTCTCGGCGCGGCTGGACGTGGCCCGCTCCGCCGTGCGCCGGGCCGAGCGCCGCGTGGTGGACATCGACCGCGCCGGCGACCTCGCCGACCCGACCGTGCTGCGCTTCCTCAACCGCGCCTCGGACGCCCTTTACGCAATGGCTCGGTTCGCCGACGAGCCGGAACCCGAGCTCTTCGGAGGAAGAGGATGAGAGCGATAGCCAAGCGCCAGGACGGCTCCTACAAGCACAGCGTCGAGATGCGCAGCCACACGATCACCGCCGACGAGCCGGAGGAGGACGGAGGAACCGACGAGGGGCCCAGTCCGCAGGACCTGCTCGCCGCGAGCCTCGCGTCCTGCACCGCGATCACGATGGAGATGTACGCGACCCGCAAGGGCTGGAACATCGGCGACATCGCCGTGGACGTGGACTACGAGCCCGCCCAGCGCGGCTCGCCGACCAAGTTCGCGATGAAGGTGCTGCTGCCCAAGGAGCTGCCGGAGGAGCAGCGCGAGCGGCTCATGCAGATCGCCGCCAAGTGCCCGGTGCACCGGACGCTCGAGGGCGAGGTCATGTTCGACGAGTCGGTCGAGCTGGTCTGAGGGACCGCCTCGCCGAGCTGCTCCTGCTGCCCGAGGAGGCGGCGGAGATGGACGCGCCGGGCTCGACCGACGCGGCCGTGCTCGTGCCGCTGTACGAGGTCGCCGGCCAGCTGCACGCCGTCTTCACCAAGCGGCGCGACGACCTGCGCCGCCACGCCGGCGAGATCTCGTTCCCCGGCGGGCGCCAGGACTCTCCGGACGAGGACCTGCGGATCACCGCGCTGCGTGAGGCCGAGGAGGAGATCGGGCTGCCGCGCGCGGCGGTCGACCTCGTGGGCGCGCTGGCGCCGGTGGGCACCTTCGTGACGGGCTACCGCGTGTTCCCGTTCGTCGGGGTCATCGAGGCGGGCCTGCGCTGGACCCTCCAGGAGCGCGAGGTGGACGAGGTGCTGGAGCTGTCGCTGGCGTCGCTCGTGGACGGATTCGAGATGCAGCGGCTGCTGCGCAAGGGCGTGCCGATCAAGACGCCCACCTACACGGTCGGCCGGCACTTCATCTGGGGCGCGACCGCCCGGATGGTCGAGCAGCTGCTCGACCGGCTCCGGCCCGTCCTCTAGGTCCTGCCCCTCCTCAGGTCTTGGCCGGCCCGCGGAAGGTCACGAAGCCGACGAACGGCCGCTTGGCGCCCGGGCCCGTGCGGCTCACGATCAGCGTGCGGTACTGGTCGCCGGTCCAGAGCGCGTAGAACATGAAGCGGTCGTTGCCGCCGAGGCGCTCCGGCTTTGCGTCCTTGTGCTTGGCGAGCTCCGCACGCAGCGGCCCGTACGCCTCGGTCAGCTCCTGCCTGCAGGCCTGGTCCTTCGGCATGTCCGCCGGCACGTAGACGACCTCGGAGAAGCGGTTGCAGTCGTTCGCCCGGATCGCGTCGACCATCTCCTGCGCCGCCTTGTCCATGCCATCGGCGTCCTTCGGCTCCTGGTCGAGGGAGGACGCCGGCAGCACGGGCGCGATCGGCCCCGTGAGCTGGTACTTGCCGTCCTCGCCGATCGCGAACGTGTAGGCGCCGACGCCCTGCGGCACCTGGGCCGCCCGGAACTCGACCACGCCACCGGTGCCGTAGGTCTTCGCGCCCGTCACGAGGAAGCCCTTGAACAGCTCCTTCGACTTGCACTGGAGCTGCAGGCCGGACTTGGCGTTGAACGTGTCGACCGCGTCGCACTGCCCGGCCCCGATCGCGCCCACGGCCGTGGTCAGCCGCGCCTGGAACTGCTGGAGCGTCTCGGCGGCCTTGGGCGTGTCGGGGCCGTCGTCGTCCCCGCCGCCGCAGCCGGCGGCGACCAGCGCGACGCACGCCAGCGCCGCCGCCAGGCTGCGGCGCACTACGAGCCGGAGCCCTTCTCGATCGGCACGTCGACCATGTTGCCCCACTCGGTCCAGGAGCCGTCGTAGTTCTTGACGTTCTCCTGGCCGAGCAGCTCGTGCAGCACGAACCACGTGTGCGCCGAGCGCTCGCCGATGCGGCAGTAGGCGATGATGTCGTTCCCGTCGGTCACGCCCTTCGAGCCGTAGAGCTCGCGCAGCTCGTCGGCATCCTTGAACGTGCCGTCCTCCTTGACCGCCTGCGCCCACGGGATCGACGCCGCGCCGGGGATGTGCCCGCCGCGCTGCGCGCCCTCCTGCTCATAGCCCGCCATCGCGATCAGCTCGCCCGAGTACTCGGCCGGCGAGCGAACGTCCACGAGACGCGTGTTCGCGCCGAGCGCCTCGAGCACCTCGTCGCGCTTGGCGCGGATCGAGTCGTCGCCGGGCTGCGCCTTGAACGTGGCCGCGTCGTACTGCGGCGCGTCGGTGCTGGTCGGCCGGTTCTCGGAGATCCACTTCTCGCGCGGGCCGTTCATCAGCTTCACGTTGTCGTGCCCGTAGTAGCGGAAGTACCAGTACGTGTAGGCGGCGAACCAGTTGTTGCGGTCGCCGTAGAGCACGATCGTGTGCTCGTTCGAGATCCCGCGCGAGCCCATGAGCTCGCCGAACTCGTCCGGGCCCAGGAAGTCGCGCTTGACCTGGTCCTGGAGGTCGGTCTTCCAGTCGAACCCGATGGCCCCGGGGATGTGGGCCTCCGCGTACAGCGCCGGGTTCTCGTCCACCTCGACGATCCGGATGCTCGGGTCGTTCAGGTGCTCCTCGACCCAACTGGTCTCGACGAGCACGTCCTTGGTGTAGCCGGCCACAGCGTTCTCCTCGGTTTCAAAGTCTCGAATGCCGATCAACGATGATGTCAGCCCGTGTCAACCGGACGGCCGCTCATAGGACTCACGACCTCGGAGGTGCGCAGGCCCGTGCGCGACGAGGACCTCCCCCACGCCGAGGCCGGCCGC
The DNA here is from genome assembly GCA_036386455.1 of Thermoleophilaceae bacterium. Taxonomy (GTDB): domain Bacteria; phylum Actinomycetota; class Thermoleophilia; order Solirubrobacterales; family Thermoleophilaceae; genus AC-37. The sequence continues at coordinate 3,299 of DASVVS010000075.1, forward strand.
GAGGAGATGGTCCTCAACCTCCACTACATGCGCGCGGTCACGCGGGCCGGCGGGATGCCCGTGGTGATGTCTCCTCAGGCGGACGAGGTGGTGCCGGAGCTGGTCGCGCGCTTCCAGGGGATCGTCATCCCCGGCGGGCCGGACATCCATCCGTCGATGTACGGCCAGGAGCCGCACCCGCAGCTCGGGCCGACCTGGCCGGAGGTGGACCGCTTCGAGGCCGCCGTCGTGCGCGAGGCCGAGCGGCGCGGCCTGCCGCTCCTGGCGATCTGCCGCGGCATGCAGCTCCTCAACGTGGTGCACGGGGGCACGCTGCACCAGCACCTGCCGGACCACCCGGGCGACGACATCGCCCACCGGCGCGAGGCCGACGGCGACCCGGACGCGATGCACACCGTGCACGTGGAGCGCGGAAGCCGGCTGGCGGGGATCCTCGGGCGCGAGGGGGCCTACGTGAACTCGTACCACCACCAGGCCCCGGACCGGGTGGGCGAGGGGCTGCGCGAGGTCGCCTGCGCGCTCGACGGCGTGATCGAGGCCGTCGAGGGCGACGGGTTCCTCCTCGGCGTGCAGTGGCACTGCGAGGCGATGCAGGACTCGCCCGAGCAGCAGGCGCTCTTCTCCGCTTTCGTGGAGGCCGCTAGGCGATGAGCGACTCGACGGCGCGCACCGCGTCGCCGGTCCCGCCTTCGATGACGGCCGTCGGCATCCCGTAGGTCTCCGTGAAGCGGGCGGCGATCTCGGCGCCCGCCGGGCCGCACGCGAAGCCGCGCACGTGGGTGTCCACGAGCTTGGCGGCGAGCGACTCGAGCAGCTCGGGGCCGCCGAGCCAGGCGAGCGCGCTCACGCCCTGGAGCTCGGGGAGGATGCCGCCGAGGTTCTCGGGCTCCGGCAGCGCGCGCACGGCGTGCCCGCGCGCCTCGAGGGCCGGCGCGAGCTCCGCTGCGTCGCCTATCACGAGGATCGTGGCCACCAGAGCGACATTGTCCCCACTCCGTGGTACAAAGGTCGTGAGGGGAATTCCGCAAAGTGCGGGCACCAAGACATCCGGGGCTCCATGACGCCAAGGGCATGGAGCTCTCGCACCGGCTCATCGAGATCGGCGGCGTCGACACGTACATGGTCGAGGGCGGTGCTCCCGATGCGCCACCGGTCGTGCTCATCCACGGCTACGGCGACACCGCCGACGGATGGCGCAAGGTCGTGCCGGGCCTCCTCGCCCAGCACCGCGTGATCGCGATCGACGTCCCGCCGTTCGGGCGCTCGGGCGACCCGCGCGCGCCGGTCCTGATCGACTTCTACCGCGAGTTCTTCCCGCGGCTGTTCGAGGAGCTGGGGCTGGAGCGGGCCACGGTGATCGGGCACTCGCTCGGCGGCGCCATCTCGCTGCACCTGACCCTCGAGCGGCCGGACATGGTCGAGCGGCTCGGCCTCGTGGCGCCCGCCGGGCTCGGCAAGGGGCCGCCGTGGTGGTGGCACATGCTCGCCGGCTACGAGTACGCGTGGAAGACCGCGCTCTCGATCCCCCTCCCGCTCAGCTCGCTCGTGGTCCGCCAGGGGCTCACGCGCTTCCTCGACTGGCGGCTGTTCCACGACTCGCGCCAGATGCGCGAGACGATCGACCACCTCGTGAGCCTGCACGGGTC